>DASRZI010000282.1:0-4068 GCA_035686605.1 Candidatus Zixiibacteriota bacterium
TATTCGCGCATGCAAGGCTGATACGCTCAGGTCATTGAACCTAATTTGCGAGACTTTCGGATCGCGACCGAGGGCGATATTGGAGCCTGAAAGAGGGATCAGATTTGCGTGTTCTGGAGCGTTTTCCAATGCTTCCAGGTAAGCACCGGTTAGCGGCGACAGCGCAAATCCCGGTACTCCCGCGAAAGTTTGACCTGTTACCGCCGATCCACTAAGGGGGACTGCAGGCGGTATGTCGCCTTCTGCGGGTTTCTCCCGCCGTCTGCGAAGACCCCGGAGCAGCAGGACCAGGACAATAATAACGACGACGATTAATATGAAGATTCCTGCTCCAGCTCCAAGGAAAAAGGCATTGTCCCTGACCATGTCGAATAACGGTGTTGGCGCGGGAATTGGAGTGGGCACAGGTACAGGAGTCGGCACCGTAGTGGGAGTGGGAATCGGTGTATCCGTAGGATGAATGACAGGTCTTTCGACTTCTATCACAACTGGGATCGGATTGCTGAGACCAGTCAATCCTAGCTCGTCTTCAACCTGAACCTGGATGGCGTACAAGCCGCTGTCTAGTTCTCGGATATCCCAATCGAAGGTCAGCAGCCCGCTTGGGTCTAACACTGGAATTCTCGGGGACGTAGGTACTCCGTCAACCAGCAGGGTAACGCTTGAAAGTTCTCGTGGGTGACCATCCGGCCAACTTAATTCTGCTCCGAGCGGTTGGATCCTTGGCTCGACATCTTCTAGCGGTGTCGTAGCTTCTTGGGCTACTCGAACGATTACCTTGGTATTATCTATTGACATGGATAATGCAGGAGGTGCGATGACAACCTCGAAACCGACATCCCCTGTATTTCCATCTACTTCGGCGGCTAGTGTATGCTCGCCACCAACATTTATGGAAGACCGGTATGTTAACTGAGTTGTCATGGCCCGGTCTCGGATCAAATCAAAAAGAGGATCGGCGTCACCGGCCTCAGGCATATGCACATGGGTTCCCCCAGTAGGACCGGTCAATCGTTCAGCATCGTCAATTTCCCATGGGTCGGCGTTCGTTCCCAATATTGCGACGTGGATGACGCTTTGACTGGCCTGGGACTGATCTACCAGTCCTTCAAAGTCGAGTTGTTCATTCAGTTGACCACTGTCGGAAAACAACACGATTACTGGGGCTCGTCCATCTTCGGCTCCAATTGCAGCCTGCTGTAGAGCCATCTCCATCATTTCGTTGAGTGGCGTATCCCCGATTTCAGTTGGCTGGTAGAAATTGACCGCGTTCTTGACCGCGTTGTGAAACTCCATTCCTGGCTCTCCCAGGAAACGCCCACTCTGCTCGTCGGGAACGATAACGCTAACTCTATCCAGGCGGTCAGGATCCATATACTGATCAACAAACCGCGATATGCTGTCTCGGACCTTCTCTCGTCGGCTTGGTCCGCCCCGTTCATCACGTTCTTCGATGTCTGTATTGGCATCGATAACAAAGATGACTTCGGCTCCTACTTTCAAGGTCTCTGAGAAGATGTCACTAACTGCAATCCCGTCCTCTGTTAGGTTCAGTCCACTGAGATCCGTGATTACGTTGAAATCGGAGTCGAGGGCTACAAGATTTACGGTGACAAGGGGAAATTCTGAAGTATCGAGTTGAATCAGCCGGACGCGATTTTCTTGGCCTTGAGCGAAGGCTGGAAATGCCGGTGTTACGGTCAAGATAATCAGCATACATAGTATGCCGATCAACATCAGATTGTGTCGTTTCATTCCTATATATCCCGCCATAAAATGACCCTCACGAAACGCCTGTCACTGTCGCAGTATATGAATATTGGCTTATGTAAGCAAGCCTCTTGACAGTCGGAAACACAGGCTGTATGTTTCTTTTTGTGATATGTGTCTGAAGGGCGTGATCAGCTTCCAATGGATCTCTTGTTGCTTTCATCTTAGAATATCCATTCAGAAGGAGTCAATAGTTCAAGTAGACCATCAAACCAAGTATTAGAGGCTAGTAATCATGCTCGGAAACCTTGGACACACGATAAGATCAGCGATTTACGTCGCGCTCCTGTTCGGAATAACCTGGCTCGCTGCCTCGCCCAATGTATTTGCGCAGGAGAGCGGAGGACAGATTGTAATATCCAGCAGCGAGAGCGGGACCCCGCCGATCATTATCCTTCGAGCTTACGCGGTTGATGGGCAGGGGATGCCACAAGAGTTAACCTCCAGCAACATCGCTATCACTCACAATGGACAGGTAGTCAGCGACGTTCAAGTCATCGGAGATTATCAGGCCGGCACATTGACCATTTTTGTTGTGGACGTTCCTGGCGGGCTTGAAGGCCAGCTTCAACCGATTCAGGAGGTGATAGAACAGTTCTCCAGCCCCCCATATATGGAAGAAAGAGCGGATTACGTTGCCCTTTACCGTGTCGGCGCGACTGATGCCGATCAGCTTCTGACCCCGACAAACTTCTACAACACGATACGAAACTACCTTTTTTCAACCCCTTTGGAGACAGCAACAGAACAAACAGCGCTCGCGGATAGCATGGGCAATCTCCTAGGTGAGGTCTCAGCGCTGAAACCAAAAGCGGACATGGCCACCTCCATTGTCCTGATAACGGACGGGACTGACGCTGTAAGCAATAGCTTTGACCTGGACGATCTGGCAGCTCGGGCTTCGGCTTTGGGAATACCGGTGCATACGATTTGGGTGAATAATGATCAGCTGCAGGCTATAACCCGGGATGAGGGCCGTGAATACCTGACTGGTCTAGCCAATGCTACAGGTGGCGTAGCCGCGCAATTGGGACAGCCAGATACCCACGCTGATGTCTGGAACCGAATCACAGCTTTCCGCAATCATCAAGTGATCGAGTACAGTCCAGAAAATGTCAGGGGAGGTGTGAACGAAGTCACTTTGAGCATGCCAGATATGCCTGGCGCTGAAGATTCCACCGAGATCACTATTCCAGAATCCGCTCCGAGTGTGGAGATTATTCTCCCAGAAGAGAGTCGCGAGATAAGCCTAGATACACTGGAAAAACCTGTCAGATTGGTGTTTACAACGGCCGTCAGCTGGTTGGACGGTATTCAGCGGACTGTTTCGAGCGCCGAGATCCTGGTGAACCGTATCTCCGTTCAGCAGATAAACGTCGAGGAACTCGATCGCTTTACGGCCGAGATTAACTATTTCTCCTATGGACCAAACGATATCCAGGTCAGGATCGAAGATGATCTCGGACAGATAGCGACAAGTCCCATCATGACCCTTCTTGTAACTGAAGGGGAGAAAGTAGTTCCCGAGGAGATGCGCCCGAGCGGTATCACAGAATCTCCAATCTTCCGAACCAGCCTGCTTTGTTTGGCGCTTTTTCTGGCCCTGGCGATCACAGCCTTGGTCATAACGATTTTGCGACGAATGGGCCTGCTCGGACGCATAAGGCGTACGGGCGAACCTGACAGCGCTGTTTCGCCTGATGCAGAGGTTGAACCAGGGTCAACAGGCGACATTGGGATGGAAACGGGCACTTATCCGGCGTACGATCCAACGACAGGGGAGCTATTGTCGAGCGATAAACAGGTCTCAGAATCGACATCGCCCTACATTGAGATCCTGTCGACAGTAACACGCATGCCCCAGGCATTGAGATTATCCGCTGTCGAACACCGGATAGGTCGATCTCCGGTCCAGGCTGATATCGTCCTTGAGAACGATGTAACCGTCTCCCGATTGCACGCCAGCATCGTCCTGGAAGGGACCGATTATCGAATTTACGATGAGGGAAGCTCCAGTGGAACTTGGGTTAATGGCCAGCAAGTTCCTGACTTCGGGCAGCAGCTCCATGATGGCGATGAGATTCGCCTTGGCGATGCCTGGATACGATATCGTCGATAGCCTCCACATCATCACCCATCAATAGGAGTATGACGACAGTAAGCAGGTCTTCGATGATCGACTCAGGCGAAGCCTCGCACCCAAACGTGCACAGGCTAACCCCTAATCAATTGGCAGTCATCTCCGCCATTGAAAGCAGCTTCTCCTTCGGTCCAGCTGGAACAGGCAAGAGCACGGCC
>DASRZI010000283.1:0-6698 GCA_035686605.1 Candidatus Zixiibacteriota bacterium
ATATAAGAAGACCGCACCTCCCAGCAGTATTATGAGGGCAACTATGGGTATAAGCGCGTCAACTATGGTCGGTGGTCTGATCTGTTTCTTCGGGGCTGAAGCGTATTCTACAGTCATAATTTCCTCTGGGAGACGGCCGTCTACAATGGAATGGAACAGTAGTGCGTGGTACGAAGACCTCCACGCACTACTGATTATTCCAAGACCTAAGCCGGGTCTCGCAGCACAGGGCAGGTCATGCAGTGACCACCACCACGACCGCGTCCTAGTTCAGAGCCGTCAATCTCCATCACGGTGATACCAGCCCTGCGCAGGCGGGCGTTGGTCCATTCATTGCGGTTGTAGGCTACGACTACGCCTGGCTGCAGTGCGACGACATTGTTGCCATCGTCCCACTGCTCCCGCTCTTGCTCGAACTCATCGCCGCCAGTGGGTACAACTCGCAGCTCGTCAAGACCTAGAGCTTCTTGGACCACGTCCAACCAGCCCTTTTCCTCGATAGTCACGTCCAATGAGCCTTCGACGTCACCGGGACGGTAGCTGATAGGTGTGATGTTGTTAACCACTGGTTCATAGATCGTCACCAGGTCTCTATCACAGAAGGTGAAGATGGTGTCCAGGTGCATGCTGGCCCGGTCGGGCGGCATCTTGGCCGCGATCACCCGGTTGGCAGCATTGTGTTTGAACAGCTGCTGGGCCACCTGACTGACCGCCTGGTAGGTGGTTCGTTCACCCATGCCGATGAGTACGACGCCATTACCAATTGGCATCACGTCGCCTCCCTCGAGGGTGGCACTGCCATGGCTCACATCGGGGTCACCCCACCAGATATGGAAATCGCCACCTTTGAACTCGGGGTGGTATTTGTAGATGGCTGTTAGCAGCAGAGTCTCCTTACGCCGCGCCGGCCAATACATCGGGTTCACCGTCACGCCGCCATAGATCCAGCATGAACTGTCACGGGTGAACAGCTGGTTGGGTAGGGCAGGAATGACAAATTCCGTGCCCCCATAAGCCTTCTCCACGAATTTTCGAAAATCCTCGGGCAGTTCAGAAACAGTCACACCGCCGATTAGATGAGCCACCAACGTTTGCGGCTTCATCCCATCCATCCAGGCCCGCATTTCTACCACCCCGCCAACGCCCACTTCATTGGGAATCAACTTGCGGTCAAGGATGTAGGCCCGGCCTTCGGGGTCTTTCACCACATCTTCTAGCAGTTCATGTACCCGCATCACTTCGACCCCAAACTCTGCCCGCATCAGATCTACAAACGCATCATGATCTTGTCGCGCTTTGCGAGCCCAGATCACATCATCAAATAGCAGCTCGGCCGCGTTGGTTGGAGTCAGCCGCCGCATCTCTAAACCCGGTCGATGAACAATCACCTTCCGCAATTTGCCTACTTCGGAATGAACACCAAATTCACTCATTTATATTCTCCTTGATGGGGATTTGGGACTGGGGGCTGGGGACTGGGGTTCGGCAAAATGAATCACCACTCAGGACCAGATCGTGAAGCAATTACCACGCGACCGATCTGATCCCTGATCCCTGGTCCTTAGTCCCTAGTCCCCTAGGGTTGCTACCATAATGGCTTTGATGGTATGCATGCGGTTCTCGGCTTCATCGAAGACGATGGAAGCCGATGACTCAAAGACCTCCTCTGTCACTTCCATCCCCTGCTCCAGCCCGAATTTCTCCTCCATCTCTTTCCCGACCTCGGTGTCGGTGTTATGGAAGGCGGGCAGGCAGTGCATGAATTTGACATCTGGATTACCGGTCAGAGCCATCGCTTCGGCATTTACTTGATAAGGTTTCAATAGCCGAACACGTTCCTCCCAAACTGAATCGGGTTCACCCATGGATACCCACACATCGGTATATAGGTAGTCGGCATCTTTGACGCCTACAGCTACTTCGTCGGTTAGGGTCAGGCGTGCGCCAGTCTCGGCGGCGATTTCTCGACATTGGGCGACGAGGGCCTCATCAGGCCACTGGTGTTTCGGACCGCATAGGCGTACATCCATGCCCAGCTTGCAGCCGCCAACCATGAGGGAGTTGCCCATGTTGTTACGTGCGTCGCCCATGAAGCAGTAGGCGATTTCAGACAAGTGCTTGTCCGTATGCTCCGTCATGGTCAACACATCGGCCAGGATCTGGGTGGGGTGGAATTCATCTGTTAATCCATTCCAGACCGGAACACCGGCATATTCGGCCAAGGTCTCGACCGTTGCCTGGGCAAAACCACGATACTCGATGCCGTCGTAAGTACGGCCCAATACCCGAGCTGTGTCTTTCATGGTTTCTTTATGACCGATGTGGGATCCAGCTGGCCCAAGGTATGTCACGTTGGCTCCCTGATCATAGGCAGCTACTTCAAAAGACGTGCGAGTACGGGTGGAAGACTTCTCAAAGATGAGGGCGATATTCTTCCTGGTGAGCCGTGGTACCTCATAGCCGCCATATTTGGCCGCTTTGAGATCTGCCGACAGTTTCAGCATGAATTTGATTTCAGCTGGTGTGAAATCCAGCAACTTTAGAAAACTGCGATTGCGTAAGTTAAAAGCCATTTTTATCTCCTTCTGCAAAAAATTGATTTTCAATCAGGAACACAGGCCGAAAAGGCCTGTGTCTTCCAGTAAAACAAACGTATTTCTAAACCCAGCTTCCTTCTCCCGCTAAAAAACCATACTGTCCGGGAAGAAAACGCCGATGCTCATGACAACTGCGTACAGTAAAAGCAGAATAACCAAGATCGGGAGAGTGAAACGCAGCCATTTGTCATAGCGTACGCGCCCTAAGGCTAAACCACCCATCACCACGGCAAAAGTTGGATTGACAATATTCAGCAAGCCGCTGGCCGACTGGTAGGCTGTAACAACTAAACTGCGATCCACACTGGCCGTATCCGCCAACGGAGCCATAATTGGCATAGATACTGTGGCCAAACCTGAGGAAGAGGGGATGAGGAAACCCAGTGGAAGATAGAGCAGGTGGGTTAGGTTGATAAAGGCCACACCTCCCAGGTCACCAACTACACTCTCAGCCCAATACAAGATGGTGTCAATGATCAGGCCATTGGTCATGATGACGCTGATACCCCGCGCCAAGCCAATGACAAGGGCGACACCAAGCATGTCTCTGGCTCCATTAATAAAGGTTTCGGAGATATCAGCCTCGCCCATGCGGGCCACCAGGCCGATGATGATAGCGAAACCTAGGAATAGGGCAGAAAACTCACCGAACCACCAACCTAATTCAGGGACGGGGATACCCAGGTCGCCCCAGGGGATGACGCTGTAGATCATGATCAGGAAGGCGATGGCAAACAAGGCCAGAATGATCTTCCGGCGTCTGTCGAATTCAGGCATTTCCTCAGCACCCGCGCTCTTCAAGAAGCGTTTTTCATTTTCTTCTTTCTTCTCATAAACCAGGGACTGGGTGGGATCTTTCTTCACCTTCTCGGCATAGCGTGAAACAAATATGATACCGATTGCGGTTCCGACCACGAGAATGAAAATGCGTGATACCATTCCATCGGCGATGGAGATACCCGCAAAACCAGAGGCTATACCCGTAGCGAAGGGATTTACCGTCGAAGCCAACACGCCGATACCCGCCCCCAACATGACCACTGACACACCAGTCATGGCATCGTAGCCGGCGGCGATCATGACCGCGATGATGAGGCCATAGAAAGCCAGAGATTCCTCCGCCATGCCGTAACTGGTACCGCCCAGAGCAAAGACGATCATGAGAATGGCGATCATCCACTTCTCCCGTCCTTCAAGAGCTGTTGTAATCTTGCCGATACCGGCATCAATCGCTCCCGAAGCCATGGTCATGGCCAGGAACCCACCAATGATGAGTACGAAGAGGGCTACATCAATGGCCCCATACAAACTGCCGGAATTGTAAACACTGACCGAGCCGTCCTCTCCCTCCAAGCCGTACATCCCATTTACCGGAGCCATTAAGCCATCGGCGACGATTTTTTGTGGGTTCTGTTCGACCTCGTGGTAGCTCCCAGGGATGGGTTCGCCATCTTCATTCTTGTCATATTGGCCCGCTGGAATGATCCAGGTGGCGATGACTACCAGGATGAGCAGTAGGAATAAGACAGTGTATGCGGTGGGGAACTTGAAACCACTCTTCGCTTCCCCGGCCGGAGCTTCTTTGTTGCTGCCTTCAGTCATATCAATACCCTCCTTTACTGCAACAAGCTGCCTGAACAGCGACCACAGAAATTTTAACAAATCCCCTCGATTTTGGATACCATTTTGAAGGCGTTTTACGCGCTGCGGATCTTCGCATCCAGCAGGCCCCTAGCCCCTTAAAATACTACTGCCCGGACATCAGCCGCATTATCACGAGCTGTCTGCGACTCATCCACGGTTGTGGGGTAATTGACCTTCTGCGGCGCCCGAACAGAGTCGCCAATGGGTTCTGTTCATCAACGTAACTGTCCTGTTCGACAAATTATTGGTGGTCAGTATATCCAGCAGCTCTTCCTCTCCCGAAGCGGCGTGCATCCACTTAAAGCCGATAACCAGAGCAATAATCGCGAACGGCATGATCAACACCGGCAAACATCATTTATCGACCACGCCAGTAGATCTCAGGGTGCGGCGCCGCCATTGCTAAATAACATGCGTTTTTCTCCACCGGCGTTCTCCAGAGCTAATCCGCCTGCTCCATCCGGTCCACCGGCAACCACATTAGCCAGCAGATCCAGGAACTGTACATCCAGGGAATCCTCACCACAAAAGGCCATCGTGGATGGCCCTACCGTGACAGTGAAGCCGCTTGCCTGCGAATAAGTACCGCTGATGGCGTTGCAATCGGCGGTGCCTGAAAACGTACCATCCTCGCTGAAGATGAGGGTATAGTTTTCTGGATTGGGTACGGTGGTTGTCTCACCCGTTGGCTGCACCTTCACGCTCTCCCACTACCAGACGATTTCCAGGATCGAATCGGAGGATGTAGGTTCCTCTTCAGTAGTGCAGGCTGCCAGGGTTAACAGACCCAGGCAAATTACTAGAGTTATTCGATAGTTCCTCATGATTTCCTCCTCGAAGATATTCTCCTGAGCACATTCTACGTGTAGAAATCACGTCACAGTAAGACCGAGACTATAGATCCAGGGTCTTGCTGAGTATTTCCAGCTCTCCCGCAGAAGGAAGCCAGACCAGCTCGGGATCAAGGCGGTAAGTCCATGGTACGGAGATCTTCCAGCCGTTCCGCATTCGCATGCCGTGATAGATGCTTTCGGGATCGTCTACCTTATCGCCTTCAAATCCATCAATGATATTGTGCACCTTAGCAAAGCCAGCCTTGGAAAGGGCATTAACCGCCATGGCACTGCGGCCACCAGACCGGCACATAACCAGGACGGTATCATCCAGCTTGAAACGCCCCTTCACATGAGCGATGAAATCGGTATTGGCTACCACAGAATAATTTCCCTTGTCACCGTCCCAACTGTAGGTGGGGAAGGCAAGTGGTACGTTCGCCGCCATCTCCGCATGGCCGATTAACACGTACTCTTCGAAAGTGCGAACGTCAAGCACCTTGAACCGCGCAGGGTCGGCTTTCCACATTTCGTAAGCCTCCCGTGCGGTGACATACAGACCCAGGCTGGTCAGTTTTTCTTCAGGCACTTCGTGGCTTGAGTGAGGGGTAGATATTACAACAGTGTTCATTTTCTATACCGCCTTTGTGTTAGATTCAATATGACGGGCTGCTCGCAACACCACATTACGTCGACGGGATTGCGTTCAGGAATTCGGTGGTTTATTCACCCGGATAACCAATCACGCAGGTTCCATGAGGGTTGGTTCCTTCTGGAGACACAATCATCTCAATAAGGAGTGGGCAACTTTGATCGGCCCTTTTGATTCTTCCGGTAAAAGTGGCTCCCAAACCTAGCACGAGCGCCAAACGACTAGGGTCTGCGGTTTGGCCCCGTAACATTCAATCATCGGCAAATCGCGAAACTATTCCGAATGTTCCGGAGCGATATACATCAGATCTGGATGGAAACCGTATCCCCAGGGCAGCCCCTCGTTCTTCCAGCCGTTGCGCATATGCTTGCCGTGGTAAATGCTCCCTGGGTCGTCAACCCGATCCCCTTCCAGGCCATTAACGATGTTATAGACGTTGACAAAACCGGCCTGGGCAAGCATATTGACAGCCATGGCGCCGCGGCCGCCAGTGGCGCAATACACCAGGATCGTATCGTCCGTGGCGAACAATTCCTTCACAGCCTCCACGAAGTCAGGATTGAGTTCCCCATAACAACCGGCCGGCCGGCCGGGCAGGGAAGGGCCTTTGGGATCGTACTTGGGGAAGACGAAGGGGAAATTTTTGGCCATTTCCAGATGGCCGACGAAGGTGTACTCTTCAAAGGTGCGAACGTCGAGGATGTGAACCCCGTTGGGATTCGCTTTCCACATGGCGTAAGCCGCTTTGGGCAGCACATAAAGCCCCAGCGACGTCTTGTTTGATTCGGGTATCTCGAAGGCAGGCATGGTTACTTCACTTGTTGCCATAAAATCATCTCCTATTTATGCTTCGATTTCAGCCAAAAGTGACTCACACTTTACAAATTCACCCTCCTGTACGAGAATGCGCACTAACGTTCCCGTACCGGGAGCTTCGATATCAGTCGTTGCTTTAATCGTTTCGATTTCGAG
>DASRZI010000284.1:0-21783 GCA_035686605.1 Candidatus Zixiibacteriota bacterium
CTCCCGAAGGAAGCGACCCATTCCGAAGACCTAAGCCCTCGGTAATGGGATCAAAATCACTCCGGGAAGGCAGTTCTTGAACCCTGATTGGCAGGTATTCCCCGGTGGAGGTGGTACCCAGATAGCCTGATTGCTGTTCAAAGTCACTCAGACCAGCCAATGAACCATCGGGTGGCGGTTTGTTATAGGTCGTGAACTGCCAGGGCAGAATATAGAGAGCTGCAGCTGCGATCAAAACAGCGGGAATGACTACCCGTAGATTGATTCTTTTGAATTCCAGCCCCATCAAGGTCTCAGCACCGGCCCCACTGAGAAAAGCCAGGAATAGCGACGCTAATCCTAAGAATCTCCAGGGAAACTGAAGGAATTGGAGCAGTGGTATGGCCTCCCAAATTCGACTCGAAATGGAGAGGGTCAAGAACAAGCTGCCGAGGAGAACCAGCCCGGCATATATGACTTGGCCCATCTTCTCCGGTTGGTCGCGATAGCGCCGGAAACTTAAAAGCCCTACCACTCCGAGAATGACCGCCACCAGGCTTAGGGCGATGGGTACATCCCGATTGATTAGGTTCAGATCGGTCGAGAACGGGAGGGCGATTAGCCTGCTAAGTGGGACGAAGTTGTTCTCAAAATTGAAATCTGAAGGTCCAATGACTTGCTCAATTTGAACCAGGTTTCGCTCAAATAGCGCCGGTATCCAGAAAAAGGCGGAGAGGGCCAATCCAAGAAGCAGAAGCCACAGCGCGACGGCCGTTTGAGCTTTACTATCGTGCGGGGCCGTGCCGGCGCTCCTATACCTGGCGAAGCTGATAACCACGATGTATCCAGCGAGAATCAGAGTGAAGACCAGGGCTGTGATGTTGTGGGCAAGGATAACAGCAGCATAGCCCAGCAATCCGGCAAGGCCATAGACCCAACTACCTGAAGCAATGAAACGCCTCGCGGACCACAGAATGCCTGGCAATATTGACAAGGCCAGCAGCTCGGCCAAAGCTCCCCGGCTGACGGCATCAACCATCAAATAGGGCGACATCGCGTATATCGCAGCGGCGATCAGGGCAGCGGTGTCAGCAAAAAGATCTCGTACCCACAGGAACATAAATAGAGACGAAAAGATGAAAGCAAGCACGAAAATCGCCTGGAATGCGACCACGACATCAATACCCAGCAGGGTGAGGGAAGATGCCAGGTAGTAGGAGAGTGGTGCGTAGTAATTGAAAATTGGATATCCGAACCCATAGGCTAGATCCGGAGCCCAAGGTGTAAAAAGGATCCCCTCATCCAGAAGCCTATTCAGTTGAACCGTGCGATAAAAATGGAGCAGGGTATCTGCGCCATCTGGAATTCCGCGTAGGAGCGGAAGGGCGGCAAATAGCCCAATAAGGATGGCAACAACAATGGGCCATCCTTTGGGGAAGCTGATTTTTTTGTCGCGAATCATTGCGATTTTGGTCTGGCTAATTTATTGCCCATCATCACTTTGAGGAAACTTTCTTGCAGCGTCATCGCTGGCCGGTGGTGATCTGTGATTTTCATGTATCCCAGATTATCGGGATTGGCCGGTATTTCGCCAAGGACCTATCGTAGAGGATGGGGCATAAATGAAGGAGGTCTGCTTCATTGACTGCATCTCCATCCGAAAAACGGCATACCAAAGTGATTGACATCCAATTGTGCCAACGTCTATACTGTTGATGGAGACCGTCGACAGCCTGACTGATTTCGGATTCTCTATCTAGCGATTCGAGCCAAAACGCCAGCGGGGCTTTTATTGTTGCGCTAGGAACAGTTGCAGAAACTGCATTGCAGAAGCTGCATTGCAGAAACAGCAGCCTGCTGCAGCATATAACCCACACACATCTCGTTTAGCGTCGTCACCCACATCACAGCACAACTATATAAGGAAAGGGAGGATAACTATCGCCAAGATCAGTGAGTCTATTTCCATTTAGCGTACACGAACTCCAGTGATGTCGGAATCGTGTTGCACTAGTTAAAAAAACAGGAGCGAAAAATGAGCAAGGATGTCCTATTTTATGGTTGGAATCGTGCGGTTCCGGGCCGTGAGGCTCAGAGCGCCGGACTTTTTCAGGAATTCTTACAATACCTGGGCGGATTGGAGCAAGAAGGTGCCATCGACTCGTTCGAAACGGTTCTGCTCTCCACTCACGGGGGTGACTTAAATGGATTCATCCTGATCCGTGGGGATAGGGTCAATCTAGACGAGGTGGAACGCCGTGAGGAGTGGATCACATACTTGACTCGAGCGGGCCTCATCATGGATGGCGGAGGGCTAATCCCTGGTGTAACAGGCGAGGGCGTCATGGAATGGATGGCCCGTTGGACCAGTCTCCTTCAGGAGTAAGGATTGACATTGATCGGTCTGCTCGTTGTAGTTAGCGGGGAGACCGATCTTTGTTTCTCAAGCAACAGAACGAGTAAGGCTGTTTATCTATTGATCCGGGGATGGATCGGCTCCAATGACGTGGCGCACCTTATGCGGCCTGAGAAGGGCGACCCTCTCCCATTTTAGCAGGATAAGCACCAAGGAATGCTGCTGCGCGCAAGATGCCAACCACGCTCTTGGCGTCTTGAAGCTCGCCGCCTAAGGCCATCTTCACTAGCTCATTTAGGCCATAGGACACAACCTCGATCTGCTCGTCGTCGTCAGCGGGCAAGGGCGCCGGCGACAGATCGCGGGCCAGAAAAACCGCCATGAGTTCGTCGGTGATGCCCGGGCCGGGCCAGACTTTGCCCAGGGCCGTCCATTCCTCTGCCCTATAGCCCGTTTCTTCCCGCAATTCCCGCTGGGCGCAGGTCAGCCATTCTTCTTCGGGCTCTCTTGTCCCGGCTGGCAATTCCAAAATGGTTGATTCAAGGGCGATCCGGTACTGTCTCAGGATCAACACCTTTTCCTCCACCATGGGTACGATTAACACCGAACCTGGATGGTTGATCACTCCCCGCTCTTTTACGCTTCCATCCGGAAGGGAGTATTCCAATACCCGAAAACGCCAGGAACGTCCCTGCCAGGCGATTCTAGATCTGACTTTCGTATCATTCACTGTTTGATTTCCTGTTCACCGGGGGAATGTGGCGGAGTGCGAAGGAGAAAGGCGAGAAAAAAAGACGGCAGCCCCAATCCCAAGGGGCATGATACACAATTGGCGCAGCGTAACAGCAACTTGTGACTAAGGGATTGGATGCTGCCGACGGTATCTATTCATTCAATCTGCTATTCGCAGATGGGAATTCGGATCTCCTGGCCTACTTCGAGACTATCAGGATTCGCCAGGCTATTGTGAACCGCTAGCTCTCCATGTGTACAGCCGTAAAGCAAACCGATACGGTATAGATTGTCACCAGACTGGACGATGTGGATCTGGTCTGCTGGTACTTCAGAGGCCGGTGCTTCCGCAGGAGCATCCGATGGAGATTCGGCTGGAGCTTCTGCCGGGGTTTCCACCGGCGGCAATGCGTCAGGGACCACACCATCAACTGGGATGACTAACCTCTGTCCGATTTCCAGAACATCTGCGTCAACCAGGCCACTGGCGGCAGCGATATCTTCAACCGCGACGTCGAACTGCACTGCGATTTGGACCAACGTGTCACCTGATTGGACCTCATAGATCAATGGTTCTGGAGCTGCTGGCACTTGTTCTACCGGTTCTTCCACGGTAACTTCGCCATCCGCCGCTGGACCTGGATAGGCGCCAGGGGCCGCTGGATCAATCACCAAAGATGGCAAAAATTCCGTCTCCACGGTTTTCTCGCCCTCTTCTGATTCCAGCGCGTTTGGTTCGTCGCCAGTAGTTCCCTCGTCGATCTCCTCCTGTAGCGGCCTTTCACAGGCAGCTAGCCCCAAAACGAGAAGAATCGCCAGAAATAGGATCCAATGACGCGAGCTAATACTTCGTTTCACGACACCCTCCTTCTTTCGAAAAGAAGTCTCGAAATCTACGAATGCTATTTAATTGACCAGCACTACTAATCGGGTTAGCGGTTTCGCTCTAAAGCAGCGAACTGTCGTTCGTGAAGACTCCTCATTCACTACTAAACATAATGACAAAAGTTTAACATAAATAAAAATGAGCGTCAAGCGAGCGATCTGTATTTTGGTCATTGAATTCAACTGTTTGCATAGTGAAGAAGTGTCCTGGAAACTTTGTATTTGCCAGTTGGGAGTTATGGTATTGGTTGCTATTTACTCATTGGTGGTTTTTTCTTGAGATCTACTGCATCCCGAGATGGGATATAATCTGAATCGATGAAATTGGATAGTTCTGTTCGCCAGCGACATATCGGCCTGAATGCTCACCTTTTGTCCGGTCAACAAGGTTACCGCCGTGCTGGCATTCATACCTATATCGCTCAGCAGCTAAATCATTTACCATCAGACGTAGATGATCTGAATTTCGTCATCTTCACCAATTCCCAAGAGGAGCTTAGCTCGCAGCTGTCATCCAACTCGCAGTCCACCCGCTGGCCTACTGGTAATCGATTGTTCAGGATCGCTTGGGAACAACTCTCCTGGCCATTGGCTGCTCGACGGCACAAGCTAGACTTACTCCACGGCATGGCATTTGTTACCCCTATTTTGGCTCCGTGCCCGACTATCGTAACCGTATACGATTTGAGCTTTTTTTATTTTCCTGACCGCTATCCGGTACTCCAACGAATCTACCTCTCAAGCCAGACGCGCCGGTCCTGCCGGCAGGCACGACATGTTATCTCGATATCAGAGTCAGGCAGGCAAGATGTACACAAGCTTTTCGGCATTCCAATGGAGCGAATTTCCGTCATCCATCCTGGGATCGATAGTGGTTTTTATCCCAGGTCCTCCGAGGAGATCGCTGCTTTTCGTGCCCGGCAAAATCTACCGCTGCAGTACGTATTGCATGTTGGAACGCTGCAGCCTCGAAAGAGTATTCCAACCCTGATCAGAGCGTTTGCCAGGATGGAACGTCAAGATCTTGAACTTGTCCTCGTGGGAGGAAAGGGATGGGCCTATGACGAGATTTTTGCCCAGGTACGTGAAATGGGCTTGAATGAACGGGTTCGTTTCACTGGCTACGTCCCTGACAGCGAGTTACCCCTCTGGTACAATGCCGCCTCTGTGTTGGTTTTCCCGTCTGTATATGAAGGATTTGGCCTACCAGTTGCCGAGGCGATGGCCTGTGGCACGCCGGTCATTGCTGCAAACACTTCGGCAATACCTGAAGCGGCTGGTGCTGCGGCAAGACTATTCCAGGCCCAGGATACCTCGGTGTTGAGCAGTCATATAGAAACCGTACTAGACGATCCTCACTTAATGGCTACAATGCGGGAACATGGCCTGCAGCAATCACGCCAGTTTTCATGGGAGCGAGCAGGCAAGGAAATGGTCGACGTTTATCGACGCGTTCTGGAAGAAATATGAGTAACCGGCTGGGCCGCCGAGCGGTTCGAAATGCCACTATCATCAGCGATCTAGTCCTGATTAGTCTGGGCTTCTTTGTGGCCTACCTGGTTCGCTACCAGTTCCAGTGGCTGCTTCCCACCACGGATGTTGTTCCTTACGTCGACTATGTTGGTCAGCAAGTCCTTTTGACCATCTTGCTCATCATCACCTTCTACCAGAACAAGGTTTGGACAAGACGAAGGGGTGAATTCTGGTTAGATGAAGTGTCGCGTATGGGGTACGCGACCGGGCTAGGAATCGCCCTGATGATGGCCTTCACTTTCTTCTTTCGGCCTCTGGCTTTTTCCAGATTGCTGCTCGTCTGGGCGCTTGTTTTTATCATCCTATTCATTGCCATTGCTCGTTTGCTTCGACGCATGATTCTCCAGATTCTTTACGGACGGGGGATCGGCGTTGACAAAACCGTGATTGTGGGTTCCGGCGAAGCCGGGCGAAGCGTCATCCGTACCCTGCTGGCTAGACCGGATCTAGGTTATGACGCGATCGGGTATCTATCCGATGAAAACAACGTGGACAGCATTGGTTCCGGACGCATCCCATATCTTGGCGATTGGTCCATGTTGGAATCGATATTGCTTGACCATCCGGAGGTTGAAATCGTCTTCATCGCCGTACCAAGTCACGAACAACAGCAGGTAGAACGCCTGGTTCGGGTCTGCCAGATGAATGGCGCACAAGCGCGTGTCGTTCCGGATATTTTCCAATTGAGCTTAAATCGGGTTGAGTTCAACAACATGACCGGCATCCCCGTGCTCAGCGTACGCGAAGTGCGGATCAGTCCCGCTGGGCAGAAAATAAAGAGACTGCTTGACCTTGCCATCGTCATCGTGTTGGCCATTCCTGCAACGGCTATCACCATTCTTACGGCTATTGCTATCAGAATCGAGTCCCGAGGTTCCGCCTTTTTTATCCAGGAGCGGGTCGGTTTGATGGGTAGACACTTCAATATGGCGAAATTTCGCTCCATGGTGGTCGACGCAGAGAATCAGAAAGATTCTCTAAGAGATTTGAACGAGGCAATGGGCCCGATATTTAAGATTCGTGATGATCCACGACTAACCAGTGTGGGGAGAGTTATTCGCCGGTTTAGTATGGACGAGCTCCCGCAGCTATATAACGTGCTAACTGGTGATATGAGTATCGTGGGGCCTCGCCCACCCCTGCCTGATGAGGTCGAACAATACCAGCCGTGGCACATGCAGCGATTGGGTGTTAAGGGAGGGATCACCGGCCTGTGGCAGGTCAGCGGGCGTTCAGATCTTACATTCGACGAGCAATGCCTGTTAGATATTTACTATATCGAAAACTGGTCATTGTCTCTCGACTTACGGATCATTTTGCAGACAATCCCCCACATCCTTTTTGGCCGTGGTGCCTACTGATTGGCGCCAGATCGTCCAAATATCATCCTGGTCCGGAACTTCCGCCACGACCCTAACATCGTTTGGAATAACAATCAGCTGCAAAAAGATCGACGAGGCTTTTAGTCGCTAGACTCATTCTTTTCCACTGGCGCAGGAGATTCCCCCCACCAAGCCATCATTCATAGTCGTCAGGCGCGGATGGCTGGTCCATACGCACGACCTCGCCGTGATGATTGATGATGATTCTGAACCCGAGCATCCCCATCATATTGCGAGCCTGTTCCGGTATGCCTTGAGCAATGATCTGGTCCATGTCGATATTGCGCATGGAAGCATCGATGGCCGCTTTGGTAAATAGGTCATCCTTGCCCAGGAATTTCAGGGCTTGTTCCACCGCGAGATCCTTATTGTCCTGAAGCTGTTCGATAAAGACGGCTAGAACCTGCCGGTCCACATCCTCGGCGTCGATATGCCTGCGAAATCCATTGTCGTCCACAATGTAATAGGCATCGGATCCGACAGATACTACCTCAACCGGTAGCTCCCGCTCATCGTAGATTAGTCCTTGAAATAGTGCTTGCCGAGCCATGTACATTCCTAACCCATCTGCATCACAATAACATTGATTTAGATTGATAATACTGTGCGCATTGTGTTTGGCAAGCAATCATACGAAAAATTAACACTACTCTGCCGTAGCGGTCAGTTGGAAAGTGCTTTTCGATTCGATACAGACCCCTTTTCGATGCAGAGTCGTCAGCAACCGTTCGCTGGGTTAAGCACCACATGAAAGCATTACCACGCCGTCTCGCTTGGGGGTACCCTTATGGTATAATCGATTCGTTTGGCTGACATGGCTCAATTTTGAGTCCAAAAAAGACGAAAATAACTCTTCCGCTGCTTGTTGTTTAAAGGGATCTTTAGAGAAAATAAGCGATTCTGGCAGATTAGGCAGATTAACTTGGATATGCAGATTCTGACCCTATATGCAGGTCTCCGATTGCCATCGATAATTTTCCGATTGCCGTCGTAATTTATAGAATACAAGGAAGCAAGCATTGTTAAGACCGCTCGATTGGCTACTCGGTCTGTTATCACTTGACATCGGGATAGACTTGGGCACAGCGAATACCCTAGTCTGCATTCGCGATCGGGGAATCGTTATAAACGAGCCATCGTGGGTAGCGATTAACAAACGGACGCGACGTCCCTTAGCCATCGGCGCTGAAGCCCGGGAGATGGTAGGCCGGACTCCTGCGGACATTGTTGCCATTCGCCCCCTGCGGGATGGCGTAATATCCGAATTCGAAATAACCGAGGCCATGCTCAAGTACTTCATTGATAAAGCCCATGAGCAGATGATCGTGCCTTTTCCTCGTCCCAGAGTTGTTGTCGGCGTCCCCAGCGGCGTTACAGAAGTAGAAAAACGCGCCGTCTACGACGCAACCATTTCAGCCGGCGCAAGAGAGGCGTATTTGATCGAGGAGCCGATGGCCGCGGCAATTGGCGCTGGTCTTCCTATAATTGAATCCCGGGGAAGCATGATCGTCGACATCGGCGGCGGAACAACCGAGGTGGCCGTCTTTGCCATGGGGGGCATCGTCGTCAGCAGATCCATCCGAGTAGCAGGCGATGAGATGGATGAAGACATCATGCAGTATGCCCGCAATAAATATAACCTTCTGATTGGTGAACGTATGGCCGAACGAGCCAAGATCGGCATCGGTTCGGCATTCCCTTTACCCGAAGAAAGAACCATGGCTCTCAGAGGCCGAAACCTAATCAACGGTCTTCCCCAATCTGTTGAGATCAGCAGCATTGAACTACGCGAGGCGATGTCGCCTTCCATTAACATCATCGTCGACACCGTTCATGATACACTTGACGACACCCCACCTGAGCTCGTCGCCGATCTGATGGAGTCTGGAATTTGCCTGGCTGGCGGTGGCGCACAAATACAAGGATTGGCCGAACGTATCGAAGATATGGTCAAGATGCGTGTTTGGATCGCCGAGGACTCGATGACTTGCGTCGCCCGTGGCGCGGGACGCGTGCTTGAGGATTTGGACAATTACAAACGCGTGTTGGTCGGACTTGATCGAGGAAGCACCCACCATTAGCCGAATTAGAGTAGGTTCGAGGCTTGGAAGGCTTCGTCAAACCATCAGATGGAAGCCACCAACATTGTTTCACTCTATTTCTCCCGCCTGAATCTCCTACTCCACACCGCTTATGAACCTTAACGAAACGCAATCAAGGATACGGTTGGTGACTCTCGCTGTTTTAGTAGGCGCGACGATCCTCTTGCTTGTTCTTGATACAACGGGCAGCCTCGATGGTGTGTTCAATTTCTTCGAAGATCCCATTTCGGGCGTTATGGGTTGGACGACAGTTCGAACCGAGGCCCTCGTCGATACGATTACTGGTCCGGATGATATCCAGGACGCCCGAGCCCAGATCGTTTCTCTTCAATCCCAGGTCGATGCTCTTCAGAGAGAAAATGAGCAGCTGCGAGAGATTGAAGGAGAATTCCGACTCCTGCAGGATCTTTTCAACCGGGCTCGAGAATCACCTGAGTTTCAGCGCCTGACAGCTTCCATCATCGGCTACGATACCAGTCCCCTGTTTCGGAGTATCATTCTTGACAAGGGAGCGAACGACGGCGTTCACGTTGGGATGCCGGTGGAAAGCGCTCGTGGCCTGGTTGGCCAGGTTTACCGAACCTCAGGCCATTCGGCCATGGTGATCCTCATCACCGACAATATCAGCAGCATCCCGGCACGACTGGGTACTTCGCGGGCAACCGGTATTGTTCGCGGAGGTGGTCTCGGCGGCGCGATGACGATGGACTGGATCGATCTGGAGTCGCAAATCGATGTTGGAGAGGTTGTGCTGACTTCGGGCCTTGGAGGAAGATTCCCCGAGGACATGGTTATCGGCCGGATCATCGAAGTCGAAAGGTACGAGGCGGATTTATTCCAGCGGGCGACCGTCCAGCCGGCCGTCGACTTTGACTCTCTCGAAATGGTCTTTGTAATCACCGATTTTAGAGATATCGACACCAGTATCTTCGATTCAATTCCGGATGATCTTTCCTCAGGCCAATGAGCGCAAGCATTTACTTAACCCTTCCCTTATTGGTGATTCTGTTGGTTTTACAGGTCACTGTCTTACCCTATATCGAACTTCTTGGAGTAGCGCCGCAGCTTCTTTTCCTCGTTCCCGTCGTTTGGGGCTTGTTTTATGGCCTCCAACAAGGCCTCATCTGGGCTTTCATCGCCGGCATTCTCATAGATTTGTTTTCTGCCGGACCTTTAGGCGCCACTTCCCTGGCCTTTATGGCTGCGGTCTCCGCAGCTGTCTACGCCAAGAGACTCATTCCGCAAGAGCACTTCCTGATTCCGGCTGCTCTTGGCGCAATAGCCTCGCTGGTCTTCTGGTTGGTCTATATTCTGCTGTTGCGCATCCTGGTGCCGTTCATGATCGATTCGCTTGATTTCCTAAGCATCGCCGGTTTGACGAACACCCCTGGAGCCCAAGGCTTAATAGGGCAGGTTGCCAGGAATTACGGTCTATCCGGCTCGATGGGCAACCTGGTGCTGCGATCGACGGTTCTTCATAGCCTGCTGATGATCCCAATCTATTGGGTAGTAACTACTTTGGACAGGCTTCTTAGACCAAAGAGTGTGGAGATTTAGGAGGTAGGTTCCAAGCGGTTGCTTTGGTAGATTTTTTGTCAACCCTCTAACCTGAAAGATATGTCACGAATTGGCTGGGAACGTATCGAAGACATCGAAGAGCCGCACGAGGATACGGGCATCCGCGGTCGTCTGTACCTGCTTCGCTTCGTCATCGTCCTGGTCCTTGTGTTGCTGCTTTACCGTGTCTACTGGCTCCAACGGACCCAAGGATCGGAATTACAGACCTTGGCCGAGGAGAATCAGTTAGCTCGGCTTCGTATCGACGCTCCACGCGGGGTGGTATTTGATAGGAACGGCCTGCCGATGGCGGTAAACGAACCCAGTTTCAATGTGACGATTACGCCAGCCTTTCTTCCCGATAATCCCGACGAGCGGCAGGCGATATTTGAGCGATTATCGATCCTAACCGGGGTGCCGGTAACCAACACAATGGAGCAGCGCGAATTGTTGGAGACGGCCGATCCAGCATTGCTCAGCACCTACAGCCGTCTGGCTGATCTTTACGACGCGCCCTCCGATGAGACCCTGGACGTTACAGGCATTGTCCCTTCACTTCCCGATAGCATTCAGGGCATTGTCGATAGATACAGCTTTGCGCCATATTTGCCGATCCCGATCACGACCAACATCCCAATAACCCTGGCTTATCGGATAGAACAGGAGAGCATTTTTCTACCAGGTGTTAGAGTTATTGAGAATCCGATCCGTCTGTATCCCAGCGGCGAACTCACATCTCATATCATTGGCTATATGGGTCCGATACCTAATGAAAATTGGCTGGACCTTGGCTACGAGCGCGACGATCGAGTTGGCTGGGCCGGGATGGAATCGTCAATGGAGATTGAACTCTCCGGTACAAAAGGCGAGCGGCAGATTGAGCAGGATTGGACAGGGCGAGAGCTGCGCCAGATTGGCCCGACCATCGAACCGGAAGCGGGTCTCAATCTACATTTAACCCTGGATCTGGATTTACAGGAAAAAGCCGCCCAAATTCTGCAGGAGGTGATGCAGCGAAGAAGAGAAACGCCAGATCCTTTCACCGGTGATTTGGTAGAGGTCGAACAGGGAGTGGTAGTCGCCCTCAACCCGAACACGGGTGAGATCTTAGCCATGGTCAATATCCCAACATTTGATAACAATCTCTTCGCTACGGAAGTGCCGGTTGAGTACTATCTTGGCCTTGCCCGAAATGATTACACGCCCTTGGTGAATCACGCCATCAGCGGCCAATATCCACCTGGCTCTACTTTTAAATTAGTCCCTGCTTCCGGCGCTTTGGAAGAAGGCGTTGTCTCCCCTAATCGACTGTTGTTTGATCCAGGTGAGATCACGATTCCTAACCGGTTCGCGCCCAATGATCCTGGGCGAGCGCAGACCTTCGTCTGCTGGTTCCGCGAGGGTCATGAATACATGAATATGGTTTCGGGAATCTCCAATTCCTGCGACGTCTATTTCTATAAGATAAGTGGTGGATTTAACCAGGACGGGGAAGTTGTTGAAGGATTGGGTGTCGACCGGCTGCATGAATACGCGGACCAGTTTGGTTTTGGCCGGGTTCAGGGGATAGAGCTGCCCCTTGAAGCTCCAGGCAACAATCCAAGCCAGGCCTGGAAACGACAGACTCAAGGTGAACCCTGGTCGACCGGTGATGACTACAACATGGGGATTGGACAGGGTTTTGTCACCGCCACCCCACTGCAAATTGCTCAGATGGCGGCCGTCGTAGCTAGCGGTGGATTCCTCTACCGTCCCACCATCATCCACCATATTACCAATGAAGACGGAGAAGTGGTTCAACCTTTCGAGCCAGAGGTGCTTAACTCAGTAGACGTAGACCGCCAATGGCTGGATGTCATCGCCGAGGGAATGCGCCAGGTAAATCAAGAAGGGGGAACGGGTACCTCCTTCGTCGACTGGCTGGATGAATTCGGGATCACCTCTGCTGGAAAAACCGGCACGGCCGAATTCTGCGACAATATCGCCATCAAACGCCGCTGGTGTAAGGAAGGGCAAATATTGCCCACCCATTCATGGTACGTGGGCTATGCTCCCTTTGAGAATCCGGAGATCGTGGTTGCCGCATTCATTTTCAACGGTGATGAGGGGTCCCAATGGGCAGCCCCTGTTGTTCGCGACGTCATGGCAGCCTATTTCGGTGTAGATCAATTCGCGCCCGAGGTTGAGGTCGAGACCGGCACCCCCTTGGAAGCGGATTTGCCGGAGATTATTTCGCCCGATGAGCCAGCTGAGCAGAGTCCCTAATACTCTGATACTTTCCAAGAGCTGACTCAAATTTCCTGGTCCTACCCCTCCTCACGACACCACCCGTCTCCTTGAACTGGGGCCTATTACGAATTGAACAAGGTTGTGCTATCATCAACCCATGTCTCAGATTTTGTTGGTTCGCCATGGCCAAAACGAGTGGGTGAGCAAGAATAGATTGGCCGGATGGACACCCGCCGTTCACCTTAATGATCAAGGTAAGAATGAAGTGATCCTCCTGGCCGAGCGATTAGCCCACTTACCTATAAGAGCCATCTATAGCAGCCCGTTAGAACGTTGCTTGGAGACCGCCGATCCAATCGCCGAATCTCATGGACTAGAGACAATTGAACTGGAAGCGGTTGGCGAGGTCCGGTACGGAAAATGGGAGGGAAAGAAGATCAAGAAATTGGCGAAGAAGCGCTCATGGTACGCGGTTCAGCACTATCCCAGCCGGTTTCAGTTCCCCGGCGGAGAGACGATGCGGCAGGTCCAACAGCGTGCCGTTAACGCCATCGAAAACCTGTGCAAGAGACACAGTGAGGAGATGATAGTCATCGTATCACACGCCGACGTAATCAAGCTTCTCATGGCTCATTACTTGGGTTTGCACATCGATCTCTTCCAACGGATCGGTATATCGCCGGCCTCAATCAGCATAGTAGCCATCTCAAAATCCGGACCTGTTCGCGTCCTACGTATGAATGACTACGGTCCGATCAAATCACTTGAGAAAGAATCAAAGAAAGAAAACAGCCATACGGATGCCGATGGAGTAGGCGCAGAATCTGCGGCACACGCTGCGGCACATTCAGCTGAAGAGGAAGAATGATATCCGGCGTATCGACCAGCGTGAGATTATCTTTGAAATCGTTGGCATGTGGTTGGCCAACTCAGTTAGTTTCTCGGGTGTAGCATCCGCATCGCATCTGCCCAGCCGCGCAGTAAAGATCCACATAGACGATAAGTATCATTATTAATTATGGCCCAACATATCGAACTCAACCCAGTTTCACACCTTACGATCGGCACCGTTGGCCCTCCTGGTCAGAGAGTGTTTTACTTCCAAGGCAGTAAGGGTAGCGATCTGATTTCGCTGATTGTCGAGAAACAGCAGGCAGCCATACTGGCCTCCAGTATCAAAACACTCCTAGAGGAGCTGAGTGAGGAATCACAAATAGATGAGGATCGGGAGTCGGTATGGACCGATATGCGCTTGCGCGAGCCCGTGGAGCCGCTGTTCCGGGTGGGCAATATTGGCCTTGGATACAACGAAGAGGTCCGTCGGATTGCAATTGTGGCCTACGAGCTCGTTGACGATGAAGAAGAAGAACCCAATGTGGTTAGCTTTTGGGCATCGCAGGACCAGGTGAAGGCTTTAGCCAAACACGCCATGGATGTCGTGAAGGCCGGCAGGCCGCTCTGTGGAAATTGTGGAAAACCGATCGATGTTGGAGGACACTTCTGTCCGAATAGAAATGGTCATGCTCACTGATTTGCGGGCAATGGGCATTGTTGGGCTGCACTCTATCAGGACTCGTTCTAGAGAGCCATTGTACCAGAGCCTCCCTACCCCTATTATTAGTCAATGGTAGCGAACGGCAGCACTGGCGCTATTTTGGAGCTCCTGAACCGGGGTAGGATAGACATGGAGGGCTTGGTTCCTTGGGGATCAAACTACACATTTCTGGTCCATGTTTGTGGTGAGTTGGAGCAAGTTGGTGCGATCTATAAACCTAGCAAGGGAGAGAGACCTCTCTGGGATTTCGCCAGCGGAACGTTGAGTAAGAGAGAACGGGCCGCTTTTTTGGTCAGTGAGGCAATCCAGTGGGACCTGGTACCGCCAACAATCTTACGTGATGGTCCGCATGGATGGGGTTCTCTTCAATATTTCGTTGAACACAATTCACAGCAGCATTATTTGACCTTGCAGGGAGACTACAAGGAACAGGTAAAGCGAATTGCCCTTTTCGATGTTTTGATAAATAACGCCGACCGGAAGAGTGGTCATGTCATTGTTGATAATAGTGACCGGCTCTGGGCCATCGACCACGGTCTTTGTTTTCATTCGGAAAACAAGCTGAGAAGTGTTATTTGGGAGTTTGCAGGAGAACCTCTGCCTGAGTCATTACTCTCCGACCTTCTGTCATTGCTTTCTCTGCTTTCAAACAGCGAAGGATTAATCCGTCAGGAACTAGGCACTCTACTAAGCAGCCTAGAAATGGAGGCTCTAGGCTCAAGGCTGAATGGACTCATCGAAAATCGAAAATTCCCGGCTCCAGGTCCTGGACGTCACTATCCATGGCCCTTGATCTAGAGCAAACAAGATAGAGCAAACATGATAGAGCAAGCATGATCAGTCGACTGGCATTGACAGTTATTATCGGCAAACCTAGTAGTGTAAATGGATATCGACCACCAGATTGAGAGAGCAATACAATTGTTGGCTAGCTCTCAGCACGCGATTGCCTTGACCGGTGCGGGTATTAGTACGCCGTCTGGGATACCCGATTTCAGAAGCCCAGGATCGGGTTTGTGGGAAAATGTGGATCCAATGGAAGTCGCATCGATATATTCCTTTAGGCGACGACCAAAGGCTTTCTACGATTGGATACAGCCGTTTGCCAGGCTGGCTGTTGAAGCTGAGGCCAACCCAGCCCATATTGCCCTGGCTCAGCTAGAGGATTGTGGTCGTCTCCACGGGGTGATTACCCAGAACATCGACACGCTGCACAGTAAAGCCGGATCCACAAAAGTCTATGAGCTGCATGGCCATTTACGAGAGATGACCTGCCTAGACTGCTACCAGGAATATTCATCTGATCCTTTTATGGATGCCTTCATCGCTCATGGCGATTTACCATGCTGCGATCGATGTGGAGGTGTTCTCAAGCCAAATATCATTCTGTTGGGTGAGCAGCTCCCAATTGAAGTCGTAAACCGGGCAAGACAGTTGATAAACGTTTGTGATGTTATGATCGTAATCGGTTCGTCATTACAGACCGCGCCAGCTGGCGATCTCCCGTTTTTAGCCCGGGAAACCGGGGCTCGCTTAATCATCGTAAATTATGAAACAACGCCGGCTGATTACTTGGCTGAAGTAGTTATCCATGCTAATGTTGTTGACATTTTACCAAAAATGGTTGTCCCTTTTCTTGAACAGTGATTCTTAGTGGTGATGAAATAATGGGAGACAGGGTGCCGCATCAACTCGACACAATTGACCGGTCACGCCTGGAGCGGCTGGTCGAGATTAGTATCTCTATCAGTTCGACACTTGACATCAAGCACTTGCTTGAACTCGTCATTCAAGCTATCACCGAACTAACTGAATGCGAAGCTTGTTCTATCTTACTGTTGGAGAAAAATAACGGACACCTCTATTTCGCAGCCGCTTCTGGACCAAACCCCCCAGGTAAAAACTCCATCGTCCCACTTGAGGATAGCATTGCCGGATGGGTGCTGCGGGAACAAGGACCATTGGTGGTTGACAATGCCGTTGGAGATGAGAGGCATTTTTCAGATATCGTTCAATTGACTGATTATGAGACCCGGAGTATGGCTGCGGTTCCGCTGGTAGGCAGACGGGAGGCTATCGGGGTCCTGGAAGCGGTCAATAAAAACGGTGATGAGAATTTCGACGAAGAAGATCTAGCAATTCTTCAGGCGCTGGCTGCCCAAGTATCGGTCTCAATCGAGAACGCCTTGCTGTTCCAACAAACCGATCTTATCGCCGAGTTTATGCACGAGCTGAAGACGCCGTTGATGGCCCTAACAGCCGCCAGCGAGATCCTTACCAGGGGAGAAAACAATCTCTCTGTGAAACAGATCGAACTGCTCGAAATGGTCGAGCATGAAACAGCACACTTGTCTCAGATGGCTCAAGAGTTTTTAGACCTTGCCCGTCTGGAATCCGGTCGAACGAACTTTGTCGAAGAGCCCGTTGATCTAGCTTCTGTGGTTTCGGAAACCGTTCGGCTGCAGGAAGCCCAGGCAAAAGCTCGAGATATCGATATTAGGACCATCATTCCAGCGGATTTACCACTGGTTCTGGGAGATTCCAGCCGTTTGAAGCAAGTCCTCGTCAATCTGACCAGTAATGCAATCAAATATAATATGGAATATGGACTCGTCACCATCGAGTTGAAAGCTCTGAACGGCGGAGTCGCGATCGAGGTGTCCGATGATGGACCAGGTATTCCTGAAGATAATCTAGGCCACCTATTCGAGCGCTTCTACCGGGTGCCGGATGCGGAAGGCTTTACGGAAGGAACCGGATTAGGCCTAACCATCGCCCAGCGAATCATAGAGGAACATGGGGGGAGGCTCGAGGTCAAGAGTGTCTTGGGCGAAGGAAGCACTTTTTGCTGCTACCTGCCAGCCGCCCGGTGATTTCTGGCGATCGATCTTGTTAATTCTTATCTGGCAGATCAGAAATGGTACGCTCTGTTGAGATGCTTACAGCTTGGAAGAACGCTGCTGACTAAGCTTGATTTTTGATGAGCCATGTAAGCTAAGATAAAATCGCTGAGCGATCTTCATTTCAGCCGTTATTACGATTAGTTAGTTTGGCCGACGGGTCAACCCGTCAGTAAGAACCAAGAACGCGCGCATCGTGGAAGCTTGAGACGACCGGTGCAAGCCAATCTGCAAACAGGCAAAAGAGATATTCGGATGAACCAGGAAAAAGTGATTATTATCGGATCGGGTCCTGCTGGTCTGACCGCAGCGATATATGCGGCCAGGGCCACACTAGATCCCTTGGTCATAGTCGGCAATCAACTGGGTGGACAGATCTCTATCACAGCCGAGGTAGAAAACTACCCGGGCTTTCCCGATCCTGACCTGACCGGCCCCGATCTTGTAGATCGCATGTACCGGCAAGCAGAACGTTTCGGAACTCGTTTCGAGTATGAAGAAGTCGTCGACGTTGATTTCAGCAAAGGCCCCCCCTTCACCATAAAGACGAACTCAAAGACCTTTGAGACAGAGTCCGTGATTGTCACCGCGGGCGCTTCGCCTCGTAGATTAGGCGTGCCAGGTGAAGAAGATCTCATCGGCCGGGGTGTTAGCTTTTGTGCGACATGTGACGGGTTCTTCTTTCGAGGCCGGGATGTCGTGGTTGTCGGTGGCGGTGATAGTGCCTTGGAGGAAGGGCTTTTCCTGACCAAATTCGCCAACAAAGTCAGCATTATCCACCGGCGCAACGAGCTACGAGCTGGCCCTTCGCTCAAGAACCGCGCCCTGTCAAACGAGAAAATCGAATTTATCTGGAATTCGGTCGTTGACAAGGTGATTGGCAACGGCATGGTCACAGGCGTCCAGACTTCCAACGTCAAGACTGGTGAAACCAACCAGCTCAGTACCGACGGCGTGTTCATTTACATCGGCCATTTTCCGAACAGCAAGTTCTTAGAAGGCCATGTTGCCATGGATGAGCACGGTTACATCATAGCCGATCAGAAGATGCGTACAAGTGTCGAGGGCGTCTTCGCTGCCGGCGAGATTCAGGACTCCTATTTTCGGCAAATCGCGACCTCTGTTGGCCAAGGCTGTGCAGCTGCCATTCAATGCGAAAAGTGGCTCAGCGAACGTGAATAAGGCAAGACCATAGCCACCGTAGGCATATCTTCTAGGTGATATTGAGGATCTGGGTCAACCAAAACGTCATAGAACCAGATGATGGTCAATAAGATTTTCGCCCGAATTCACTATATGTGGGGGAGTCTACACCGCAATTTCGGCAACCAGAGTGGTTTCTCGCGGGAGCACCATTCGGCAGTTCACCGTTTCACTCGCGCTTACGAACTGGACCCTTCCTTTCGAAAAGCACGACTCGATAGAGGAATCCTCCTCTACCGCGAGATGGGTCGGTTAGATGAGGCGGTAGAAGACTTCGACGCTTTGCTGGACATCGATCCCAGCTATTCACCGGCCTTGTTGAATCGGGCCATGCTAAACCAGGAACGCGGTCATTATGCCGAGGCTCTTAGCGACCTAGAAACTTATCTCGACCTTCCCATGGAGGACCAGGAGTATTGGCAAATAGCCACCCGGACGGCCGATCTATTACGGGAAGTGGTTGCCGAATTGTCCGAAAGACAAGCAGATCAGGATCCCTCGGAATAAGGTTATCGTTCTCTCCTTCATTGAGGTCGATTTGCTGGCCCAATCAACTCCACTCTTTTCCTCAAAGCGACTCTCCTCCCTTGGTGCGAATCCGGTCCACGCTCCTTATTTAGGGGACCTGCCCAGCCTTCGCTATTTACTCAGAGATGGACCCTCATGTTGACACATCGGGTCCTTGATGGTGGCAAAATCCCAAGAACAGCTTCATTCAATCGAAGCATTGACTTCCAAATTTATTGCGGCCTCTTGAAGATCCTCCAGCGAAGTAACAAGAGAGATCCGGTTCATGAATTCACGTAGACTCGTACTACTGTCGCGTAGGGCCAGCAAGGTAGGTCCGATGGGATCGTCTCCTTGTTCGCCTGGCGTGTCTGCGTAAGCGCCATAGAATGCGAAGAATGCCTGGTTGAGCTTACGAATTCGACGACCATTATCCCACATAAACTGGCGACGCTCCTCCATATACTGTTCAGCCTCGTCAACCTTCCCCATGGCGAGCAGCTCGTCCACTCTAACCCTTGTTGTTCTCATCTCGCTTTCGAAGTTAAAGGCATCGGGATCTGTTTCAGGCTCGGTCGTCGTATCTTTTGCAGGCGGGGGGGGTACAAATTCGGGATAGAACCGCTCGATAACCTTTCGCCCAACCTCCTCGCCGACGATTGAGGCGACCGTTTCATTTACCGTTCGCAGCTCAGGGTTTGCCGCATAACTCAGACCAACTGGGTGGAGAGTCAGCCAATGGTGGGCCCACTCGTGCGCGACGACGTCAGCCAGGTAATTAATACTGCTCGATTCGAAGATCATCGACGGGATGATGCCCAACCCTCCAATGGACACTACGAGAGCCGAACGGTCGACCCCCTCATAAACGAATTCCTCTATCTCCCCTCGTGTACCAACGTCAAGCCCGTGCTCCAGTGGAAAGCTATGGATCTGGCGTATCTCATCACGTGGTGAAACGATCAGGATATATGGCAGCGGCGTCATATGCATCTCCACTGGCGGCCAAGCTGAACCCAGCAGATCGAATCCTTCATCGACGAGGACTGAGGCTACTTGTTCCTGGATAATGGCTTCCACCATGGGCTGGTTTCGAGCCAAGATCGACCTTATTTCATCTACCTCGCGCTGCCGCTCTTCCGTCTCCTTTTCCGGATTGGTCACTGACGGATCAGCAAAGACGACGCTGATGGCTGATTCTATGCGGCGAACATCGCTGAGCGTTTCAAGATATTCCAAAACTGTCTCTTTGCGGGCTTCTTCATCTATGTAATTGTGTCCACCAGCCAGGGCAGCTTCCACCTTGGTGGACAGGGCTCCAATCTCCCAAACGAGAAAATCGAAGTGACGCTGGCCAAGAATGGCGTTGATCTTGTGCCGTTCTTCCTGAAAGGCGGGCCACTCAGGCGCGATGACGACAACCAGGATCAAGACCAGAATGAGTATTCTAATCGCGGCGAAAAACCGTTTGCGCTTCATGATTACTCGTTGCCTATTGCATCCTTCATTGTCTTTCCCATAATTGCTCTTTCCCGATATTATAGTCATTGAGATCAAAAAGGAACTTAAAGCAACATTATGCGTTTCTTAATAACAGGTGGGGCTGGTTTCCTGGGTTCAGCGTTGGCCAACCGGCTAGTCATGGATGGGCACGACGTCCGTGTCCTTGATGATTTGAGCAGTGGAGATCGCAGCACACTTCATGCCTCTATCTACTTCACTCGTGGGGATGTCAACGATATCCCCCTGCTCTGGACCATGCTACAAGATGTGGATTGTGTCTATCACTTGGCAGCCCGGGTTTCCGTTGCCCAATCGGTCCTTTATCCCCGTGATTACAACCATGTCAATGTTGGCGGTACCGTTAGCTTGATGGAAGCGATGCGTGATGCCGGCATCCGTAGGGTGGTCTTGGCTTCGTCTGGGGCAATATATGGCCAGCAGCCACACCAGCCAGTCCGCGAGGCTGATCCTCCCAGGCCTGATTCACCTTATGCCGTTAGCAAATGGGCTTCTGAAAACTACGTCCAAACCATTGGCCAGCTGTGGGGGATTGAAACAGTAGCTCTCCGTATATTTAACGCCTTTGGTCCCGGACAGCAGTTTCCTGTTTCCCATGCCCCCGTCGTCCCTTGCTTTTTAAACGCTGTTCTGACAGGTGGTTCAATCGTCATCTTTGGTGACGGCGAGCAGAGCCGGGACTTTGTCTATGTCGATGACGTCATCGACGCCTTGGTAAATGCGGCCACGGCGAGAAATGTCGACCGAGAGGTGATAAACATCGGCAGCGGAATCGAGACACAGGTAGGTGAATTGGCGCTTATGATAGAAAAAGTATCCGGTCGTAAGGCCAGGCGGGTTTGGAATCGCGAAAAGACTGGCGGCGTTAGAAGACTTGTTGCCGACATTGCTATGGCCAAAGAGCATCTGGATTTTCGGCCGAAGACTCCCCTGGTTGACGCGCTGCGCCGGACAATTGAGCTAGACCCCAGGTTTAGCCAAAACTAATCGCGTGGCCTGATCCGCAGATGTGGCTCTCTTGCCAATTAATGGCGCCCACCAGAGGCGGAATCCCCAAAACATGTAAAAACGCCAAGAGAAATAGCGATCTCTTGGCGTCCCAGTGCCCTGGAGAGGACTCGAACCTCCACGCCCATAGGGCATAGGCCCTCAACCTACCGCGTATACCAATTCCGCCACCAGGGCATTAACAAACAAATTATAGCCACGGGCATCTGTCTGTCAACGACTTCGTAGATCGATACAGTCTCTCTAGCCGCCACGAATAGCATGCCCTGTTTTCCCCTTTGCTGAGCAAACTAGGTAGGAGCCAGCCGCATGCTCGAAATTCAATAAGCACACT
>DASRZI010000285.1:0-15984 GCA_035686605.1 Candidatus Zixiibacteriota bacterium
TGGCCCTCCTGGCGGCCGTATTGGGGAAGGCTTGATAGAGGGTTGCCGGCGGCCGGTGTAACATGTAACTATGCAGTGCATCGGCTTACTCTTTGCAGTTCAGTACAGTAGTCTTTGCATTGGATATTGATGGTATTTGCATGAAAGCAAGCATAATACAATCTGATCGGTACATTTTACGGATTCATTACTACTCTACTTTCTCGTAAATCGGTTTCCAAAAAGGAAACTTGAAACCTTCCAAAGCTAGAATTTGGAACTGAACCTTAACAATGTGGGCCAAAATCAACCTGATTGGGCCGCAAAAAAGCGTTTTACCCGCCGATGAGCATCAATTCCTTTTGGTAGATGGTCTGTCGTCGACCGCTTTTTTCGAAGTTGCCCGTCAGAAAGGGAATCTTTTGAAAAAATGGTCTTCGCCAACTGCCGACGTAACCGTCCAGGTGTTTTTTTGGGTGTCTGTCCCAGAAGCCGGTTGGTTGAGGGGGTAACAGAACGGCTAGCCAGGTCAGGATATTGCCTACCAGAAAGGCCAGTTCGCCCAACCGCCAACAACTGGTCGGTGTAAACACAAACTGACGTTGACAGCCGAGCAACTGTTTTGCTACCAGTGGGATCTGTTCCACCGGCCAACGGTCAAGATAGAGGCTGAAAATCGTTTCTGGCGCGGCTGACAAATTGGTGCCCAAAACCAATGGTGTCTTGAATAACGGGTCTACAAAGACCCAAATCGAGTACAGTTCATGGTCACCAGCAACTTTCAAGTCAGCACGCGTCAGCTCCTGCCAGCCATAAGCGGTGATCGTCCGTTCCTCGAATTCAAAGGTCGTCGTGACGTCTGGACGAGTTGCCGGTAGTATCCGGTTCTGCCATTTTCTGGCCAGTGGTCGCACCAGGATACCTCTGGTAGGTGGTCGCCCTCTGCCCTTGTATACCGGCAGATAGGGGCGGCGAGCGGTACAGTTTGTGCCCAGTCGAACAACGAATCGTGCTGCACCGGCCGCTTGAAGTTGAGCGATTGAGATACCACCATCGTGGAGCAGAACCTCACTATCCTTCAGTAGACCAGCCGCCTTGGCCACCGTTCGTTCTTTCAAGCTCATTTCGCTCTCAGCCGCATCATGGCCGCGAATAATTGCCCGTATCAAGGGCAAGCGTTGTTCACCAACCTGACCAACATCAGCAATGAGTCCGAAACCGATGCCGGTCATTGCTTTGCTTGCTAACTGGCGAAAGAGTTTGCCTGGCCAGCCCTTGCAGTCGCGGTCGCCAAAACGCTGTTGTGTCAACAGCCACGGGCCGGTAACCATCGTATTCGTGGCTTTGCCATTGCCCGGTCTGCTCAACTTGTTGCCGAAAACGTTGGACCAATTCATAGATGCTCCATTTGCCCCAACGCAGTGCTCGCCAGCTTCGTCTGATTTCTTCCGACTCAAAACCTGTCTTACTCAGAGCTGAGTGGATGGCGCCTCGGCTGCTCAAGAAAGAACCTGTTATCATGGCCCACATCAATTGTAAAAGTGCTAGGTTTGTTCCTAGGGGAACTACCTTTACGATTTGTTCAAGAACCTGTACAGTTTTCTGTGAAGCGGTGGTCATATGTCCTCCTTACAGCTTTCTTTCGTCAACTGTATTTTGGACGTGACCCCGCTTCTTGTCATCCCCACTTAGGGGAAACTAGAGTTTTGATGATTTTGAGTTTATTAAATTATGGCTGCATAATAATTGGTAAATAGAGGAAAGCCCCTTCTGGACTGGGAACGGGTGTGTTAGTTGGGGTGGCTGTAGGCGTATTGGTTGGGTTAGAGGGAACTGGTGTGTTGGTTGGTGTGGCTGTAGGTGTGTTGGTTGGTGTGGCTGTAGGTGTATTGGTTGAACTAGGGGTTGGCGTGGGAGTGATCACTACATTCGAAGGCCGCCAGCACGTGATTAGCGCGTCGTAGCCGCCGGTCGCACACACGTCACCATTGGGCAGAGATGTGACCCAGACTGTGGCCTGTTGGGAGAAGGCCTCCCACAGCAGGATTCCGTTCGAACTGTACCCCGCTGTGACACCAGGGATGAACCCGCCGGGAAGGTTGGGGCCACCTGGCCCCGTCACCACAGTGGTGCCATCTGTCAGCACCAGTAGACCGGCTGGAATCTCGTCCGTGTTCAACCCGCCATCCCGAACGGCCTCCCATCTAACCGTTCCGGTGGTCTCAAAGGCAACCGTGTACCAGTCGAGGAACCCACGAGCCGCCTGACCGGTTACGGCTAGACTCCCATCAGGTGCGATATCCATTCGGAGACCTGCGGCATTACTGGCATCGGCTGGCTTCGTGTCCGTGCGCCACAACCGCGCTCCAGTCACTCGGTCATAAGCAACAACGGTGAGGTACCCGATGATTCCTACCTTGCCCAGACCAGTCACATACACGCGAGTAGCATCTACGACAACATCTCGGGTGGCGGTGCCCTCGTCTGCCGTCACCAGCCAATTAAGAGCACCTGTGTCGGCGTTGTAAGAGGCGGTAATCCACGTGGCGCCACCAAGGACATCTCCCGTCAGTATGATATCGGCTTCGTCTGGGCTTAAGGCTAGCGACGTGGCATAGTCGTTGGCCATTAAGTCTGTGGCGATCACCTGCGACCAAAGCAAGCCACCGGAAGGATTGTACTTTTGCAACTTAATATCCTTGCCATCACCAAGTGAAGCAAATGCTAGATAGGCATTACCCCCAGCATCAACCACAAGCCGCCCCACTGAGGGCAGGGTCTCAGCGAGGTCTACTCGCCACAGCAATGTCCCATTGGACGCATAGCGAACCATGGTGATGGCAATTGACTGGCCGCTGGAAGAGAGATTGTGACCGACAGCCAGGAAATCTCCATTGGGTGCAGCGACTACCCAATCGCCAACAAACGTTCCTGCTGTAGGACTGACCCCTTCCCACCAGCGAAAGGTTCCATCCGCCATATACGATCTGATGGCCAGTTCAACAGCAAGAGATGGTCCCGACACGATGGCAACGTTTCCCAAGTCATCGGAGGTCATCCGGGCGGCTTGCCCGGCTCCCGTATTGCCTGCATCAAGACCTCCAGCAGTCCACAACACGGGCAGTGTGGGGACGATAACCTCGGCAGCGGCGGGCTTGGCTGTGAACGGCTGCGTTACTGCGAAGATGATGTAAATAATCAATAAAAAACAACATGCTGTAATACCTTTCACCATTTTGTTCATTGTTTTAAACTCTTTCTTGATAACTATCATTGTCATTGTCCTATTAATAGAGGATGCTTATGCTTTCACTTCTACCGCGTGATGACTAATAGAGAAACTAGTTGAACATGGCACAGATGCGGCCATGGTCGTACCTTTCCAAAATCGAATAACAGAACGTGGTCGAAACCAGGTGTTGCTCAAAGCGGTCAGCCAGTGACGCCAAGCGGCGCTCATCATGGTTATGACTGACCGCTGCCCGGGTCGCTTTCCAGACCATCTCCTGTGGATTGAGTTCCGGCGCGGCCGTCGGGAAGCGCATTACCTCCAGGCGCGGATTGGCCTGCAGAATAGCGCGTACGGCTGGTCCTCCGTGCCAACTGGCCCGGTCCCACAGGAGTAAGATAGGCCGCTCAGGATAGGCACTAAGCACTTTGTTCAGGTGGCGGGCGGTGGCTTCGCCATTCATGGTCGTTTCTGACGTGGCTACCTCCTGCCCGGTATGCAGGTTAAGCGTGCCATAGAAACAGACCTTGTCCCGACTAGGATGGACCCGCACCAGGGGCGTCTGCCCACGCGGTGAAACAGACAGCAGTGGTCGTGGCCTGCAAATAGAGACTGGCCTCGCCCTCGGCCAGGATGGCTGTTTCCGGCGCCGTCTGCGCGATATCCATCAGTTTTTTTCTAGCTGTTCGCTGAATTCAGCCACCTTTTCAGCCGAGCGGGAGCGAAAGACCTTGGTCGCCCGTTGGTAGCTGAAACAGTTCCCGGTAGGAATGTCGGCTCTGGTAAACGAGACCCTGCCACTGCTTCAGCGCCTGTTTCAGGTCCGGCACAGTCCAATGCTGTCCGCTGGCTGTGGCTACACCAGCCGGCCCCAAAACATCGACCGGTCGATACTGATGCAACTTGTGGCACACAGCCTGCAACTCGGCTTCGCTCAACAGCGCGCGATTGCCACCTTTGCGCTGGTCTTCCAGGCCGTCAATCCCGTCACGCCGATACCGCGCGCACCACCGCAGCACCGTCCGCCGCGGATGGCCGATTATCTCGCTGATGTCCTTGACGGCGTAACCGCTGCCGTATAGGCGTACGCCCAGTAGCCGGGTGCGCATCGGACCGTGCTTGCATTGCTCGTAGGCGGTCCTCAGTTCTTGTTGCTGTTGTTCGGTCAGTTGAAAATGGCGTATTGCTGTCATACCAGAAGTGTGGCACCTTTAGGGATTTTGTCTATAAGTACCTAAATTTTGTACCAACAAGGGTACATGTCATAAAAAGATGACAGTGACGGTTTTCGCGGCAAGAATATAAGTATCACCAAATCACTTGCCAAAGGAGAACCGTCACCATGAAAGATTGTATCAGATATTCGCCGCGAGCCAGCTTGGCCATGGTCGGGATGAGCATGCGCCAAATGGGTATATGGGAAATGATTGGGCAACAGGTCACCATCCAACAAAAAACAATTATCCACACGCCAGCGGAGAAATTGCAGGACGCCTTCATTAATATCATGGCTGGTGGCCAAGGCTTGGTTGAAGTCAACCAGAGGGTAAAACCAGACGCGTGTTTTTGACAAGTAGAAATGGGTTCTTCCGCGTTTTCCGTGAAATTACAAGGAAGGCTCCCTATAAAGGACCCGTCTTCGTAGTAGGTCGAAGTTAGCTCGACCATACATCATCCGCTTGATGTATTTTAGTTTGTTTACATAGCCCTCGACCGGACCATTGCTCCAAATCAATGACAGGGCATTGCGAACAGCCGCAAAATCTTGGCGAATACCATTGGCAAAACCTATGAAAGAACGGATGCCAGAAGCAACTGCATCTTTCAACCATGCCTCAAGTTTGTCGGCTTCTTTTTGTTTGACCATTTTGACAAATCGTTCAGCCAGGTCAGCCGCGAGAGCCACTTGAGGATCAGTGGCCATCATACGAGCCAAAGCTGCCTGTTCCTGGTCATCAAGTTGGGTACGGTCTTTGACCAGAATCCAGGAGGCTCTCGGCGATGACCATGGGAAAGATGAGGCCTGCTTGGTTAGCGTTGGTTTTACCTCCTCTGGCTGTTGACGACTGTATCGCCTTTTTTGGGGAAGCAACTTTCGCTCCCGAGTTGCCCATTGCGAGACTAAACCACGACTGCCAGGGAAACCGAGTGCTACAATTTCCCGCCATAATTGGGTGGCATTGGTATAGCCAGCTTGCCATCGTTCTTGTAGATAGGGCAACCAAGGAGTCAGCTTGCCCGGGTATGGCCGACCAGTTGTATAGTGGGGGCAGACATCGGCTTCAATATATTTGCGCACGGTACGCCAGGCGAGACCCAGTTCACGACTGATAGCCTTCATGGAATGCCCCTCTTGATGAAGTTGGTTGACCAGATCAAATCGGGCTTGCCGTCGAGCGTGACAAGCGGCTTTGGCTAGTTCCGCTTTGGTCTTTAGTTTCTCGACCGGTGCTGGCTCTGATTCTTCATCGTTTCGTTCCGGGCCTATGACCATCGAACCGGCTTCAATTTCCATCACCTCTTCACTATCACTCGCTTGGTTTTTATCGATCTCCCCAGCAGCGGCCAGCGTGGCTGGTTTGTGACTCAGCATCGTTTCCGCAGCCTCCCGTAGGTTCTTCAAAAGGTGCCAACGGTCAGCCACTTGCTCAGCTTCTGGGGCACCTTCATTGGCTGCTTTGACATAGTTCAGACCCCGGTCTCGGCTGATAATCTCTACTCCTGGATGCTTTTTCAGCCAAGCCGTGACATCACCCACCTCTCTGGAATCAAGCAGATCTATCGGCTGTTTGGACTCGAGATCAACCAGGATTGTGCCATAAGTATGGCCTCGTTTCTTGGCCCAATCATCCATCCCCAATACCCTTGGTGTTTCAATCTCTTCTTCTGGTACTCTTCTGATAGCTCGTATGAGGGTATCGCCACTCAAGGGCATGGCTAATGATGGCAGTAGCCGTCGACCTGCTTCCCCGCTAAGGGCAAAGGCCACCGCTAACTGTTGTTCGCTTAGCCATTGGGTTCGCCTGGCCTTAAATCGCAACAACTTGGGAAAGGTTTCAGCAAAGGTGCAGCGGGAACAATCCTCGTTGTGACAAAAGAATCTTCGCACACTCAGGTGAAGCTGTACTCTGAAACCAAAGCAGGGCAGATCATGGGGATGGCGTTGATAGGATGAATGGGTTTTCTCACTTATCCGTTGGCAATCTGGGCATGGTTCCTTGATGATAAAGCGTTTGGCATAGATATCGATCTTCTCAGTTTGTACCTGAACATCTTCTATCACCAGTTGCGATTCTGTTGGAAAAAGCAATTCGATCATTTTCTCTTACTCCTGATTGAAAATGACTGAATTATCTCTCATCAGTCTATCAAGCGGCCTTTTTCACGGAAAACGCGGAAGAACCGCAATAGTGCACCACAATCACTGCAGTGCAAAGGCAAAAGTTACAGCCGGCTGGCAGTTTTGATAGACCGCAGGCAGCGGGGATAGAAAGATTAGCACGCACATTTGCTCTCAGGAGAGAGCTCGCAGATAGCGCTGATAAGAATCTGCGGGCGCAGATATGCTCTCAGGAGAGAGCTCGCTGTTTTTTATCTGCGTTCGTCACATCTAGAGCCGTAGGTTCTCTCCCGAGAGCATAACCCCACCCTTTGGAAATTCACCTACCACCAGGGTAATCTATGTGCTACGATCAGGCCTAGGGATAGTGCCGGGTTCATGGGGGTTGTTATAAGGCCGTGGATGTTTCAGGCGTGCCTGGCCAGACAATGATCAAATACAGCGCCTAGATGCCATCTCCGCCAGAATTAGTGAGGAAGGGATACTGTGAAGATAGCCATCACGGCCGATTTACATTTAACCGATAAGGACCGGAATCCAGAACGCTTCGAAACGTTTGAGCGGTTGCTTGCCGATTTGCGCGCGGCGAAGGTAGGCACGTTGATTATCGCCGGGGACCTTTTTGACGCATCCCGGCAGAACTATGCCGATTTTGAGCGCCTGTGCCGGCGACAAGAAAACCAGGAGATAAAGATCTATGTCATCCCTGGTAATCACGATCCGACGATAAGCAGCCGGAGCATCACGGCCGACAACCTGGAAATCATTGACACCCCTTCCCTGCTCGATTTTGATACTCTTCAGTTCCTCTTCATTCCCTACCTGCCCGGGAAGACGATGGGCGAGGAGATTGCCCGCTTTAGCGATCGTTTGCCGGCCCAGGAGTGGGTTTTGATCGGACATGGGGATTGGGCTGGTGGGATGCGCACCCATAATCCGGCCGAACCTGGTGTGTACATGCCTTTGACCAGAAAGGATATTGAAATTTATAAGCCAGCACGGGTCTTTCTGGGACATATTCATGCTCCGATGGATGAGGCTCCGGTCCACTATGTGGGTTCGCCCTGCGGGTTGGATATCAATGAGACGGGGAGGAGACGGTGTCTGCTGTACGATACGGGTACAGACCTGGTAGATACTCATGTCCTTGACACGCCCGTGCTTTATTTCAACGAGTCATTTGTCATCGTGCCGGTTGAAGATGAGGACGCATATCTGCGGGCCCAGATATCCTCGCGGATGGAGAAATGGGATCTTAACTCAGAAGAGCGGGCGAAGACCCAATTGCGGGTGAAGGTTTCGGGGTTTTCCGCGGACAAGGCGGCACTTCGGGCGCTGCTGCAGGAGGAATTCGACGGGTTTTCCTTTTATAAAGAGCAGGAGCCGGACATTGACGAGGTGTCCGTATCCGAGGATAGAGAAAGAGAATATATTGCCGAGCAGGTGCGGGCCAAGGTGGTGGAATTGGCCTGGCCCGGTGGCGCGGATGAGCCTAGCCCGGATGAAATTCTTCTAAAAGCACTTCACATCATATACAAGAGGTGAGCCATGGGAATTGGCATTGATCGGATAAACATAGACCAGGCAGGACCGATTTCTGGACTTCAGTTAGCCCTGCAGCGGTTCAACTTGATATACGGGCTCAACGAAAAAGGAAAGACGTTCCTGGTTGAGTTTGTGGTCCGTTCGCTGTTTGGAAACCTCTCAGGATGGTCTCTCCGCGACGCCGATTTTCGGGGAAAGGTCATCGTTTCGGGCCTGGCTGATTCACCGGTCACCTTCATGCCATCATCGGGCGACAAACTTGAAGGCGCTCTGGTGGAACAAGTAGCGGGAATGCCGGCGAATATCAGCAATTTACTGGTGGTGAAAGGGGCAGATTTGAGTTTTGGGGGCGGACGAAGGCCAGGAATTAACAAGGACATATTGAAGGATCTTCTCTCTGGGCAAGGCGTTTTGGACGATGTTCAGAAGAATATTACGAAAACGGTCATGAACTCTACGATTGAGGAAGGCCGTATCGTGGGATCCAGCGCTGGTGAAATTAGGCAGAGAAATGTTTTGAATCGCGATCTAGAGCAGATAGATGGTCTGTTCATAGATATTGAAAACACGTACTCGGGAGGCGAGAGACAGGTCTTGCAGAGCAGGATCGATGAATTAAAAGAGGCCATCTCCGAACAGGAGGCAGCTAAAGGGTACCTGGCTTTTCAGATCAACCAGCGTCTTCAAAAACAGAAAGAACAGCTGTTCCAGCTGCCCGGGGAGGACCTTGATCAGCTCAAAGATGAGTATGCAAAACTGGTTCGAACAGAAAGCGATATCAACCGCCAGCAGGCAAAGCTGGCCCGGCTGGAGCAGGATAGTGAGCATTATGAATGGCTGGACGAGGCCATCGCGCTTTATGAACAACGGGGAGCGCAAAAACAGGTTGGACCGAGTCTTGTCTATCCGGTCCTGATCATCGCTGCGCTGCTCCTGGCGATTGGGTCGAGCTTCGTAGGTTTTCCACTCGGCACTGCTGGTCTGCTGGTCATCGCCGCCATCCTTGGCGGGTGGTACGTCCGTCAGTATCGGTCGGCCCTCGAACAGGCGGTCGAAGCGGATGAGAGTAAGAAACTTGAAGAGGAATTCGAGCGGCGATTTGGAGAGCCGCTATCCGGGCTGCCGCAGTTGAAAGAGAAGAAGAAGTCGATGGAAGAAGCCTATCACAGCTCCAAAACTGTGCGGGGTGACCTTCAGGAAAAGATGAATGAGCTTGATGAGCTGCAGACTCAGGTGGCCTTGGAATTGAAGAGAATGTTGGATCGAACACCGGAGCGGAATGCATGGGAGTCAGAGATCAAAGAACTGGTCGACCAACGCAAGCGAATGGAAGATCAATTGAGCAAAGACGAACTGAAGCTGGCTGCTTTAGTTTTATCGGAATCTGATTACCGATCTGAGCCGGCTTCCTGCGACTACAGCAAGGTGGAGCTTGAGGGTCTGCAGAGGGAGTTACAGAAGGCCGAAGAAAGTTTGAGGAGTGATACTGATGCCTTGATCAACCTGAAGCACAGCATCGGCGGGTTGACTGGGGATGGCATAGATATTGAATGGGAGATGCTGATCGAAAAGCTGCAGCAAAAACGAGAAGAGCTCTCGGCGGAGTATCGGGACGTAACGGCGAAAATAATAGCGGGGATCCTGGTAAATGATCAGTTGGATGTCATCAGGACACAAGAGGAAGAAAAAATACGGGAGAAACTTGTATCGTCGCTGGTGACGACGCCCATCCATAGTATCACTAAGCGTTACTCTGGCGTTCTCTATGAGGACGGGCAGGTCTGGGTGACTGATGATTTCGGAAGTTTCGTCCTGTCTGATCTGAGTACGGGAGCTTTGGAGCAGGTGCTGCTTGGTCTGCGCCTGGGATTCGCTGCCCATATTTTCAAGCAGAAAAGCTTGTTCCTGCTGTTGGACGATGCTTTTCAACATGCCGATTGGCAGAGACGGGAATGGCTGCTGGATCAGATGGTGACGATAGCGAAGGACGGGTGGCAGATTATCTATTTCACCATGGATGAGCACATCAAGGGGCTGTTTGACGAAGCGGGAGAAGAGCATTTCCCGGGCCAATATATGAGCTGCAACTTGAACGAGAGAGAGCTAACACCCCCTGGGGTTGGATGAGGTTGTGATGCCCGGAAAGAACGTCATTTTTCTTCACGGTTTTGCGTCTTCGGGAAAGGGGACGAAGGGCGATTACCTGGGCGGGAGGTTCATGGAGCATCCGGAGGTGACGTTCAAGGCCTTTGAGTTCACACCAACGCCCAAGGACTTTGAGTATATGACTATCACGGGGATGATCGGCCGCCTGCGCCAATATGTGGTCGACCATTCTCTGGAGCCGTTTCTCATGGTGGGCAGTTCTTTTGGAGCCCTGGTGGGGATGAATTACGCTCACCGCTTTGGAGGGATTGATAGGTCTGTACTGCTGGCACCGGCGTTGAGCTATTCGTTGTCTGCAGGCTCGGCCGAGGCGGATGAGGCATGGCGGAACAAGGGTGTGGAGCAGGTGTTTCATTATGGTTTCAACCGGTCGCTGCCGCTGCGCTATGAACTGGAGATTGACGGCCGGTTGTATGCAGAGGCGCCACCGCCTTCGGGACCGGTTACGATTGTTCATGGGACGGGAGACAAGGTGGTGCCGGTCGAGAGCAGCAGGCGGTATGCGGCCGGGTACCCCGAGCTTGTGAATCTCATCGAGGTGGAGGCCGGGCACGACCTGAACGGGCATTTGGAGTTGATCTGGGAGCAGGTTAAATGGGAATAGCACGCTGATGACGCGGATTTACTCTCAGGAGAGAGCTCGCTGATCTAAAAGATCGGCGAAAATCTACGCGCTATCAATTAGGACGATGAAGAGTTTTTCTAAGTCAGATGCGTTCCCAAATATGGCATGCCCATTAATTTCGGGGGAAGATCGATGAACATGGAATATAAGCACTCGGAGCTAACGTCAGGAATCATCAAGGCGTTTTACGATGTCTATAATGAGCTGGGATATGGGTTCCTGGAGAAGGTCTATGAAAATGCCCTGTCGTATGAGCTTCGAAAGCAAAACTATAGCGTCCAGCAGCAGGCGCTTATTGAGGTTTACTACGACGGGCTGCAGGTCGGGCAGTATTTTGCCGATCTACTGGTTAATGACACGGTAATATTGGAGTTGAAGGCTGCGGAGGGGATTGCCGAGGAGCATGAAGCACAGTTATTGAATTATCTAAAGGCAACGGATATTGACATTGGTTTGCTCTTGAATTTTGGTCCGAAACCACAAATAAAGAGGAAGGTATTCGAGACGGCGAGGGATAAGCAGGGTTGATGGCGTATAAATAGCACGCTGATGACGCAGATACTACGCTGATTAACGCTGATTAAAAGATCGGCGAAAATCTGCGGTCGCAGATTCTTATCTGCCCGATCTGCGTTATCTGCGGGCTATATCCGGGATATAATTTAGCGATGGCTCAGGTGGATCGGCTACCAGGTTCACGAGAGAGAAGAAAGCCGGGAGCACTTCCTGATTAGGATCAAAATTACAGTGACCAAAATTATCAACAGGCACAGGCTGGTCCACGTACCACATCCAGGTATGGTTGGTAAGCACCTTCTGCTGGTAGAGAGCCTCATGCCATTGGGGCACCTGCTGGTCCAAAGAGGTGTGGAGGCTCACCAACGGCCGTTCCAGTAATCCGCTGGTTTCGTACTCCTCCATCGACAGCAGGGCAGCCGGATCCGCGCTAAACCGGCTAACGGCCGCGTTCAGGGCGAGATCATCGGCCGAGCCACTGTAAACCCTGTCCATATTGTCAAAGGGATTCCCTCCCAGCTTAACCATCGCGTCATTGGTAGCCATGATGTTGTAACCCATGGCATCGCTCACCGCTTTCCGCACCGATTCCCCATCGGCCGGATCATGGGGCAGCTGGCTCGTGTCCAAGAGTTGGGTCAGGGAAATGGCATTGGCCGGATCAAAGATCAGCGGTTCGACGACGTTGGCGAAATAGTCGTTATTTACCCAGTCGTCGATAAGTCCCGCAGATATGGTGATCGCATCGGTCGGGATGAGCCCTGGAAAGAAATAATCCAGAAGGATGCGGAAGTCACCGAAGTAATTTATCTGCCCCACCCAACTGCCGATAGGCCCGCAGGCTGCCAGGCCGCCATCGAAAACCTCTGGATGGCGTTCGGTTGCCAGCGCCGTAACCAATCCCCCTTCAGAAACACCGGTAATCAGCACAATTCCAGGGGCTCCGTAGGTGTCCGAGAAGACGGCAACCAGATTGACCATATCGTCCACGGCCGGCAATACAGCCAACCCGTTGGTGGGATAGCTGGTAACGGCAAAGGCGATGCCCAGATCAGTCACCACATCGTTGATACAGGTTTGGCTTCCCGGCTCGCCGAAACAGAGATGGTCCTCGGGTATGGCCAGCGGTTGGTTGAACCACACGTATCCGTGGGCATAAACCAACAAAGCATCGCCATCCCACCCTTGGGGCAGGCAGAAACGATAGATGGCTCCGTCAGGTTGGACGACATCGGGATCACAGTCAGCGGCTTGTCCGGGCTCGCCTGCCGGATTTGACGATGCGCTGGCCGCGCCAGCCATGAGGGTCGCGATGAGGATGACGGCCGCAAAAGCGGCCCACAGTATGAAGCGAATCCGCGAGACGGCAGCGATGGGCATCAAGACGGCTTGAGAACAGCAGGCAAATAGGTGTAGTTTGTCACGAAGGACTGGATTTCCGTCGTCACCTCCAGGGGGTTGGTCACCCGTTCATAGTAAGAAGCGCCAACATTGGCCGTCGATCCTGGGGGCAAGGTATAGAGCGAGAGGACCATACTCACGATAGACCCTGGGTCTTCGATAGACAGACCAGTATCTGCGAAGGACAACTTATCGCCCGTATCGTTGGCGCTAAAGGTGTCGTCATCTTTGTAGTAATTGGTGATGATGCCGTCGCCGGCGTCCGCCTCAGGAATCACTGCCACCACCCCACCAGGCACTCCGCTGGCCTGGTACCAGTTGAACCTTGGTGTCTGGCTGACCGCATCCGGCGACCCATCGATGGGGTAATCCGATCCGTTGCTGTCGTAGAAATTGGTGATTCCTGTTACAGCTGGGTCGTTGAGATCAAAGGACATTCGAAGACCGTCGATATTCAAGGGGACGATGGAGGTGTCGAATTCGACTTTCAGATCTAGACGGGCGCCATATATAGATATTCCTATTTGGCCGGCGCCAGCCACACCGCGCACGGGTCCGACCACCGATATAGATATCGTCGGGTCCACGAAGGCAATCAAGCTCTCCTCATTGAGATCGAGGATGAAGGTGTCGACACGCGTCTTCTGCCGGTCAAGGATGTCAACGCCGTTGTTGTTTATGGTGAGATCGGCTAATCCGAGAAAGGCCGACGGGCTGAATGAGGCGGTATAGGAGATGGCCGTGACCTTCTGAAGGGCCTCGTTCCAGTCCACATAGCTATCGGGACTCGTCGCCAGGGTTGTCGACCTATACAGATATGCCCAGCCATTGTCACCCGAAGTTAGGGTATCGGTTGCCAATATCTCGTACCTTGGATTCCCCTGGGCTTCCTCATCGTCAGGCCATGCCTGACCGGCTGCCTGGCCGGCATCCTTGGCCATGAAAACCAATTCGTCGTTGTCGTCCAACAATCCATCCTCGAATACGACAAAGGTGCCGGTGATGTCGTTGGTACGCTCGTCAATCTGGAATGGGATTGGAGACCAGGTGTCTGAGGAAAATGCATATAGGACGAGATCAGCAATTGGCTGGCCTTGAAATCCTGCTAATTCGGCTCCGGTGAGGATGACGGGGTCTTCGGACCGGCCCAAGGTGGAATTCAGGTCTGATTTGTCCTGGACCACAGTGGCAGCAGTGACGCTTAGAGCTAGCAGAGACAGGACCAATAGAGATCCGGCCGCGACGACAGGCAGCCACATCAATCTGAATCTGCTCAATATCATTTTCCAACTCCTATCGAGGCTCTTACCATCTGGTCGAGATGTTCCAGGTCAAAACCCAGTCTCACTACGACCTGCTTCATGCCTTGATTCTCCGGGAGCATGAAAGCCACTACCCGCTTGATTTCCGGTTCGTCTTCAGCCACCTGGAGCAATCGCATTACCAGCTCTGGCCCGAGGCCGTGCCCCTGATATTCGTCACTAATAAGCACCGAGAATTCAGCCTCGTCAGCGCCGTATATTTTACTGAGGCGGGCGATGCCGACGATCTCCCGTTCTGGCTGGCGGCGGACGGCAATGAGGACCATCTCCCTGTCGTAGTCGATGAAGCAGATGCGCGTCAACCGGTCATGGGCGACGCGTTGGTCTAGCTGTAGGGTATGGAAGTAGCGCATATAGACGCTGTGCTCTGACAATCCTTCATGGAATTTGACCATTAGGGGTTCGTCTTCCGGGCGGATCGGCCGGATATTGATTGGCGTGCCGTCCTTCAACGACCAGGGCTTAACATACTGGGTTGGATAGGGACGGATGGCCAATTTGGGAAGCTCTTCCTCCTTGGTGCCGGGATCGTGGAGGACGACGCGGGCGTCCAGAGCTATCAGTCTCTTTGATGAGGCTAAGAGAGGATTGATGTCGATCTCCTTTATACAGGTCTGTTCCACAACCAGGAAGCTAAACCGGACCATGAGCTTTTCCAACTCGTCGAGGTCGACCGGATCTCGGCCTCGGACGCCTTTCAGCGCTTTGTAGATTTTTGTCCGTTCCATCATGCGCCGGGCCAGGGTTGTATTGAGCGGCGGCAGACCCAGTTCCCTATCCTTGAACACCTCGACCATGATTCCGCCAGCCCCAAACAGCAGGACCGGACCAAATTGAGGATCAGGGCTGCTGCCCACGATCAGTTCATAACCATCGCTCAGATCCAACATCGGTTGGACTGTCACTCCCTGAAAATCGGCCGGGCTGGCTTTTTCGGCGACGGTCGCGGCGATGGAATGGAATGCGTTCCGGACTTCATCTGGGTTGTGGAGATTCAGATGGACGCCACCCACATCGGTCTTGTGGGTGACGGTCTCCGAGTTGAGTTTGATAACCACTGGAAAGCCGATATTCTCGGCTGCCGAAACGGCTTCCTCGACCGTCTTTGCCAGCCGGGTATCGACGGTGGGAATGTGGTAAGCCTCCAAGACGCGTTTTGATTCGAATTCGGTCAGGATTGTTCGTCCCGCGCTGCGCGCACCCTTCACGATCTCACCAGCGAAGCTGGGATCGTGAGTTTCGACCTCCTCCGCAGGAAATTCCGGGGTTTCATATAGACCGCGGAGCCGGTAAGCGTACTTCCACATATAATTGAACATACGGACGGCCGTATCGGGATATTCAAATGTAGGGATGGCCGACTGGTTCAGGATCGCTTCACCTGCTGAGATGTCGGCGCCTCCCATCCAGCTGGCCAAGATTGGTTTGCCAAGCCCCCTTCCGTAGAGCCGCAGTTCTTCGGCCGTGCGCGTCGGATCGGTCATTGCCTGGGGGGTCAGTATGACCAGAAGGCCATCGCTGGCCGGATCTTCGGCCATCAGCTCCAAGGTTTTGGTGTATCGCTCGGGGCTGGCATCACCCAAAATATCAACCGGGTTGTTATGGCTCCAATGAGCGGGCAGGAAGCTGTTGAGGGCATCCATGCTCTCAGGGGATATCTCTGCCAGGCTGCCGCCGCCGCTGATCAGGGCGTCGGTGGCCAATACGCCTGGACCACCGGCGTTGGTGATGATGGTGAGACGATTACCTTCCGGCCTGGGCTGTTTGGCCAATACCTCGGCCGTATGGAAAAGGTCGGAAATCTGATCGACCCGCAAGACGCCCACCCGTCGAAAAGCCGCTCGCAGCACTTCATCGCTGC
>DASRZI010000286.1:0-7332 GCA_035686605.1 Candidatus Zixiibacteriota bacterium
GTGGATCATCTTGTATCACCCGGTTGGGTGATATTTGCACTATTGGGCCTGCGGCTGTCGTCCAGGGACCGGGAAACGAGGACTCTTCGCGAAAGATTGGGAAGGTGATGAAGGGGTTTGAGGAGCTTGAAATGTGAAGGCTGTAGATTAGCAGTGTGAAAATTTATGCGGGAGATTCGCCAGAGGAATCACTATTCTGGCTTAATTAAACGTCTCTCCACAGCATATGCAGCCGCCTGGGTTCGATTATCCAGCTGCAACTTACGCAGAATGTGGCTGATGTGGGTTTTCACGGTATTTACCGAGATATTTAGGTCGCTGGCGATATCTGGATTGCTCTGACCCTTAGCCAAGAGACGAAGTACCTCCATTTCACGACGGGTGAGCTCCGCTTCCCCTCTTGCATGCTCGTTAGCCCGATCCGTCATACCCTTAAGCACTCGCGCTGCCATTGCCCTGGTCAAGGCGGCTTCACCCCGCTCCACTCCTTCGATGAGATCGAATAACTCGTTAGCATCGAGATTCTTGAGAAGGTATCCTGATACGCCTATTCTTACGGCTTGGTCGAGATGCTCGTCCAGTTCTGAAGCTGTTAGCATGACTATGTCGATATTCGAATGCTGTTCTCTGATGCTTTGAGCCGCCCTTAGACCGTCACCGTGGGGCATGAAGATATCCATAAGAACCAAGTCGGGCTGAAGTTGGCTGGCCATTGTGACAGCTTCAAGACCCGTTTCAGCTTCGCCAATAACGTCGACCAAATCAGGTCGCGTGCGCATCAGACTGATCAGGCCTTGCCTGAATAGTCGATGATCATCGGCAACCAAAACCCTAACAGGCAGCATTTAGATTATCCTTTTCTTGACCCTTGATTCTGGAATCAAGGGAAGCAATAAACAAATTTCTGTTCCCTTGCCTGGCATAGATGACACGGTTAAGGATCCATCCACGCTTTCCGCTCGTTCCCGCATGGTCTGCAAACCGAACTGGCGGTCTTCCGTACTAGAATCGAATCCATTGCCATCATCGACGATACTTACGAAAAGGTCTCCATTACGGTGTGATAGGTTGACACTCACCTGGCTGGCTTGAGCGTGCTTCCGAACGTTGGAAAGTGCCTCTTGGACGATTCGGACCAGCTGGACCTCGGCAAGGGGTGAGATGTTCGGGACCCCTTCTACGTTGTTGGTTACATCCGTTTCACAGCCACTTTGGACTCCGAATTCGGAGACATATTCTTGGATGGCCGGTACTATGCCGGATTCTCCGGCCAAGGTAGTACGCAGGCTGAGGATATTCTCACGAACATCAGCATGGGCAATCTTTATATTCTCACGAGTCTTTTCAAGTTCTGCCAAAACACCATCAGTATCACCCTGACGCGTCAACACCTCTAGTGTCTGGACTTGTAGACTGAGATATCCCAGGACTTGGGCCAGACCATCGTGCATTTCCCTGGCGATTCGTGCGCGTTCCTCAATGACCGCCAGTGACTGCAATCGGGCGGCCATCAACGCATGCTGGAGGGCAATGACAGCCTGGTCGGCCAGGCTCTCCAGTTCAAGCACATGTGTGGATTCGAAAGGAACCTCGGAAATGCGTCCCGCCCACAATCCACCAACAATCCGTCCGTCAAAGTGCAGGGGCACGACGGCTGCGGTACGGATCCTCTCCGCTACTGTTGGGCAGTACCAGTCTGCCAGTGGCCCATCTATTTCTTCGGGATAACGATAGGTGCGTAAGGCACGCAGCATCTCGAGGAGCATCTCATTTTCCACCACAACCGGCCAATCTAGTATGAAAGCTCTATCGCCAATAGCCTGGCACTTTAATTCCAAAGCGGTGCCTGTCTCATCCAGCAGTCCAATGGAAACCATGTCAGACTCCAGCAGCTGCTGCGCCTGGCTGACGATATGCAGGAGGATGTCGTCCACACTGTCCATATTAGCGATAAGTCTGCTGATATCCACAAGGCTGTTGGCCCAATTATCGGCCGCCTCGCGCGCCTCAATCTGGGTCTGCAATCTATCCGCCTGGGTCCGCTCGCGTTCAAGATGCAGCGTTTCTTCGATGCGCTTGCGTTCGGTGATATCCTCCACCATGGCGATGAAGTATAGGAGTTGCCCGGCCGGATCACGGACGCCTGATACAGCCACATGGCCCCATATCAACGAGCCATCCTTGCTTATGTAGCGCTTCTCTAGGCGGAAGTGCTCTCGTTTGCCCTCGGCCACTTCACGAACCAATGTTTGACTGGGTTCGACGTCGTCCGAGTGAGTGTAGTCAGTATAGACCATTGATCGGAGTTCGTCGGCGGTGTAGCCCAACATCTGTTGCAGGGCCAGATTGGCTTGTATAGGCTGCCCCTTTGGGCTGACAATATCCATGCCGATGGGCGCCATTTCAAAGACAGTCCGGAAGCGTTCTTCGCTTTCCCGCAGCGTTGCTTCTGCCTCCTGACGTTTGGCCTGCAGCTTAGCCAGCCGCTGCTCGCGCTCGGCCTCAAACACGTTCAAGGCGCGAATTACGAATAAAGTCACGGCAATGGCCGATATCATACGCCAAATCTGTACAGGAACTCCCGTAGCATCCATAACTGATTCGTAGTTTAGCCATGGCGCCAAGCCATAGGATGCTCGAGGGACGATCAGACCGGCGATCACGGCATTGATGGCGAATACAATGGCTGCACCGAGCATTAAATTGCGAGCTTCTGCTAGATTGGCCCCAATAAGAAGTTTGCGCTGGCGGAGGAATCCATAGGATGCCAGCAAGCAACCACTAAAATAGAGCAAATAGCGAGACCAGACGTCGGTGGCAAGGATCGGATCCGCTGTCGCGCTGATGATGGCATATCCGACAAGGATGGCCACGGGTACCGTAAATATCAGTGGTAAATACAAGAACCATCGAGGAAGAGGTCCAGCCTCGTAAATCAAACCCGCGCCAAAACGAATCAACAGTATCGTGGAGACAGGTAACAGCAGCGTTCGAGCAGCGTTGAGAAACGAGTAATATGGCTCACCAGGCACGGTCAGGATCAACATGTCCGCCCATTCGACCGCGGCATGGACGAGGCCGAAGGCGGCCAACCAGATAAGCTGGCTGCCCAACGGAAGATCACTCTTGCGCTTGCTCTCCAGCGCAACAGCAAATCCGAGAGTGAAAAACGCTAGCCCGTAGACAAAATAGATTGCAATCATATCACGAGAGCAGACACAGCTATTCAGCTGTCGAGCTGTTCGAAACCAGTCGCCGTTCCTATGTCCAATATTGCCTGCTCCATTATGGGATAATCTTGCCTCGGCAACCAGTAACAAATATCCATCTATCCCGCATGATCTATGTCACTATCGAGTCAATCGTATACCAGAAATTGTGTGCCCTACCAATGAAAAGACGCAGCAGATTCCGGTTGAAGGAATCGGGCGCGAAATCCATCTCGCCTCGTGGGAGTCCAGCGCTCGAATCAATCGATATTGGATTGATCCATCATCCGAGTAGGGGTTTGGCAACCGAAAGAAGGGATTCTATTTAACCGGCCATATAGGCTTAGGAACTGAAAGTCTCATGTTGCTGCTGGGTGTTCGTTGAAGGGCAGGTCATCCATGGTTGTGGGACCGGGCTGCTGCCAAGGCCGCATTTGCCGATAGTGGAGAGATCAGAACTAGGAATCCGTCGCTGCAATGGTCTCAATATTTACCTCAGCTTGTCCGGTACCCCACCTTTCGGACTTAAAGCCAGCTTGGATGCTGATCAACCTGTCCCCTCAATAGTTCGCTCCCGTAAGAGAAACTCTTCGACATCCTCAAGAACAATGCCCGTTCGCTGCACCAGGAGTTGGTAAACGCGCTCTACCGCGAACAATTGCTCTCTTATCGCTTTTTCGGCTTCAGGACGCATACCCAGACGCTGAGGACCCGCGGTCAATGAGACAAAGACATCGAAGAGCCTTCTGCTGCAGGCGAATACCTCGAAGATCTCGATATTTTCAACTTGGGTGCCCTTTATCGTTTCATAAGTCTTGAGAATGGCGTCCCGATACTCCTTCCCAGAATAAGCATTGACCAATACCAGCGCCCATGCTAAATCGAACCGATAGTCCGATACATCGAAACCCGTCCAGTCGATAACGACGGGATTACCATCGTCAGCCACAAGAACATTACCCGGATGGAAATCCTGGTGGACGGCCGATGGCTGAGGACAAGCCAGTTGATCTCGCCGCTCTTCTAGCCAGCTCATCACGGCACTGAGATCGATAACGGGGTTTCGTTTCAATGCTTCCTTTCCCTGCGTAAACCAGCTATCGACAAATCGGTATGGATCGTCCTCGTACTTGATGACCTCTTCATCGATGAAAAGCCGCCAATCCAACGTGTGAAGACGGACGAACAGCCGGCAATAAAGCTCGATGAGGAGCATCGATGCTTGATCTGGCATCTCGGCCAGCATGAACCACATCACCTGCCCGTCGACGAACTCCATGATGACGAAGGGCTGGTCAATATACCCTAGACCGGAGCTGTCAACAGCGCATATTCGTGGAACTGGATAGCCTGCCTCAAACAAGCGTCTCATGCCCGCTGACTCGCGTTGAGATTTCTCAGAGGCATGGTCGCCAGGGTAAATCCGGAGAATTAGCTTCTCCTCCGTTGGAGATGCAGCTGCTCCGTAGGACAGGATGAAGGAATACATCTCGCTTTCCCATCCATCGCTGATATTTGCCAGCCGGTTGACGGCTAAGTCCTGGTGGTTAGGATAGACCTCCGCCAAAAATCTTTCCAGCCCGTCTTTGAGATCATTCACACTGTTCTTCCTGGTAATTAAATCGCTGAAAGGACAAGCGCAAGCATTATCCTTAAGTGATGTGCTCGCCACTCAGACAGTTGAGATGTTACCTTTCAAGCTATTGAATATCAATCTACTGCATCGGTAGAGCGGCGATCACTCCAGAACTGGATCACCATTTTGGATCGTGTTTACTTCGGTATAAACATCCAGAGGATTCGTCCTCCAACCTTTTCATTGAATATTATCTATCCCTTCGTAAGATCTATCCCGGAAGAATTCAGGACAATAACTAGGTCTGCGACCCCATGACAGCGGGACATTCAATCCTGTATGATATGCTAACGAAGACAAGTGGACTCCCGGAAGCCAGCGCTTCTGGGTTGGAGCAGCCACAGAATTTATGCACTTGGAGCTGAAAAAGGACCGACATATGAAGATGGATGAGAAGATTTTTATCGCGACGCCTGGCGTTGGCCTGGCCCGAGCCTCAATGAGTGAAGACGCTGAATGGATCGTGGATCATCCTCTTGCAGGCGAGGATGTCCGCTGCCTGGCTTCCGACCCGGCAAATCCGCGACTGATATTTGCCGGGACCCAGGGAAATGGTGTATTCCGGTCGGCCGATGCCGGAAAAACGTGGCAGCACTCTGGAATGAAAGGGCAATTTGTTAAATCTTTGAGCGTCAGTCCAACAGAACCAGGCACGATTTACGCTGGGACCCGGCCTGCCTACCTCTATGTTTCCCGAGATGGAGGCGCCAGCTGGTCAGAGATCGAATCCTTTCGTTCGATTCGCGGCCGTCGCCTCTGGTTTTCTCCGGCTGAATCGCCTTTCAAGGCCTATATCCAGTCAATCGGTCTATCGCCAGAAGATCCCCAGGTGATCGTGGCAGGCATAGAATTTGGTGCTGTCGTTCGAAGCGCCGATAGCGGTCAAACAGGGAGCAGCCACAAGAAGGGTTCACTCCGTGACTGTCACGGTATGACCTTTCACGCGACCAGCGGCGATTGGGTATATGAATCCGGCGGCTCGGGTGGAGGCGTGGCTGTCAGCCGGGATGGTGGCGACACCTGGCGACAATTGAAAGAAGGGCTAGACAGGAGTTACGGTTGGGCTTGTGCCGCCGACCCCGAACGCCCCGAAGTCTGGTATGCATCCCTATCATCCATGGCCGCCTTTCCAAAACTTATTCCGGCGGCTCATATTGATGGAGAAGCAAACGCTTACATATTCCGTTCATCAGGTGGAGCGCCCTGGGAAAAACTAACTGGGGGATTGCCAGATCCGCTGGACTACATGGCATACTCCCTTGTTACTCTTCCTGGTCGTCCAGGAGTGATCTTTACCGGCCTGGCCAACGGAGACGTCTGGCATTCAACCAATTACGGCGACAATTGGGAGAGGATGCCTTTCAATCTGGGTGGTATCCACCGGCAGATGATCATTGTATCTCCGTGAACTGGGACAGCGACTGCCAGCATCTCCAATTACACGTAGAGCGGATCGAAATGAGCCAACCTCTGGCAGAATTCGGGATTTCCGCTATAAATTGCGCAGGCCATCCCTTGCATCAACACTCTCAAAGCCGAAAAAATAAAACCTACGAAAATGACCCAACTTGAGGCGACAAGCGCCGCTGCGGGCGCGGAAACAGATAACATGATTAAAGCTTGGCCCATGCTGCACGGCCGCTTGCGCACAGCTGTTCGCTTAATCTGGATTGGCTGGGCCATCGTCGCCTTCGCCATTTTCATCGTCCCGCTGCCGGCTTATCTAGGGGGCGCTTCTCCCCATGAGTCGACATCAGGTGTAGTCGACCAACTTGCAGATACAGATTCGTCATTTCTGGCCCAGGTTTTTGATGTGGCTGGAGCCGCGGCGTCCATATCCGCTGCCCTCGTCAGTTTTGGCCTGGCAACGCTGCTGTTCTTGCGCAAGTCTGACGATGGCATGGCCATGTTTGTTTCGATTCTGCTGCTGACTTACGGTGTTGTCTTAGCCGGTCCCCTTGAAAGATTCGCCATCGTCTGGCCGCCGTTGAGCAGCTGGGTTATGCCAGCCCAAACCATCCTTCTGGCCACTCCCATCCTGCTGTTAACTTGTTTGTTCCCAAGTGGCCGGTTTGTTCCAAGATGGACTCGTTGGTTAATCCCCGTTTCCTTGGTCTGGATCGTTCTATTCTTATTCATGCCACCGCTGGAAGAGTTCTCCACGGTCTCACCTGTTACCATTGTGGGCCTGGTAGTCATTGCCCTAAGCCTTCCTGTATTCGGTATCTACGCTCAGGTCTACCGTTATAGAAGGGTATCCTCGCCGGAGGAGAAGCAGCAGACGAAATGGGTTGTTTATGGTCTGGGATTATGGTTTACCTGGATCATCATCTCCAGCATCCCCTACATGTTCTACCTCAACCAGCCCGAAGGAACACCCGTGGGTCTTACTTTTCGGATCATGGGCCTCATGTGGTGGGTTGCGATGAATATCGTGCCGATCTCGCTAACTTTCTCCGTGATGCGATATCGTCTGTGGGATATTGA
>DASRZI010000287.1:0-3532 GCA_035686605.1 Candidatus Zixiibacteriota bacterium
CTTGCACTCGTTTCTAAATCAGAACATAAACTGCGGCCGTTCGACCTTGCTATCACCGCCTAACATACAGTCTCATAAAATCTCATAACGGAGGCAGCCGGAGACGATCTGTTTGCTCAGAGGATCGCCAGCTTTTCTGGCATATCCGATTGAAGGATCATACGTAATCGTACCCATGTTGGATGAATTGTCAGTGCTGGCTTAAATCGACAAACTTATAGATTTATGTCAAGTAATTAGAATTTATATCGATTTTGTTCAGGAGATCGTTCATGTCAGATAAAGCTCGAGTCCTTGTCTTTGCCGGTACCAGGAAGGGCGCTTTCGTGTTCGAAAGCGATACGAGACGAGAGAACTGGAAGGTAAATGGACCGCATTTTGCCGGGTGGTCGCTGCAGCATATGAAATACGATCCCCGGTCAGGGATACTTTACGCTTCTCTGGATCACATGGTGTATGGAAGCAATATCCACATGTCGCCGGATTTAGGAAAGACCTGGGAGTTGGTGGACGGACCCCATTTTCCTGAGGGAGAGGAACGAACCGTAGACCGATATTGGCATGTTCAACCTGGTCACAAGAGCCAACCAGGCCTTATCTGGGCTGGTGTTGATCCGGGATCGCTCTTCAAATCCGAGGATGACGGAAAGACGTGGCATGCTGTAGATGGGATAAACAACCATCCAACTCGGGAGAATTGGAGCGAAGGCGCGGGCGGCATGATGGTACATACCGTTATCCAGGATCCCGTCAACGCAGACAGGATGTTTGTAGCCATATCCGCCGCGGGTGTATTTAGGAGTGATGACGGGGGGATGAGCTGGCAGCCAAAGAACAAAGGTGTTCTGGCAGATTTCCTGCCCGAACACTATCCAGAAGTTGGTCAATGCTGTCACCATCTTGTGATGAGCCCAGAGAATTCAGATGTTCTGTACCAGCAAAATCACTGCGGCGTCTTCCGGACAAAAGATGGAGGAGACAGTTGGACGGACATCGGCACTGACCGGCTGCCAAGTACCTTTGGCTTCCCCATGGCCATTCACCCTCGCGACGGAAACACGATCTACGTGGTTCCACTGGTAAGCAGTGAATATCGGTACGCTCCTGATGGTAGGTTTCGAGTCTATCGATCCAATAGTGGAGGCGATAGTTGGGAAGGCATGAGCAGCGGACTCCCCCAAGACAACGCTTATCTGAACGTGTTCCGCGAGGGATTGGCTACCGATAGCTGCGATCCGGCGGGCGTTTATGTTGGAACTGGTTCAGGTCAACTCTTCTACAGTCGGAACGAGGGGAATAGTTGGCAAGCGATCAGCTATACTTTGCCTCCCGTCTATTCAGTGGGAACAGCCGTCATTGACGGATAGGGCCTACAGACTTGACTCACCTAAGTCCTGAAGTGTTTAAGGAGGTTGATCAATGATCAACACGGCAGTCGATTATATTAGAAATGTGGATACGTTTGCGGCTATCGGTTTTATCTGCAAGCAAGAAGATCCTTTCACCATTACGTCGACATTCAACGATGTAGTAAGACATTTGTACTGGGAAGACAAGGATCTTCCAACGGTGGTTTCCATTGGTAGGGCAGGCATCCAGTTTGGCCTGGCAGCTTCTAAGGCAGCGGAAATTGAAAATACAGAAGCCGCCAAAGAACTGAAGACCAAGACACGGGCTATCGCCTTCAATGTTGCCTCTTTTACCTGGCCTGGTTGGGATGAGGAAGGGATTGATCCTAACTCTACAGACGTCCAGCTAGGATATGATGCGGCGAAGCTAGGTGTCCGGTTGAACGAAGAAATGGACGCCGATCCGCTCAATTTCTCTAGCGCCTTCTGGATGCTCGGTGCTCATCAACTCGCGGCAGCGAAAAGTATCAGAGCGCAGCAGAGTTTTTCACAGAGCGCTGAGTACGCTGTCGCGGCTTCGTCGAAGTCATATGAATTGCTCGCCGAAGCGTTCGAAATCTTGGCTAAGGCTCAAGCCGATCCTGGCGATTCTGGCCGGACTGACAAGATGGATAGCGTCAAGAACGCACTGACCAAGGAAGAACATGGCCCCGATTTCGTCGACCAGGTAGATACGGCTGCCCGAGTTTTCGGCATTTCGATCTAGTGGGCTGACCCTTGGCGCCGACGGCGTGGCATTCGTACATTCGATTACATCCTTTCTGAGGAATACTATATAGGATTGGGTAGATATCAGAGTAACCCCACATAAACCAACAAAACAGCTGATTTTTTCCCAAGTGTAAATGGACCCGCCAGATACTGGCGTCCACATTATCGTCTTGTTCGGGAGCCAACTTATTAACCCTTGTATTAGTGGAGGAAAAACATGTTAGGAAGTTCACGAGTTGTAGCTATGGCACCTTGCGTCGATATGGATGGCGCTAAAGCGTTTTATGGTGGCGTGCTTGGTTTAAAAGAGGGAGCGACCCCAGGTCCAGAGGATATGGCCGGACAATCTGCACTGTATGAATGTGGCTCCGGAACCCAACTACTCGTCTATCAGCGTCCTACCCCGACGACGGCCGACCATACCGCTGCGGGCTGGATTGTAGACGATGTCGATGCCGAGGCTGATGAGCTAATCGCCAAGGGCGTGAAGCTGGAAGTTTACGATATTCCCGGTATGGAGTTTGATCACCGGGGTGTCGCAACTGTGGGCGCCAGTAAAGCCGCCTGGTTCAAAGATCCGGAGGGCAACATCCTCTCCATCTCCGATTTTTCCTAGGCGGGGTTTCCGGCAGGCGGGATCGTACTCCAGACAGTCGGATTCGGGATCACACGCGGAACAAGTACAAATCTACCTCAGAGCTCTGGCGTCAGCTGCTCCTCGTAAGCCCATAGAGCAGGATAGCCGCCTGTGTGCAGGAAGATGAGATGCTCATTCTTCGTGAAGCGACCGCTGACGATTAGGTCGACAAGGCCTGCAAAAGCTTTTCCGGTGTATACGGATCTAGAATGATACCTTCCATCTGGGCTAACAACTTAATAGCATCTGGAACCTCGTCCGAGATTTGAGCATAGCCCGGATCTGCATAGCGGTCCTCAATCATGGGCATTTTGTCAGGGCGAAAACGCCCCGGCTCGCCAAGTGCCGAACAGAGGTCGTTGGCGAGCCGGGCAATACTTGCCGGAAATGATTTCCAGAGCTTGCCTATGTCTATGCCCAGGACTTTAGCCTGGCTTCCTCCTAGCTTGAATCCGGCCATGAGTCCCGCCAGCGTTCCACCCGTCCCAGCAGCTGTCACGACGGTCACTGGTTGGTCTGTCAGGCCGAGTTCATCAAGCTGCTCATGGATCTCGAGGGCTGCCAGGACGTAGCCAAGACATCCAGTCACATTGTGACCACCGACGGGTATGAAATAGGCTCCTGGCCCGACTCGAATGGTCGACAGCATCTTTACCAGCCGGCTGGTCGTTTCAATTGTCAGCGAGCCACCCCTCCCCCCTCCAAAAGGCACGTAGTGCGTATGTGCACCAAACAGCTGGTTTAAAAGCAGGATTCCTCGAATGACCTGGGGTTT
>DASRZI010000288.1:0-2366 GCA_035686605.1 Candidatus Zixiibacteriota bacterium
TTGCAACCTACAGCAAATATCCCACAGGTGGACCTGGTGGCCTTATTTGTTTTGGGCCATGTACAATCCTATTCCCGTTGGTTGTCAGAGACAGCGAATGAAATGGAAGTGCAAACTCTTTCGGGAGTCGGGAGACGAGAAGTAAGCGAATTGCTTGAACTATTGCAGGATGCTCAGATTCGACTGCCTGAAGCAAGCTGTGGATGTGTCAACTAGTAATGATATAAGGAGAGGTATGCAGAGTTGGGATAAAGTTGAAGAGAATGAATCTGCCAAGAATAAGTGCAAACGCGAGCTTGATGGGCATTACAGATATCTTTAGTAAAGAGTAAATAACAGAATATGATTGAAAACAATTTTTACTTATCGACATCTTTATGCAAGGTATAGGTCCAACCCTCAAAAATGAACATACCGCTTTGAACTTGGGGTTTGCTATACACTACTTGTCACCAAATGACATCATCAGCCATTATCGGATCCCTTTCCCTTGGAATATATCTCTCAGACTCCATGATCTAAAGACGAGCTGCAAAATTTTCGTTTCTTCGGCTGATAAAACCATCGGTGACGAAATCTTCGCGTAGATCCGCCTGAAAACCTGCCAGACCACTTCTTGCCCTGCTTCGTACTTCGACTTTGTGATCCAAAAACTCTGGGGGTAGTCTCGAGTTGCGGTGCACTGTATAGCGTATCTTCTTTGCCGCGTGCTTTTCGATGTCCGTCTTTGGGACTAGTGGAATTTCCAATAGCTCATCACTCTCAATGATATCGCCGGGAGCATCTCCAATGATGGTTCGAATCCAAATCTTTCCAACATCCACGAGAACCAGCGTTCCAAGGTCGAACAAGGTGATCCATATGAAATTTCGCCACGATAGGTCGCTGGCAAAGCACGCAATGAGGGCCCCGCAAATGCAGGTACAAGCAACAGATATAATGAGGTAGATGGACGGCATCGCGGATCTTTTCCAGAAAAAATATGGAGCCCTGACTGAAAAGATCATGAGTTCCGTTACTAGAACCAAATGATACCAGATAAATCCTTGAGTTTCCTTGTTACACTCTCTGTTGAGAATAATAGGATCTTTGATGTTCGCACTATTATGATTCATCGAGTAAATAAACATTAGCCCCAGCGCCGTGTGCGCCAATCCATAGTACAGAGACATGAGGACAAGGGTTCTCGAATTTGGAAGCTGCGGCTTGGTGGTGGGACTGGCTGTATCGTACGCGACAGGGATCATTGATAGATCGTTGAGTAAGGCAAGGATGATAACCAACAAGGTGTCTACGGCGCATCCAGAGGAGAAGATAATCGTAGAAAGCGTCAATACCAGAATGAGAGATGCTGCGACACGATATACCACATAGGACTTGATCCGAGCAAAGATTCGGCGGCTTTCCAAGACTGCACCATATATAGGCTTGAGGCCTGGCTCGGTGAGGATAAGATCTGCTGCATTCTTGGCCGCATCTGTAGCACCTTGGACAGCAATACCCACCTGAGCAGCTGAGAGGGCAGGAGCATCATTGCTGTTCATTGGATAGTATGATATGGTAAGGTTAGTCGGCCACTGGATGAATCTTTAAAACATTTGCGTCAGAGCAATGCGGTATAATCGCCCCCCAACTAGAACTAGCTACTCACACACCATCTCCAGTCATACCCGTCACGAGGCCAAACTGATTGCGCAAAGTCAGTACTACCTCGCGCTTATCGCTGGGGAGGACAGCAGCAAAACCATCCGCTTCCCAAATGAGCTGTTTCTTCCCTTCATGCTCAGCATGGCGGATTTCCTCTCCCGCGCGAATATCGGTACCCAACCCAATGAGACGGGCCGTTTCTTTCCCAACGTTAACGTGGTCACCTGTGATCATCTTCACACTGATATTGGCATGGTGAAGAGATGCAATAGTGGCAGCGGTGTCGTGGCGAGGAGGATCCAACATGGGGAGTAACCCAGCAAATTTCCAAACGGCCTTGTCGCCGAGCTCACGAGCATCGCCTTCGCAAATACAAATACCAATAGTTTTGTAACCACTCTTGCTTAGACCCAGATCCGTCTCTCCAACTTGTTCCACGAACCCCTTATCCTGGAAGCGATCGACCTTCCACTGGAGCTCATGGTCGTCGAGACCACCAGCTTGTGTATCCACGATTTTTGCCGGCAGCCCTTTGGCAATCGTCAAAGTCGCGCCAAGGTGGTCGACAAAGGCCACCACACGCTTGACCGAGGGGTTGAAGCCAATGATTCCCATTTGGTTGTACTCTGATTCAGTGTCCTTATAATCCGAATCACGAAAGGCGCTGACGATGGCGCTATCAATAGGGTCATCCTTCTTATCAGCATTGGAGCACAAAT
>DASRZI010000289.1:0-13405 GCA_035686605.1 Candidatus Zixiibacteriota bacterium
GCCTTCGGCCACCATCTAGCTGATGTGTTAGCCAGAAATGGGGTAGAGACCAGGGGAATGAGGTTCGATGAATTCGCCAGGACAACAATGGCTTTTATCGCCATGCCAGACCCGGATACGGCCGAGTTCGTCTTTTACAGAAATCCTGGAGCGGACATGCTTCTGCATCCAGATGAGTTAGATCTAGGTCTGCTCGAAGCGACCAAGGTCCTACATTTTGGTTCTCTCAGTCTGGTAGATGATCCGATCAGGCATGCGGCATTCGAAGCGATCGAGGTTGTAAGCGGCGCGGGAGGGATGATTTCTCTGGACGTCAATTACCGGCCAACTCTGTGGCCGAGCCCCGAATTGGCCATTGAGGCGGTGACAGCGGTTCTGCCCAGAGTTAACCTGGTGAAGGTCAACGAGGTGGAATTAGCCCTCTTAACCGGTGGGGACGACCTGTCCCTTGGAAGCCAGCATCTTCTTAGTTTAGGTCCGGACATATGCGTCATTACCCTTGGGAAAGGCGGGAGTTATTTCCGAGTCCCGGCCGGGGATGGATTTATTCCATCCTTCGATGTCGGAACGGTAGATGCCACAGGCTGCGGCGATGGATTCGTTGCCGGTCTGCTCACGGGTCTATTAACCCATGGCCATTGGAGCGAAGAAATATCGATAGAGAAGATGAGCGGGTATCTGACCTTTGCCAACGCAGTCGGAGCTCTCACTGCCCAAACCCTGGGTGTTATTCCCGCTTTACCCACATTGAACATGGTTGAGGATTTCCTGAGTAGGCATAGTGAGAAACAGGATTGATATTGATCCTAGCCCGCCGGGATGAGGTGTTCTTATCCCGCCATGGAGAAAGCAATTATGGTAAAAACGAATCCATTTACCGAGGACGAGTTAAAGGAGAAAGCCCGCGAGCTTCGTCTTGATGTTTTGGAGATGACCAGGATAGCGGCTTCTGGTCACCCTTCAAGCTGCTTCTCAGCGGTCGAGATAGTCACGGCCTTGTTTTTTGGTGGCCTGCTCAATTACCGGCCTGAGGAACCATGGTGGCCCGAGCGAGACCGATTCATTATGAGCAAAGGCCACGCGGCGCCCTTGCTGTACGCCGCTCTTGCCCATGCGGGCTACTTTGACCGTTCATTGTTGTGGACCCTCCGCACTATCGACAGCCCCGTCCAGGGTCATCCAATCCAAGGCATGCTGCCTGGTGTCGAGGCTACCACCGGATCACTCGGTCAAGGCCTCTCGGTGGGGCTCGGTCACGTATTGGGCGGGCGATTGTCTGCGAAGGATTTTCGGGTCTATGTGCTGCTGGGGGATGGCGAGTGCGAAGCGGGCCAGATCTGGGAAGCAGCGATGGCTGGTTCCCATTTCGAGGCAGACAAACTCATCGCGATCCTCGATTACAACAAGTACCAGGAAACAGGTCCGATAAGCAGGGAGATGGCCTTGGAGCCGTTGGTTGAAAAATGGCGTTCATTTGGTTGGTTTGTACGCGAAGTGGATGGGCATGACGTCGGTGCGATTGTCGAGGATCTTCATCTGCTTCAGAAAGTCGAAGGGCAGCCGGCCATACTGATCGCCCATACGGTCAAAGGCAAGGGAGTCTCATTTGTTGAGGCTGACTTCACCTATCACGGACGACCCATCGTCGGCGATCTCGCCGACAAAGCAAGGGAGGAAATCCTATGCAATTAGGCGAGCGAGCAGGGTTGAAATCCAGTAAACCGATGCGCGACGTGTTCGGCGATGCGTTGCTGGCTGTAGCTACCGAAAATCCAAAGGTGGTTGTCCTGGACGGCGATCTGGGCAACTCGACTAAGGCCGAGAAGGTGAGGGAACGCTTTCCCGAGCGGTTTTTCAACATCGGAATCGCGGAGAGCAACCTGGTTGGGATCGGCGCAGGAATGGCGGGTGCGGGATTCATCCCCTGGATCACTAGCTTCTCTTCCTTTCTGCTTTGTAATGCTTATGACCAGATACGTTTATCCATAGCTATGTCGAATCTGAACGCCAAAATACTCGGCAGCCATGGGGGCATCACGTTGGGAAAGGACGGCGCAACCCAGATGGGTATCGAAGATCTAGCCTTGATGGGGGGTCTTCCGACGATGACGATCCTGGTTCCTTGTGATCCCGCATCAATGTACGCGGCCGTTCGCGCGGCTACGGATCATGACGGACCTGTATTCCTTCGCTCCAGCCGTGTGCCAATGCCCCATATTTACCCTGAAGAGAATTGCCCGTTCGAGATAGGTAAAGCCAATATCGTTCGCCAGGGCAAAGACCTGACCATCATAGCTTGCGGCCTGATGGTGCCGACGGCGCTTGATGCCGCGGTGGTCCTGGCGGAAGAGGGAATTGAGGCCAGGGTTATGGACCTCCATACGATCAGACCGATGGATGAGAAAGCCATCGTGAAGGCGGCTCAGGAGACGGGCGCGATCCTCGTTGCCGAAGAGCATCTTCTCCATGGCGGAGTTGGAAGCAACGTCGCCCGTATAGTAGCCGAAAACCACCCAGTCCCCATGCGATTTGTTGGGTTAGAGGATACCTATGTTGATTCAGCGGATCCGGCTGACCTATTGAGGAAATACCATCTCACGGCCGGCGATCTGGTCAACCAGGCCCGAGACCTCATCCTTGCTAAGCAGGCTAGAGACGGTTAAGAGCGAAAGGTTCGTTACAAGCATCCTCAACAAGAAGAGGTAGGAAGAGCAATGATCTATACAGACCTTCAGCGGCTGGATGCTGAATCGACACCCATTCGTGTTGGTGCGAGCGGAGCAGGCTGGATGGGAAGTGGATTCGCCGCCCAAATGGCTCGCGTACCTGGGATGGAATTGGTTGTGTTGGCTGATGCGGACCTGGAGGCAGCCCGAAACGCTTTCCTGGCGACGGGCATAAGTGAGGAGATGGTTGTTGAGGCATCCTCTCCCGGACCGGCGACCGACGCTTTGCGGAGCGGTAAGAAGATCATTACCGGCGATCTCGCATTGCTGTCAAAAATCGATGATGTCGATGTCGTCACCGATGTAACCCCTTCGCCCGCAACGGGCGCTGAGGTCGCTTACCAGGCCATCCAGCATGGTAAAGATGTAGTACTCATCAACATTGAAGCGGACGTGACCGTTGGCCCAACCCTCAAACGCCTGGCCAAGAAAGCTGGCGTTCTTTACACAGTCTCATCGGGCGATGAACCGGGCTGCTTGATGGAACTGTACGACTTTGTCAACTGCCTCGGATTTGAAGTCATGGTCATTGGCAAGGGAAAGAATAATCCATTGAATCCGCAGGCGACGCCCGATACCGTCGCCGAATCTGCCCGGAGGAGTGACAAGGACCCTTTTCAGGTCGCATCATACGTTGATGGCAGCAAGACCATGTTTGAGATGACTTGTGCGGCGAATGCGACCGGCTGCAGGCCTATGAAACGCGGCATGAACGGTCCGGAGGCGACCCTGGATACAGTATCACAGATATTCGCATTGAAGGAAGACGGGGGCATCACAACTCGGCCGCGGTCAATTGATTTCGTCCAGGGCAGTGCCATGTCAGGCGGGGTATTCGTCACCGTCCGGGTTGAAGACCAGCGAATCAGGGACGATCTTCACTATCTGATGGTCGGCCAGGGAAGCTACTTCACCTTCTTTCGCCCCTACCATCTCTGGTTCATTGAGGCGCCGATTTCTATCGCCAGAGCCGTCCTCAAGCGGGAAACAACGCTGGTGCCACTAGATGAACCGGTAGCCGACGTAATGACGATCGCCAAGCGCGATTTGAAGCCTGGTGATCGCCTTGATACCTTTGGAGGTTACACCTTTTATGGCCTAATGGATGAGGTTGAACAGGCACGGGAGCATGCTGCACTACCTCTTGGTCTGGCTCCCGATGCCCTCGTGACCAAGCCAGTGGAAGCCGGTCAAATCGTAACCTGGAATGATGTTTCGCTGGACGAATCCAAAACAATCAACCGCCTGAGAATGGCCCAGGAAAACAGGATTAACAAGGCATGATTCACCTCCCCGTATGCATGAGTTCGCCGGCGGAGGATTCAGATTTGCGATATTTTAAGGAGGTAGCGCCATGCGCATAGGTGTGTTTTCGGTATTGTTTAAAGATCTTCCATTTGAAGAAGCCCTGGACAAGATCGCCAGCTTTGGCCTCACTGCCGTGGAGATTGGCACTGGAGGCTACCCGGGCAGCCATCACTGTCGCCTAGATGAGTTGGTTGAAAGCAGTACCGCCCGCCAACGGTACCAGGATGAAATCTCGAAACGGGGATTGATCATCAGCGCATTCAGCTGCCACTATGAACCCCTACATCCAGATGAAGACCTGGCTCGTGAATCCGACGATTTGTTCCGAAAGTCGATCCGCCTGGCTCGGATGATGGAAGTGCCGGTAATCAATGTTCTCTCTGGAATCCCGGCTGGTGCGCCCGGAGACAGCATGCCCAATTGGGTGACCTGTCCTTGGCCGGCACACAATCTGGATATCTTGGATTACCAGTGGAACGATGTCGCCATCCCATACTGGCAGGGCTCTGCGGCTTTCGCCTCCGATCACGGTGTAAGCATCGGCATCGAGATGCATCCCGGGATGATAATCTATAATGTCGAGACCATGCTGCGAATGCGCACTGAGGCAGGTCCCGCGCTTGGATGCAATTTCGATCCGAGTCACTTGTTTTGGAACGGTGTCGATCCGGTCGCCGCGATCAGAGCCCTGGGCGACGCCATAGTCCATGTTCACGGCAAGGATAGCTATCTAGACAAATACAACATCGCCGTCAACGGGTGCAATGACCATAAACCGTATGATCGCATTCGTGAACGTGCCTGGACATTTCGTTCCATTGGTTATGGCCACGGCGTCGAAACCTGGAAGGATATTACTACTGCATTACGTCTGGTTGGATACGATCACGTCATATCCATTGAACATGAAGATGGGCTCATGTCGGCGGACGAAGGACTTCGCAAGGCAGTAGCAGTTCTACAAGAAGCCAATATTGCCGAAACACCTGGTGAGATGTACTGGACCTAGCCAGCAGTGTGACGAATTGGCTTGGACGACGGCATTTTTACGCTCTTTTCCTATGATCATTGTCACTAAAGTTTCAATGACAAATGTCACTAAATTGCCCTTTCACAATCGTATATGCTTAAATCAGGTTCAAACGCTCTCGCACCCCATTGACTCACAAGTATACGGTGAGTATAATTTGCCCGTACAATCTGTATACAGGCTGTATATCGCAGACGTTCTGTGTCGCTTCAGCTGTTGAATGGATAAACTAGAGCAATATTTAGCCAGCCAACCAACCAAACTAACCGACGATTCCTCGCGCCTGCGACGTGAAATTGCCTATGTGCGGCTCAAGGATGCACTCCAGCACGCCGATCTGGAGCCCGGTGAGGTTCTTTCGGAGACCCGGCTCTCTGAGTCATTGGGAATCAGCCGGACACCAGTGCGGGAGGCTTTGCGTCAGTTAGCCCAAGAAGGTCTTGTCCAGATAATACCTGGGCGGGCAATCACGGTCGCCTCGCACTCACTACGTTCGATATTGAACGTTGTACACATTCGACTGCTGCTTGAGCCAGAACTGGTCCGGTTGACCACTGGGACGCTCTCCAGCTTGGAACTAGACCGGCTTATAGGAGCTGTTCGAGACATGGAAGAATCCTGCGAACAAGGCGACCAAACGGCCTGGTCCAGGGCTGATACTCGGTTTCACGAAATCCTGGGAGAAGCCTGTCCGAACCAGCTTCTGGGTGAGATCGTCACCCAAATGCGAAATCGCGCCCATCATCTAGCAAACATTGACTCCCAGACCAATCCCTCCAGGCTCCAAGCCTGTACAACTGAACACCGGGAAATTGTCAATTCGATCGTCGACAAGGATGGCCTATCAGCATCCGAAACGACTCGTATTCACATCGAGAAACTGAGGGAGAGCCTCTTTTCTCGACTAAGTTATGGATAAGTAAACTAGCAGTTTAGGAACCAAACAATAGGAGGTGATGCCAAGCAAGCACGAAAATGAACACAGTATTTGATCGTGAACACTTCGCTGATATTGAAAGTTCGAAGAAGAGGATACAAGAAGGAGATTTACGTATGTATAAGAAATTGTTTTTGACCCTCATGCTGATTTTGGCGCTGGCCCTGGTTGCCTGTGGTGGTGATGACGAGGAACCGACAGAGGAGACCATGACTGAGGAAACAGCTGAGCAACCAGCTGAAGAACCAGCCGAGGAACCCATGGAAGAGATGGCTGTCGATGAGTTGAATATCCTCTGGGCCCAATGGGATCCGGCGGACTACCTCCAGGAAGTCGGCAATATGTATGAAGCCGAAACGGGCATCAAGGTCAACATCATCCAAGAGCCTTGGGGTTCGTTTGGCGACCTGTGGGCAACGGAAATGGCCGCCGGGGGCGATGCTTATGACATGGTCATAGGCGACAGCCAATGGCTTGGCCAGGGTGCAACCCAGGGTCACTACGTCAACATGACCGACTTCATGGTCGGGGAAGGCATTGCCGACACGGTCACTGAGGCGACCCTCACTTACTATGGTGAATACCCAACTGGTTCAGGCCAATACTGGGGATTCCCAACAGAAGGTGATGCGGACGGCTGGGCCTATCGAAAGGACCTCTTTGAGGATCCCGACAATATGGCTGCTTTTGAAGCCGAGTACGGCTATCCACTTGCCGTTCCCGATACTTATGAACAGCTCATGGACATAGCCAACTTCTTCACCCGCCCAGACGATGGGCTTTATGGTGTGGCTATCTACACCCAGGCGGATTACGATGCCCTCACCATGGGCGTCGAGAACACCATGTTCTCTTGGGGTGCGGATTGGAAAGATGAGAACAACAACGTCCTCGGGGTTGTAAATTCACCTGAGGCTGTCGACTCAGTCCAGTTCTATCACGATCTTTATGAATGCTGCCAGGTACCTGGCTTGAGCAATGCTTTCTTCGCCGAGACCAACGACGCGATGATCAGCGGTCAAGCAGCGATGATCATGAATTACTTCGCTTTCTTGCCTGCGTTGGTCAACCCAGAGGTTAATCCATATGCGGCTGACATTGGATACTTCGTCAACCCGGCTGGCCCTGATGGCGATCAACATGCCGCCCTTGGAGGCCAGGGGATGAGCATCATCAGCTATATTGATGACGATCATAAAGCAGCCTCAGAGGACTTCATCCGCTGGTTTGCTCAAGAGGATGTTCAGGCAGATTGGGCACGTCTTGGCGGCTACACATGCAACAAAAATGTGCTAGCCACTCAGGAATTCCTTGATGCGACACCTTTCAACCCGGCTTTCGCCGAGACGATGGGATTCGTCAAAGATTTCTGGAATGTGCCAGTCTTCGCGGAATTGTTGACTGTTGCCCAGCAAGAGCTTGGCAACTTCATCGTTGCTGGCGAGGGTACTGCTCAAGAGGCGATGGATAATATCGCTAACCAACACGACGAGATCCTGCGAGAGGCGGGATTGATCACGGATTAAGAACCTTTTTTTCAGCTCGTTAGTTGGGGAGGTAGCGCTGGCTACCTCCCCTTTTATTGGCGCTCACCTGGTACCAGTCCATGCAAAAGTGAGCTGTCCACAGGAACTTACATCCCGTGATGCTGCAGGGCACAAACCTGTAGATAGCTGTCCTTCCTGGCTCAGGTATTGAAGAGATAATTATGTCAACTCAAGTAAGCACACAAGTTGAAGAGGCCCCACCAGAGGAACCTAAACGGAAACGTCGAACTTTGAGCGATGTGTCCATCCGCAACTTGTTCATCTGGCCGACCCTGGTCTTGCTCATTGCCATCAACCTCTTTCCCCTGATGTACAGCCTGTATCTGAGCTTCACCGATTACTCGGCCATTGCAAACGAGGCTCCGGTTTGGGTTGCATTTGAGAACTTTGGCCGAGTTTTTGGTGATGAGAAGATGTGGGGCTTTTTCGCGACCACGGGAAAGTTTGTACTTTTTTCCGTTGGTCTGGAACTTATTCTTGGATTTGCTCTGGCCTTGATGATCAAGGAATCTTTCACGGGCAGCGGCATCGTCACTACCTTGATCCTCGTACCAATGATGCTCTCGCCGGTGGTGGTTGGTCTCTTCTGGAAGCTCATGTACAACCCCACCTTTGGCTATTTCAATTATCTTCTTGGTTTTACAAACGCTTCTACCGGACCCGATATGTTGGCAAGCAGGTTTGGGGGTGAAATCGTGCCTGACCTTGCCCTTTGGGCAGTAATACTGGTCGACGTCTGGATGTGGACGCCGTTCGTTATGCTGCTCATCCTATCAGGTCTAAAAGCTATTCCTGAGTATCTGTATGAGGCGGCAGCCATCGATCGGGCTAGTTCCTGGTTCCAATTCTGGCGCATCACGGTTCCTCAGGTCGCACCATTGGTCCTTATCGCGATCCTCTTCCGGACCATCGAAGCTATAAACAAGTCTTTTGATCTTGTGATGGGCTTGACAAGCGGTGGTCCTGGCACCCAGACAGAAGTGATCGGCGTCCAGCTCTATCGGCAGGCATTTCTAGGGCAGTGGCGTACGGGACGAGCCAGCGCCTTGGCATACATCGTTCTTATTATCGTAATCGCGGTCAGCAATCTTTACATCCGTTATCTCAATAAGATGAGGGGAGAGGATTAGACATGCCTAGTTTTGAAGAGACCGGACCACGGAGCCCGGTCAATGAATCCATTCGGGTAGACAGAGCTAATCCAAAAGCCCGATTCTTCCGAGGAGTTCGAGCGGCGCTTGTTATTGTGGCGACCTTCATCATGTTGATTCCCGTTTTTGTCATGGGCATTACCGCCTTCAAATCTCGTTCAGACGTGGTCTCTGTCCCGCCGAAGCTATTCTTCGAACCGACGCTGGAAGGATTTGTTTTCCTATTTACCGAGCGGTCGCAGTATACACAGGCTGCTCTTGCAGAAGCGAGAGCAAACGCGGATGAACTCGGTATTTTTGACCGGATTGCTTTGAATGCGGGTCAGCGTATAAACGGACCGAGCGATTTTTCTAGACGACTGCTGAATTCGTTGATCATCGCCGGTGGATCAACCATTATCTCAGTCATCCTTGGCCTGTTCGCGGCCTACGCTTTTAGTCGGTTTGATATACCTGGGAAGGGGGATCTGCTCTTTTTTATATTGAGCACCCGAATGTTGCCAGCGGTGGTCGTAGCCGTTCCGCTCTTTCTCATGTTCCGGCAGCTTGGTTTACACGATAGCCATGCAGGCATGATATTGCTTTACACGGTATTTAACCTGTCCTTGACGACCTGGTTGCTGAAAGGGTTCATTGACGAGATACCAGTGGAATACGAGGAAGCGGCGATGGTGGATGGCTACAGTAGATGGCAATCCTTTTTCAAAATAGTCCTTCCCCAGGCGACGACCGGCATCGCGGCCACGACGGTATTCGCCATGATATTTTCCTGGAATGAGTACGCCTTTGCTCTCCTAATGACCAGCGAGAATGCCCGAACTGCGCCTCCAGCAATAGCCACCATGCTAGGGCGTGGTGGTATCGAGTGGTCGGCTATCGCGGCAGGCACGCTGGCATTTCTTATTCCAGTGATCATCATAGCTTTCGCCTTGAGAAAACACCTGCTCCGGGGTGTGACTTTCGGTGCGATTCGACAATAGGTAAATTAAACACCAGAGGCGCTGGAATCTTACCTGTTAATAGTAGCAAAGATAACTGAGCAAGAATTATGGCCACGATAGAACTTAAGAAAGTAGAGAAGAGATTTGGCAATTTTCAGGCTGTTCAGCCCATGGACCTGACCATCAACGATGGAGAATTTGTTGTTCTTTTGGGACCGTCTGGCTGCGGCAAGACAACTACCTTGCGCATGATATCCGGTCTTGAATCCGTTTCCGGGGGAAACATTCTAGTTGGTGGACAAGATGTGACCTGGCATCATCCAAGTGATCGTGACATCGCCTTCGTCTTTCAATTATACGCACTTTACCCACACATCTCCGTTCAAAAGAACATCACCTTTCCCCTCGAAGCGCAAAAGGAATCCAAACAGGTCATTCAACAGCGCTTGATGGAGGTGGTTGAACTGCTGCAAATTCAACACCTCCTCAACCGGCGTCCCCACACCCTCAGTGGGGGTGACCAACAGAGGGTAGCCCTGGCCAGAGCGCTGGTTCGAAGACCAGAAGCCTTTCTTATGGATGAACCCATCGGCGCCCTCGATGCCGACTTCAGGGAGACGATGCGGGCCGAGATCAAGCGCCTCCACATTACACAGGGGGCGACGACTGTTTACGTTACCCACGATCAGATTGAGGCTATGGCGATGGGCGATCGCATCGTCGTCATGTCCGATGCCGTTGTGCAACAGGTCGGAACTCCCTATGAAGTCTATTATGACCCGGCAAATATATTCGTGGCCCGATTTATCGGTAGCCCAGGGATGAACTTGATCACGGGTCGTTACGAAGACGGGATCCTCTATCTGCCAGGCGACAATGCCTACAAGGTGCCGGAACGCTGGATGAAACCACTTGCCAATTATCCCAGGGGCGACAAGTTCACGCTTGGATTCCGGCCGGAAGGGGCCGTCCTAGAGGAAAATGGCCAGATCAATGCCGAGGTTTACGCCAGCGATCTACACGGAGCATATATGATGCTACACATGGCGCTGGACCCAGATACTCCCGAAACGTTGATCCATGCTCGGGCAGGACGAGGTGGACACCATGCCATTGGCGAGAATATCCAATTCGATATAGATCCGGCAATGGTCCGGTTTTTTGACCACGAGACGGGAAAGGCACTTCTGCCGGAGGAAAACAATGGCTGACGTTGAAGTCAGGGGGATAACCAAAAAGTTTAGATACGTCACGGCGCTGGAGGATGTCTCCTTTGACGTCAAAGATGGTGAATTCTTTGTTCTGCTAGGACCGACCGGTGCGGGAAAGACGACCATGCTGCGCGTGATTTCTGGGCTCACAAAGCAGGATCGTGGAAGTGTGATTTTTGACGGCGAGTCTGTCGACGAAACCACACCAGCCGATAGAGATACGGCTTTCGTATTTCAGCAGTACTCCCTCTATCCGACCATGACCGTGTACGACAATCTCGCCTTTCCGCTACGATCACCCATGCGGCAGATGCCTGAGCTGCAGATCAAGCAACTCGTGTCCGAGACGGCTGAAATCCTGAGGATCAGTCACCTCCTCGACCGCAAGACTGGGCACCTTTCCGGAGGTGAGATGCAGCGGGTATCGATAGGCCGGGCCATTGTTCGACACCCTCGCGTTTTTCTCATGGACGAGCCTCTCTCGAATCTGGATGCGAAGTTACGTGAGGCATTGCGCGTTGAGCTCCAACATATCCAGAAGACGCAAGGAAGCACGACTCTTTTCGTGACCCATGATCAGGTAGAGGCATTGACCATGGCTGACCGGATCGCCATCCTCAATGAAGGTCACATCGTTCAACTTGGAACACCAAGAGATATTTACGATCGGCCAGCAACGGTTTTTGTTTCGGAACTAGTAGGCACACCGCGCATCAACCTGATGGCTGCCGAAGTTACCAACGGCGAGATTCAGATAATCGAAAGTGAAGTTCGAATATCACTAGACGAACAGAGCCAGGCTATGCCCGCTAAGTGTCTACTTGGTGTCCGGCCTGAGGATGTCCGCCCTCATGACGAAGGTGAGTTCGTCGGGCGGGTTGCGTTAACCGAGCCCCTCGGAGTTGAAACGGTCGTACATATTCAAAGTGGAAAGCAGACTTTTCTCAGCACGCTATCTGGCATGTCAACCTGGCGTATGGGAGATGACCTTCGTTTTGACATCGTTCGCGAGCGCCTTCACTTCTTCGATGAAGAAGAGATGCGGATCTAATAAAAATCACAGCAATTACGGGAGATAAGTAAAGACTCTCATTAGCCAAGATTCTATTCCAGGGAGATTATTCGACCGCTTAGATTTCAAGCCATCGCCTTGCTTGGATACTGACGTGTAGAGAAGGAGCGCATTCGATGAAGATTGGAGTAAATACTTGGGTATGGACCTCGCCGCTTACAAGCGAAGATGTAGCGATGTTAGTCCCCAAAGTAGCAAAAATGGGTTTCGACTGGATCGAATTCCCTTTGGAGGATATTGGAGGCTTTGATTATTCGAAAGCGGCCTCCATTTTGAAAGAGTATGGACTCGGAGTGAGTACATGCGTCGCCATGGGTCCCGACCGGGACTTGATACACGAAGACCCGGAAATTCGTGCCAATGGCATGGCCTACATTCGAGATTGTGTCGAATCCGCTCAAGCGCTAGGGGCGACCAATGTTGTTGGCCCCATTTACTCAGCTGTCGGCCGAACCTGGCAATCTACGCCAGAAGAAAGGGCTCGCGATCGAGACCTGCTTGTAAAAAACCTGAAGGAATTAGCCGCCTACGCTGGCGATCATGGCGTGATCTTTGGCCTTGAACCCCTAAATCGCTTTGAAACAAGCTTTATCAACCTTGCTGAGCAAGCAATACACGTGGTCGACCTAGTTGACCACCCATCCTGTAAGATCATGCTCGATACTTTTCATATGAATATCGAAGAGAAATCCGCTGGCGATGCTATTCGAGCTGCAGGACCACGACTGGTACACCTTCATGCTTGCGAGAACGATCGGGGCGCTCCAGGCTCTGGCAATGTGACCTGGCCTGATATCGGGCAGGCTCTTGCCGATATTGATTACGACGGCCCACTGGTAATCGAATCATTCACGGCCAAGGTGAAGACAATCGCCAAGGCAGCCGCCATTTGGAGACCGCTAGCAGACAGCCAGGATGCCCTGGCTGAGGACGGTCTGGCATTCCTTCGAAATCTAGTCGGCTAGTTGGCTGTTCTGGCAATTATTACGGGCTACTGGTTACCAATATGGTCCAACTGGAGTTCTGATGACTAAGACAATTGTTGTTATCGGTGCCCTTGACACGAAGGGTAATGACTTTGCCTTTGTGAAAGCTGCCATCGAGGATGCCGGTCACAAGGCTCTGGTCATCGATACCGGCGTTATTGGTGAGCCGGGTCTTATTCCGGATATTCCCGCGAGCGACGTTGCCGAAGCAGCCGGTGTCAGCCTTCAGGAGCTGCGCCAACGCGCGGATCGAGGAGAAGCCATCGCCTCTATGACGAAGGGCATAGCGGTAATAGTCGAGGACTTGTTCCAACGAGGTATGGTCGATGGGGTTCTCGGCATGGGGGGATCGGCAGGGACTGCCATAGGTACAGCCGGGATGAGGATTTTGCCGATTGGCGTACCAAAGGTGCAGGTTAGCACCCTGGCCGGAACTGATGTCGGACCTTACGTTGGCACCAAAGATGTGGTCATGTTCCCGTCCGTCGTCGATGTC
>DASRZI010000290.1:0-7371 GCA_035686605.1 Candidatus Zixiibacteriota bacterium
TCCAGAGGTACAGCTTAAAGGCGAACACGCAAATTTGGCTCGTTCTCAAACAAGACAGCTGGCACACTCCCCAGAGGTAGTGCGCAGGAAATTTACCGGATTTATCTGAATTGGCCTTTGTTGGGCGTTATGCAAAAACCCTTAATAAGGTCCTCGATCACTTAAAGGCTACCGGAATGGAGGTACGTGACGAAGATATCAAGCGATTGACCCCTCTGGGTTTTGAGCATATTCGATTTCTGGGTCGCTATGACTTCACGCTGAAGGCAAGGACAGAGATCGGTGGGCTGAGACCATTACGACAGAAAAGGACATTATAGGAGTGTCAATGGGGTGTGTGTGCCTATGTCACTTTTCTGTCCAAATACTAGTCGATACTAATTTTCAGACACGATAGGTCTGCAAGCAGGTCAGGGCCTGATCACCAAGCATTAATCGCCACTCAAAACCAAGGGTAAATAGACCTGGTGTGGGACGGAGATCATAATCTGCTCAATGCGCGGCGTAAGCGCTGGCGAGAAGGAGTGAAGTTCCGCCCGCCAGCGGAGGTCCGAGCCAGTGGTCGGAAAAATAAAGGGAACGCCAGGATAAACGATAAACCATTGGGACCCGCCATTATTGCTCAACCAGTAGGTGATCCAGGTGTTGGGTGGCAGACTGTGGGTAGGCGCCAGGATGGCGGCGCTGATGTTGTCCGTATTAGCGTTTACGTTTAATGAGAAAGCCCGCCCTTGGCCAGTGTGGTACAGCTCACGCTCGTACAGCCGGTTGGTTTCATTATGACCATCGTTCACAGATACTAAGTTCAGATCTCCATCCATGCTGCCCAAGGACATCGAAGTCGTTGCGCTAGCATCAGTGTTGATGTCGCTTCCGCGGACCTCACTCGAGGGATCGGCTGAACTGTTATTAAAGTAAAACCGAGTGGGAGGACCATAGTTTCCGGTTACTAAGTCCAGGTCGCCGTCTCCGTCCAAGTCCCCAAACACCATTGAGTTTGTGAGTTGAGCAAAGTCGCTGCTGACGTCGATCCCGAAGACCCCATTGAAGGGGTCGGCCGTACCGTTGTTAAGGACCAGCCGGTTTACCTCACGACTGTTGCCGGCCACCAGGTCCAGGTCTCCATCACCGTCTACATCGCCCAGTACCACCGATCGCGTTGTGTGAATATCATCACTGGTGTTACTTCCGCTGACACCATTGAAAGGATTGTCTGTGCCATTGTTCAAGTATAGTCGGTTGGGTTGCTCGTACTGCCCCACAACCAGGTCTAGAGCGCCGTCCCCGTTCATGTCACCTAGTGCCACTGACCATGTCTCTTGGGCATCGGCACTGATGTCGCTCCCGCTGACCCCTGCGAATGGATCGGCCGTGCCGTTGTTTAGGTAAAGCCTGTTGGTTTGACCACTGTTCCCGGCCACTAGGTCCAGATTACCATCTCCGTCCAAGTCGGCCAGTGCGACCGATGTTGTCTTGTGGTCATCGACGCTGATGTCACTCCCGCTGACTCCAATAAAGGGATCTGCTGAACCATTATTCAGATACACTCGGTTGGGAAAACCATCGTTACCGGTTATTAAATCCAAGTCGCCGTCACTGTCCACGTCCCCTAATGCCACAGAGCGTGTTTTGTAGACATCATAGTTGATATTGCTGCCGCTGACCCCACTGAAGGGGTCAACCGTGCCGTTGTTCAGGTACAATCGATTGTAGTAATTATAGTTACCGGTCACGAGGTCTAGATCGCCATCTGCGTCCACGTCCCCCAGGGCCACCGACAATGTGGCAGCCCCGTTGGCGCCGACATCGCTTCCGGTCACGCTCTTGAATGGGTCGGCTGTTCCGTTGTTCAGGTATAGCCTGTTGGTTGAGCCATTGTTCCCAACCACTATGTCTAGGTCGCCATCCCCATCGATATCCCCCGGGGCCACCGATTCTGTTTTATGGGCATCGTCGCTAATGTCGATGCCGGGATTTGCGTTAAAGGGATCGGCTGTGCCGTTATTCAGGTACTGTCGGTTGGCATGATCGCTGTTCCCAGCCACCAGATCTAGGTCGGCATCTCCGTCCAAGTCACCCAGGACCACCGATCTTGTCTCATGGGTATCGGCGCTGATATTACTCCCGCTGACCCCATCGAATGGGTCGTCCGTACCGTTGTTCAGGTACAAACGGATTCGTTGACGATAATTCCCGGTTATTAAGTCCAGGTTGCCATCCCCGTCTACATCCCCCAAAGTCAGCGACAATGTGTCATTGTCATCCTCGCTGATGTTGGTTCCCTGGATTCCATTGAAAGGGTCGGCCGAGCCGTTATTTAAGTAAAGCCGATTGGGCCCAAAAAAGCTTCCGGCTATCAGATCCAAATCGCCATCCCTGTTCACATCCCCCAGCGTAACCAGGGGTAGTTCATAGGCATCGTCGATATCTTTGCCACTAATCCCGTTGAAGGGGTCATTCGTGCCGTTATTCAGGTACATTCGGATAACCTGATAAAGACCAGTAGTCCCGGTCATCAGGTCTAGGTCACCATCTCCGTCCAGATCCCCAAGGGCTACCTGTGCTGTTAATAGAGTGTCGGCGCTGATGTCTCTTCCATTGACTCCATTGAAAGGATCGTCTGTGCCATTGTTCAGGTATAGTCGGTTGGTTTGCTGGTACTGTCCTACAACCAGATCTAGAGCGCCGTCTCCGTTCATGTCACCTAGCGCCACAGATCTTGTCTCTTGGGTATCGGCACTGATGTCACCCCCGCTGACCCCGGCGAACGGATCTGCCGTGCCGTTGTTTAGGTACAGCCGGTTTGGTTGACCAGCGTTCCCGGCCACTAGATCCAGATCACCATCTCCGTCCAGATCGCCCAGTGCCAGCGACGTCGTATAGTGGTCATCGACGCTTATGTCGCTCCCGCTGACCCCTGCGAACGGATCTACCGAACCATTATTCAGGTATAATCGGATTCGTTGATGATAATTTCCGGCTATTAAGTCCGGGTTGCCATCCCCGTCTACATCCCCTAGTGCCGTTGAATATGTTCGGCGCTCAGAGTCGCTGATATCGCTCCCGCTTGTTGACCCAAAGGCCCCATACTGAGCATCTTGCCAGGCCAGTAAAAGCGCACTCTCATCAGTGGACCAGTTGGCGTTGGTCAGGTTAGCGTCACGAAAGGTCGTGCTCGCAAAGTCTTCAATAAAAGGCAGACCCGGCCCAGCCACATGGATTGAAGAGTGTGAGCTAGCGTTGCGACTCAGCCCCAACCACAGAAAGATAAACAACACAAGAGCGATGAAGGCAGGTTTGAATTTCAATAGCCTATTATTCATTATCTAGCGTACTTCAAATTCTGAAATATGTCGCTTACTAGCAAATTGTAGTCTTAGTTGGCAGCAAGTTTTTGTCAGTGTCAGTAGATTTCTACCGTAATCTGGAGTTCCCTTATTATAATAAGACCAAAATCTTGCAGATTCTTGTCATATCTCTGCGCGATTCTGCGATAAACGATCCGCATTACTTTCGCGGGTACCACAATGGAACAACAAGTTGTCAGAGATTCTCTTTTGGAATTGACCGTGCTTCGGTCCAAGGAATATCCATTTCAGCAAAATCTCCCAAATGGCACCTTGGCTTCAGCTATTGTTCGATCATTTGCTTGCCTCTTCCACGCGCCTCCTGAACCATTTAGCGCCGAATGTCTTTTCGCGGACCACCAGCGTCAATCAGGTCCGATTACTAATGGAAGTAACACCCGGTGAGCAACCACCACCATGAATTGGCCGCTGTTGTTCCATTGCTCCAGTTCTGGCGTCTCGCTGCTAATAGCGATATCAACCTCAATTGTAAGCGGAAGAGACACATCGCTGGCCACCAGGCCGCGCCTGACTCATCCTGGATCGCCGTCGCCGCGGCAACCACTGGGTCTCCCATCCCTTTTCCTACCCGACCTGGCAACTCATCGCCCGGCGAAACGGCCTGCACCGGACCGAATTGCTGGCCACGGCGCCCGGCCGCTTCCTGGGCTCCTTTTATCCGGCCGTAACTTATGCCCCGTTGCCTTTGATTAATTTTCCTCCCTGGTCCGTATCCAAAGGGACGAGCAAAACGACGACTTCAAGGCTTTGGGTTGCCTCGGCCGCTTCCCGATGTCACATCGATATCAACTTTTTATCGGCTCTTTTGTAGCGACCACAAAGTAATATGAGACCAGGGAAAAGTGGGGGCTACCTCTGGCAGTCAGTGTAAAAGCGGCAATAAAACTAGCTCGGTGACCTGTGGTGAATTCTGATCGGGTCGCCGGCTTGAACCTTTTCCTGCCCCCGTTCTGCCCTGGTCTCATTAGCGGGCTATCAAAGGCAGCATTGTCAAATAACCCACTCTCACTAAATGAATGTCAATGTTGTTAGTCAAATCAATCTCAGGTTCCCTTCCTTGAACCTGTACCGCGACAGCTGCCCAAAGGCCAGGAGTGAAGTCCGCCTCCATGGTAGCTGTAATGACGATGGAGCGCTCCTCCACGGCGTTGCCAAAATCGTCAACGTTCCAGACCAGAGACGGTGATGTGGCGATGGGCGCCGGATCTGCCGAGACAAAGCTCAACTCCGAGGGGAATGTAAGGGAAACCTGGACGCTGTGTGCCTCGCTGGGTATCCGGTTTCCGTAACGCAGGATCAGGGAAAATGTTTCCCCGGTGGGCACATTCAGTGGTCCGTGGAGATCCAACCAAAGATCGGGCGGAGCCGAACCCAGAGCGACTTCATCCAACATGACGCGCACATTCGGCTCGTTGGTTAAGTGGCGAGCCGCTATGGTCAAGGTGACTGTCTGCCCAGCCCAGGCTGAGACATCGGCCCATTTGTGGGACCAGCCGGTGGCCGTATCTGCCTCCATAACAACAGTTGAATCACTCTTTCCTTCAATCCTCGCCACAAGCCCGGCGCCGCTGCCCGGTCGTCCACCTTCAAGCGTGTACATTAGAGACAGTGTCGGATTGGTCAGGGTTACGGGAATAGTTATCTGCTGTCTGACCGAGGAGACATCGCCGGCTTCGGCCAATATTGAGTGCGTGTAACTAAGCTGGGAATTGTCTTCTTCGATCCAATTCCGCGAGGCCAAGTTGACGTTACCATAAGAGTCTACGAATGGGGAGAACGGGTAGCCGCCAATGTTCGGATCGTCCACGCAATTTGGCGAAACGACTACTTCTGCTCCTGGAAAGCCCAGGCAGAATTGCTCATGCTCCCAATTTGTTCGAGAGCGGAACAGGAGATAGACCGAGCCAGCTGCATACTGCAGCCAGGCTGTCTGATGGCAGCCCCCTTCTCCGGAGGCTGTGGCTGTCTCAGTCCACTGCCCACCACTCTCCAGTTTGGCATAGTATGTCGGTCTACAATTACGTCCATATCCTTCTTCGGTCCAGGCTACGTGAAGGGTATCTTGGGGATCTAAAAGCATGGCAAAAGGATCTTTTAACTCTGCTCCCATGTTGGGGGTAAGATTAGTTTGCTGGGACCAGGTGCCGTCAGTGGCGCGCGAACGATGGTAGAGCGCGTTATTCGTATAAATGACATGAGCTTGGCCCACTCCATCGATCGCCAGATCTGAACCCAAGCATTTATCGACATAGGTTAATTCATGGGTTGACCAGGATCCATCCTCTTGCAAGTAGAAATAGGCAAAGTATTCATTCGCGCGGGAGCGCTGGCACCAGACCATATGCGGCCGGCCGGCAGGCCCAATGGTCATGTTACCGAGAGTAAAATCCGACTCGGCCCCAATTGGCTTAGGAAGGTCCCATTGTCCCGTAGCATCCGCATGCCCATAGTAATGGTCGACATAGACGTTGCTGGTCGTCAATCCCCAGATAAGATGGACTCCGCCGTCGGCGTCCACTTCGAGCTCTGTAAGTTCTGCGTGTTCGAAGTAGCCGCCAATGAACACTTCCTGGGGTTCGGACCAGGCCCCAGTCGGGTTGCGCCAGATATGGTAGATAGAAATGCTGTTGCTCTCAGCATAATACTCTCTCCAGACGACGTGTACCTTACCTGCCTCCGTCACGCCCAACATGAATTGGACTTCCCTTGAAACGCCGTTCAAGTCGACCGGCTCGCCCCAGTTGGCACCAGCAGGCTTGTGGGCATAATAGAGCACCCCACCGAGCCAATCGCCGTCGAGCCACATCAGGTGCAAGCCGCCGGAATTGTCGCCGGCCAATAGGATGTTCCCGATACTAGCAGTCTGCACCAGATACGTCGGCGGTTCCATTCTGAAGGGCAAGCTTAAGAAAGCACCTGCCTGACCGGTGTGCAGGTATTCCGATTCTATTGTCGGCGTGAATGCTCCGCCCGCCTGCCACGTGTCGCCGTTTAGTGCCTGACTTTCAAAGCCCCAGTCCGCCACCTTATTGTCTGCCGGAGGTAAGACGACATCGAATGAGGCGTCAGCCGCAGCCTCGAAGATTGTCTCTGGCAGGGTCAAATAGCCGTCTTTGGCCCACTGGATCGGATAGGTCGCCTCGCTCCCGACCACCAGGCTGTGGAACTTACCGTCTTTGTCTGTAACTGCGCCATGGAAAGCAGCCGGGGTTGTCTGCACGGCCGCATTCGCCAGGGGTATGCCCAGATTGTCTTTCACCGTGCCGCTGATGGCCCAATTGTAGAAGGTTGTCGAAGCGTCGGCTCCTGAAGCGGGCCACGGCTCGCGATTCCAAACCCGATCGTTCGCTCGGACTCGGAAAAAGACCGTCTGGCCCGGAATCATCGCGAAAGTCTCTTCCGCTTGGGACCACTGCCGATCCACCACCCAGTCAGTCCAACTTCCTTCTTCGCCAATACGGTATTGAACGTCATAGCTATGCAGACCGGCGCCCCCTTCATCCACACCGCTCCATTTGATCAGGGCATCATTTCGGCTAAGAATCGGCAGCGGTTCCATCCAGGATGATGGGGTCTTTATATCGGTCGGCTGCCAGTCAGGGTACATGTCCACGAGACTGGCAGTCAAGCCTCTGTATTCTTGATGTAGAGCAAACGCGAAAATTGTTGCCTCCGTCCAGTACCAGTTTTCCTGATAATAAATCCAATATATTCTACTGGCACTGACCCATTGACCGTCAGGCGACCAAGATCTGGCCCAGACATCGCTGTCGTCATACGTTACATGTAAGCTTCGATCCTCGGTGCCGTCGATATTTATCACCCACAAGTCTTGATAGCCATCTCCGTTCCCATCGGCATCATAGGCAATCTTCCCTCCGTCAGGCGACCAGGTCGGATTCTCGATGAACGCTTTGCTGATTAGCAGACGCTTATCGCTGCCATCAGCATTCATCAGCCACAGACCATAGACGCCACCCCGGGTAGATGCGAATGCGATCTG
>DASRZI010000291.1:0-5690 GCA_035686605.1 Candidatus Zixiibacteriota bacterium
CACTTTGCTGATGGCGAATCCCACGTGGATGATGGTGTAATCGCCGATGTCCGCCTCGGGGACGTAATCCAGGCAAGCCTCTCGGGTTACGCCTCCGAAGTCGACCTTGCCCATTCTCAGGCCATTGGTTTCATAGACCGCAACGATTTTTCCGGGAATTCCCAAGCACATGTGTGTCTCCTTTTCAGAGCTTCAGCACTCGATTTTTCGATTCGGATGCAGACCCTTCGCGAATTTTCATCTTCTGATGCAGCCCTACGAATGCCGAGTCAATCTTTATCGAAAGCGGTAGACGGCGATTGCTGCCTGACCAAGGGCAAGCCCGCCGTCATTGGCAGGAACCTTGTTGTGGAAGAAGCAGGTGAAGTCATGCGATTCTAACAGCAAAACTGTCTTTTGCAGCAGAGTCATATTTTGCCAGACCCCACCGCTCAGGATTACGTTCGAGATCTGAGTTTGGCGACGGACGTGATGACACACACTGGATACCATTTGGACAAGGCCGTTGTGAAAGCGAGCTGAGATCGCCGGCACGCTTACACCTGCCCTGAGATCTGTAATCACCGCTTGCAGGAGTTGGGCAGGATCTATGAGGTCGTCATAGATGTCCATGGGATAGGCCGCCTCTTCCCGAGGATCGATCATCGATTCGAATTCGATAGCAGCCTGGGCTTCGTAATTGACCTTCTGCCTGACGCCAGCCAGGGCGGATACCGCATCAAACAGACGGCCCATGCTGGAAGTAGGTGGTGCATTGAGACCTGATTGAATCTGCTTCCGGAGCGAGGCAAGGGCAACGGTTCCTGGACCAGTTGCTAACTGAAATCGTACCGGTGCGAGATCCTGATCCCATTCCAGACCAGATTCCGATAGATATGAAAGGGCCATCCGCCACGGTTCCTTTATTGCCATGTCTCCACCTGGCAGAGGGGTATATTTCAGATGAAATAGGCGCTCATACCTGTCGAAATCGGCAACCAAAACCTCGCCGCCCCATATGGCGCCATCAGCACCATAACCTGTACCGTCAAAAGATAGGCCAATGACCGGTCGGTCTTCCGGCAGGTTGTGCTCGGCCATACAGGACGTAACATGAGCATAGTGATGCTGGACTCCGATCGACGGAAGGTTCTCCTTTGCAGCTCGATCCTGAGCGTATCTTGTCGCCAGATAATCGGGATGTAGATCGAAGGCCATAACTTCCGGACTTATCCGGAACAGGCGCTCAAGATGGGCGACGCCATCCTCGAAGGCCATCAATGTTTCATAATTCTCCATATCCCCGATGTGATGGCTCAAGAAGGCGTAGCGATCCTTGGTCAGGCAGAAAGCGTTCTTTAGTTCCGCTCCCGCGGCCAAGACAGGGATGGCGTTACGAGAGAGTTTTATCGGGAATGGCGCATATCCTCTTGAGCGGCGCAGTGGGTAGGTCCGGTCGGGTGCGTTGATAAACTGTCGAGCTTTTTCAATTTCAACGACGCGCACGACGGAATCATCGCATCGAGTTCGAATACCGCGGTTATGCAATAAGAAAGCATCTGCAATCCGAGACAGCCTAGCCATAGCCTCGTTATTTTTGGTTGCGATAGGTTCTTCGCTGATATTGCCGCTGGTCATCACCAGAGCTTCCGGAAAGCCCGCCTCTTGCTCCAGCAGGAGGTAATGGAATGGGGTGTAGGGCAGCATCACTCCAATGGTGTTCTGACCCGGCGCGACCTCAGAGGTAATGCCAGATTCGGGCAACCGCCTCAAAACGACAATAGGTCGTTCCCGCGACTCAAGGAGCTCTCTTTCATCGTCGCTAAGCCGGCAATGGCGGCTGACCATCTCCTGATCGACCATCATCACGGCGAAAGGTTTGTCCACCCGCATCTTGCGCTCTCGCAGCCTTTCTACCGCTGCCTTGTTCGAAGCATCACATGCCAGGTGAAATCCACCTAAACCTTTCACGGCAACGATCATCCCAGCGGCCAAGAGGCGACGGGCTTCTGTGATGGCCTCGCTGCTTTCCAGGGTGATGTTGGCGCTCGCCGGTGGTTCGCCTACGCTCTCTGGGCCTCTACTCTTCTGCAGCCAGACATGAGGGCCACATATGGGGCAAGCGACAGGCTGGGCATGAAATCGCCGATTGAGAGGGTCTTGATAATCGGTCGAACACTCGCTGCACAGCTCGAACGGAGCCATGGTCGTATAGGGCCGGTCGTAGGGAATGTCTTCTATAATCGTGAAGCGAGGTCCGCAGTTGGTACAGTTGATAAATGGATAACGGTAGCGCCGGTCGGAGGGGTCGAAGAGTTCGTCTAAGCAGTCAGTGCAGACACATACATCAGGAGAAATCGGTTGGAAGGCTCCTTCGACAGCTTCTGAATGGATGATCTCAAATCCACTGAACCCGTTGGGTTCTCGCTCCGATACTGTCAGTTCGTCAATTTGGGCTAGAGGAGGGGCTCCCTCGGCGATGGAATTGGCGAATGCCTCAAGGGCCGATTCAGGGCCATCTACCTCAATGTCTACGCCAGCCGAGGTGTTGCGCACCCAGCCGGTGAGATTGAAATGCTTGGCCAACGAATAGATGAACGGCCGGAATCCTACCCCCTGGACAACCCCGGTAACGTGAATTCTCAGGCCACGATTTTTCAACTGTCTATCCTTGGTCTTCCGCAGAGACCTCAGCTACCCAGTCTAGCCAGCTGTCCATTCCTTCTCTCGTTTTGCATGACAGGGGAAAAGTGATCAGATTCGGGTTTAGCGCTTCAACACCTCTCCGAAAATAATCCATGTCGAAATCGATATATGGCAACAGGTCAGTCTTGTTGATTACCAGGGCATCTACTCCTTGATACATGCCTGGGTACTTATAGGGTTTGTCATCCCCCTCTGGTATTGAGGCGATGAGGACACTCTTGTGTGTTCCAAGTTGAAAGTTGGCCGGACAAATCAGATTACCGACATTTTCGACGATAAGTAAATCGACAAGAGTGAGATCAAGCGCATCGAGAGCTTGCCCAAGCATGACGGCGTCGAGATGGCACTCTCCACCTGTGTTTATCTGGACCGCGATAGCACCGGCTGCTGCTGCCCGGTCGGCATCTATGCTGGTGGCTATGTCACCGTCGACGACGGCGATGCGGAGCTGGTCGCCCAGCCGCCGGATGGTATTTTCAATCAGGCTCGTCTTGCCCGCTCCTGGCGAAGCCATCAGATTTAATCCAAATACGCCGGATCTATTGAGTATCTTGTTGTTTTCGGCTGCCAGCTGTTCATTTGCACCGAGAATTTTTTCAACGACGGTGATCCGCTGACTCATTATTTCACTCCTGGTATTAACGTCATTTTCGCTCAGAAAGCCCGTTGCCAGATTAGAACTGATAGATCCCAAGTATCAGGGACCATTACGGGCCCTCGCCGGGATCAGCGACTACCAACGGACTTTCAGGCAAATCTTCTGACACTTCTATCGCTTCCAGAGAGAACTCGCGACCCGCGATGATGCGCGTATCGCTGCTTTCACATTCTGGGCAGGTTAGATTATCGGTCAAGTGATATGTCTTTCCACAATTATTGCAAGTGAACTCGGCAGGGATGCGCCGGAAATGGAGTTTCGCCCCTTCGGCAGAGGTGCCTTCGCTGACAAAATCCCAATAAAACTGAACCGAATCATCGATCACTGATGAGAGTTCGCCAACAACGAGATACAAATCGGTCACCCGGACATCGCCAGCCTGTTTCGCGTGGCGTAAAGTGATCTCAAGTATGTTCTCGGTGACCATTAGTTCATGCATAGTTGGAGGTTCCACTGCATTGAATCTGATGCCCGGATGATAGCATTCAAATCAAAGGGTGCTTAGTGCATTTCGTCACCGACATCGTGTGACTGAGATCACCCAGTTGATATGATGAATGAGCTGTTTTCTCGTGTAGAAGTCCGTTCGCGGACCATCCAATGGTTCTCCAATCTGGAAGTCTAGATACGGCCTAATTCTACGTCATCTTTCTGCGCAAGTTGATGAGATTGTAGAGCAGAAGTTAGGTGAGGCAATCCTTCTACTATGTAAGGATCTTCTATATGCTCCTGGTAATGGGAATTGCGGCTGCCTTTTGGGATGATCAAACGCGCCGAATTGATCGAGGTTGATCTATTTACTTGCTAAACATCCTGGGAGAGAAGACACCGACGCCGAATAAGTGGCGAGGCTAACTATTCGGCGCCGGGTCAAATATCTTCAGAAGCAACCGTCCACAGAACCTGCGCAGCCAGCCGCCTTCCGCTCTTCGATCGATCAGGCGATGATGAGAGCTATGGCAACCGACCGGCGATCTGCTCTGGACTATTGGACGATGAAGGAGAGAGTCTCCGTCCGCAGATCCCTCAGCCGCTCTCGAATTATCTGGGCTGCCTTTAAGGTCATGACAAGGCCAAATTCGCAATCTTTCTCAAAGAGATCGCGCAGGTCCTGGATCTTGACCGCGACCACCCGGCAGGCGATTACGGCTTTCGCGCCAGCTGTCGCCTTGTAGGGAGGGATGAGACCGGACCAGCCGAAGATGTCGCCCGATCCAACGGTGCTAACGATCACGTCCTTCGTTTTAAGTTCTCGAAGAAATTGTTCCGAGACTTTGTGCTGCACATCTTTTTCCGGCAGCTCAATGACGATGGCCACAGCGCCTTCGAGCGTGAGATAGAAGATATCGAGATCATCATCCTCATGGAAGAAGTAGTGACCTTCATCCACGGCGATCTCGTCGGACATTTTGGCCAGTTTCGACAAATAATCGTGGCTTAGGCCAGCAAAAAAAGGATAGCGACGGAGTAATTCTGGTGAGACCATATGTTAGAGCTCCACTTTTATCATGAATGGATATTTATCTTTGAAGTTATTTTCCGCCTCATCTCCGGCAATTATTGAGGCCTTAGCCATCTTAAACGACCGGCGAGCGGATGATAGACCTGGAAAACCAGAAAGCTCCGCATCAGACGGCTTGCCTGCTGAGAGCCTGGGAACAAGTCTAAATTCTCCTTATAGATGTAATCTAATAGAAGCAAGTTTTTACATCGCGTCCTTTTTCAATCCCAATGGTCTGAGCGACTTGGGAAAACTCGTCAAGAGACTTTTAGTTAAGGTGCAGCTCGGACAAAACGGCGGCGACTGCTTCTGGAATGGCCGCGGCCACCGCTGGAGTCGGCTCATCGCCGAATTCGTAAAGGTTCTCAACTTCGATGCCATAGATGCTGATCATCGTCGGTAGTTTGAGACCGATGGTTCTTCCCATCTCAATAGCAGTCACAAAGCTCGTATCATGGGCGCACGTGCTATGTTGGGTAGGGCTTATCTCCCTAAGATCGTCGAAAGTCAGCTGATGAATCCTACCTGGCTGGTGCCCGTTGGAGCTGGAAAAGGCGTCAATGAGCACCAACCGGTCATAGCCGATCATCATCTCCATCAGACGAAGTCCGCCGGCGCTTGCCTCGATAACATCTATATCATCCCTGGAGGTAGCCAGGACCGCCTGTTCTACCTCATAGGCCACTTTTACTCCGACGCCATCGTCGGTAAGTATGGGGTTACCGAGGCCAACAACCAGGGTTTTCATTCGATGTACTGGCTTTGTTTCTCTACGACATCGCCGTTGTGATCACGTATGGTTATCTCCAATGGCATTTGCCCTGGCAGCGAGTGCGTAGCACATGA
>DASRZI010000292.1:0-8286 GCA_035686605.1 Candidatus Zixiibacteriota bacterium
CGCGTTTCGTTATCGAGCACTCAGACGACCCAGAGTTCAGTCTCATCACTCGCTCCAGCGACGGTCAGCTTATGTTCCTGGTGAACAAACTGGCCAAGATGAAGCACAATACACCACTCGGTAGCCGTATTGCTGAGGTTCACAATGGATCATCGCTTTTTACTGGAGACGCTGGCCAGGGCGAGAGCAACATCCGGCGATGGATTATTGAGAACGACTGGCTGGAAGCAATTGTCGCACTGCCGCTCAATATGTTCTACAACACTGGCATTGCCACTTATATCTGGGTTCTATCGAACCGCAAAGAGGAACGACGTAAGGGGATGGTCCAGCTTATTGATGCCACTTCCTGGTTCAAACCTCTTCGAAAGAACCTTGGCAAGAAGAACTGTGAACTTTCAGTGGACGATATCCCGCGCATAATGGAAGCTTTTTCAGCCTTTGAGAAGACCGAGCAGTCGAAGATCTTCCCGAATGCCGCCTTAGGATACTGGAAGATTACAGTAGAGCGTCCTCTTCGTTTGATGGTCGAGTTCTCTACTACCACCCGTGCTCGTTTCAAAAAAGCCTGCGCTGAGGCAAAGGATGAGCCTATTTCCCATCTCGCTGATCGCCTGGTTAACACCCTCGGTCCTGGCCCGCATACTGACTTCAACATATTCATGGCTGAAATAGAGAAGGATGCCGAAAGCCACGGCATAAAGATCAATGCTAAACGTCAGAAACTGCTACAAAGTGCCCTTGCAGAGAAGAATGAATCTGCCAAACCAGTAATTAAAAAGCTCCACAAGCCAGGCAAGATTGAAGCTGATCCATTACGCGGTTTCTATCCTTTAACGCTTGAGGGCAAGCCATTTGTGGTTGAGTACGAGACAGACAGCGACCTGCGCGATACCGAACAGGTGCCTTTGTTGGAAGAGGGTGGCATCGAAGCTTTCTTCTGTCGTGAAGTGCTGCCTTATGTGCCAGATGCATGGATCGATGAAAAGGCCACAAAGATTGGCTATGAAATATCCTTTACCCGCTACTTCTACAAACCACAACCGCTCCGTACTCTGGAAGAGATCCGCGCTGACATCATCGCGGTGGAGATGGAAGCCGAAGGCATACTTGACGAAATCATTTTAGGAGGAGAGAAAAAATGAAATATCCATTCCGTCATATTTCGATTCGTGTTCCATGGCATGACGCTGAATGGAACGGCACGGTGTGCCAGTCCCCTAAACACAACACATCGTGCCTGAAGTTAGGGAACATCTTCAAAAATAAGAACGAGGCTGCAGAAGAGCAGTTTGTCACAAATAGTTTAAAGGATATCCAAGTGGATGATTATCCGCCATGCGTGCGAGAACGCGCTACATTTATGGCAAACTTTCCTTTTGATATCTTTCCTGAACATCCTTATGCGAAGGGGTGGTCTGGGACACACTCACACTTCAAGAAGACACTACTCCATTTTCCAGCTTATGGTGCGGCTGCGCTCCCCTTTCGTTGGCTTAATAAGAAATTTGTTTGGGGAAACCCCGACAAAGAAAATCCTGGATTTGTTGAGGATTTTCCGTTAAGTGAAGTTGATCAATCCGTCGAACCAGAATTGGATTTCGAAACAAAATGGATTCAAGACCATCGCAATCATCGCGCCCTGTTGGAGTGTTTTTGGAATCATGTACGTAAAGAAGAGTCATTGGTTTTCTTCTACGCCAAGCAAATTCCCCTTGTGGAAGATACTGGGCGACGAGTGCTGATCGGAGTCGGGCGAGTTCTGAATATCGGCGAACTGACGGAATACGAATACACCGGCTCCACCAAAGGCAAGATTCGGAGCCTGCTATGGGAGAGGATGGTCATTCACTCCATCCGTCCGGACTTTAAGGACGGATTCCTGCTCCCTTATCACGAGGCATTGGAGAAATCAGATGATGGTCGAAACTTCGACCCTGCAGAAGTGGTTGCTTTCGCTCCTGAAGACCGCTTCGTTGAGTTTTCCTATGTCACAGAACATGTCGGCAACGATGCCGCCATAAGTGCGCTTTTAGCTTGTCGTGCTTCCTTGCTGCGCGCCTCTGAGCTTTTCAACTATCAATCACGCCCTCAGGAAGAATGGATAGACCGCCAACTTGGACGACTCTGGAAAAAACGCGGCGCTTTTCCCGGACTCGGAGCAGTCCTCATCGCCACCAGTGTTCCAATGGGTCATTTCTTGGCTCAGGCGCTCGTCGAGGAAGTAGGAGAAGATGGCAACCCGTGGGAAGCTTGGGATAAAGTTCTATCTGCCCCAAAGAAGCATCTTCCACCCGACCTTGTCCAATATCTCGACGACACTATAATCAAGTCTTGGCAGAAACTTTCGGCAGAGCGCCGTTCTTTCCTTGAATTGCTCAGCCGCATTGACCTTACAGATGAGCAAGCTATTGCCAATGCAATTCCTGAGGAACGGCAAGAATCCGGCATCATGCTTAATGATAAAGATTTTCTCAAAAATCCCTATCTTCTCTATGAGGCCACTCGGTTAAGTTCGTCACCGATTTCTATTGGTGCGGTGGATCGCGGCATGTTTCCGACAGCATTTATTCGTGATCGACATCCAGTTCCTGATCCGTCAACTGTCAAGACAGCCGTGGATGCTCGACGCCTAAGAGCGCTTGTTATCCGCGAATTAGAGGGCGCTGTCCTACGCGGCGATACCGTTTGTGCTCAATCTGACATCATTAATGCGATACGCCACCGTGAGGAGATTGAAGATGAGCAACGCACCCCAGTCACCGCCGATCTACTTGCCGTGGTTGAGGAGGAACGATTCTCTGGTGAAATCCAACTCGTCCAAATGGCTGATGGTCGTCGCGCCTATCAGCTTGAACGCCTGGCCGCAGTAGGTAAACTTATCCGTTCCACTGTCAACAAGCGCATCGAAGCTGAACGCCATCAAGTTAATGTCGACTGGCGAGCTGAATTGGATAAAAGTCTTGAGCATGAGCAGTTACGAAAAGGACTCCAGAAAACTGAGGATCCGGTTGAAATAGAAAAGGAAGAGCGCGCCCGTCAAGAGAAATCTGCTGCACTAACCGAAATCGCCTCTTCACGTTTCAGCGTGCTCATCGGTCCGGCTGGGACTGGAAAAACGACTTTGCTTTCCGTTCTCTGTCAGCGTCCTGAAATCCACAATGACGGAATCCTGCTGCTCGCTCCTACCGGCAAGGCGCGAGTCCGGATGGAAGATGTTGCCAAGCGGGCTGGCGCAAAGAACTTCCGTGCCTGCACCATTGCAAAATTCCTATTAGATAGCAATCGTTATGATTTATACAGTCAACGCTATCTCCTTACCGGAGAGCCTGGCGATAAGGTCGGGCGCACGGTCATTGTAGACGAGTGTTCGATGCTTACCGAAGAAATGATGGGCGCATTGCTCGAAGCAATCAGCGGTGTACATCGGTTGATTTTTGTTGGCGATCCTCGACAGTTACCACCCATTGGTGCAGGCCGTCCATTTGTTGATATAATCGCGCGCCTTCGTCCGGATAACATTGAATCCCAATTTCCTAGCGTAGCGAAGGGCTATTCGGAACTGACTATTTCCCGTCGTCAAGGTGCAGGTGAACGCGAAGACCTCCAGCTTGCTGGATGGTTTGGCGGCAATGTAGTTGGTCCAGGGGAGGATCAGGTCTTTGAGATTCTTGCTGGGCGCTGTAATAGCGAGACGGTTCAATTCATTCCTTGGAACACTCCGGACGAACTGGAAAAACTCATACCTGCTGTACTGGCTGAGTCACTCGGGTTTGACAACAAGCTGGAAGAATGGCAAGCATTTGCGAAAAGCTTGGGTGGTGTTATCGACAATAATGGCTCGGCATGGTTCAACAATAAGTATGGAAAATATGAGGGAGCAAGTCGTTATGCTGAGGCGTGGCAAATACTCAGCCCGGTACGCCAAAAACCTTGGGGTGTGGACACGCTTAACCGCATCATTCATCTTCGATACAAAGTCCAGGAGATCGACAAGGCCCGCAATCCCGGTAAATACCGTAGCATTCCGAAACCATTGGGCGATAACCAGCTTGTGTATGGCGACAAAGTCATCAACAATAGCAACTGGTCAGTCCCAAAAGGGCGCATCCGTCCCAAGCCTAACGAGTCGGGTTATCTCGCTAACGGCGAAATCGGCATGGCGGTAGGTCATAGGCGCACTAAAAATCGCGACTGGAAACCTACTAACCTTGAAATCGAGTTCTCCACCCAGCAAGGCAAGGTGTTTACTTTCTATCCCGGCGACTTTGAAGAGGAAGGCAAAGCGAATTTGGAGCTCGCCTACGCGTTAACTGTCCATAAAGCACAGGGCAGCGAGTTTGAGGTCGTATTTCTCATCCTGCCACGTTCACCGCTGATGCTTACTCGTGAACTGCTTTACACAGCCCTCACACGTCAAAGACAAAAGGTTGTCATATTTCACCAAGGCTCGGCGACCGACCTCCAAAAGCTCAGCTCTGAGAGATATTCCGCCATTGCTACGCGACTTACCAATCTATTTAGACCGCCCAACCCGGTCGCTGTGGGTGACAAATTCCTCGAAGAGTGGCTCATCCATCGGACGGAACGTGGCGAAGCAGTGCGTTCCAAATCCGAGGTCATCATTGCCGATAAACTCTACCATTGGAAACTTGATTACCACTATGAAGCCCCTCTGGAAATCGATGGCGTCGTTAAATACCCGGACTTCACAATCGAGGACGATGACATCGGCATCACGTACTTCTGGGAACACTGTGGGATGCTGCAAGACCCCGCCTATGAGAAGCGTTGGAAGAAAAAGCTTGAGTGGTACCGCTCGCATGACATCAAGCCACGCCAGGAAGATGTGAAAGCCAGACGTCAGCTCATAGTTACGGAAGACAAGCCCGACGGCGGGATCGATTCCCAAATGATTGCCGAACTCATCAAGGAGGTCTTCAGTGACTGATCGGTTCAACATCAACGGCCTTAAGCCTTACCCGAAATACAAGGAGTCAGGTTCGCAATGGATCGGTTCTGTGCCATCGAGCTGGACTGTTCAAAAACTTCGAACTCTCATCTCCCATCGAAGTGAACGCAACCGCCCTGACTTACCACTACTTTCTGTCGCTCGCGAAAAAGGGGTGTTTGTGAGGTCGCTCACGGATGTCAATGAAAACCACAACTTCATTCCTGATGACCTGACCAACTACAAAGTGGCTCGCGCCGGGGATCTGGTTATCAATAAGATGAAGGCATGGCAGGGTTCGATGGGCATCGCTCCTTGTGATGGTATCGTCAGCCCCGCTTATTATGTCTTCGAATTCCGCATCCTCAACCGCACTTTCGGACAGGCTCTTCTGCGTAGCAAGCCGTATGTGGCTCACTTTGGCCAAGCTTCAGATGGGGTGCGTATTGGACAATGGGACTTATCGATTCAAGGAATGCGACAAATTCCGGTCGTCGTGCCCACTGTTGACGAACAATCCGCAATCGTGCGGTTTCTTGACCATACTAACCGGAAAATCGATCGTTTCATCCGCACCAAGCAGCGGCTCATCGAACTAATGAATGAGCAGAAGCAGGTCTTAATCAATCGAGTCGTGATCCGAGGCCTCGACCCAAATGTCCGATTAAATCCCTCTGGCATAGACTGGCTCGGCGATGTACCTGAGCATTGGCGAACCATAAAGTTGATGCGGCTCACGACAAGAATCGGTGACTGATTACATGGCACACCAGAATATGTAGAGGATTCACCATATCATTTTATCAATGGGAACAATTTATCGAATGGATCTATAAATATGAAGTCATCCACACAGTCCGTCAGTGAATATGAATTCCAGAAACTTAAGATTGCGCTAGATGAGAGTACCTTGTTGATGTCTATCAACGGAACCATCGGTAATGTGGCTTATTATCAAGGTGAATCGATAATACTTGGAAAGAGCGCAGCATATATTAACTGTGGCAAGGATATTTCAAGGAACTATTTGTTCTATTTTCTTCAGTCCGAAGCAGTTAGGGAGTACTTCCGGCAAAAGGTAACTGGAACTACGATTTTCAATCTGTCTTTAGCATCTATTAGAAATCTCCCAGTCACCCTTCCCCTGCTTGATGAACAATTAGAAATCGCATCGATCCTTGGTCTAAGAATAGCGGAGTTCGATGAGCTGATTGATATGGCAAATCGTGAGATTAAACTCCTTCGCGAATATCGTATCCGCTTGATAGCCGATGTGGTTACAGGTAAGCTGGATGTGCGAGGTGTGAAACTGACGGCAATGGACGAGGCCGAAGTTCTGGAAGATGTGGATTTCGGCGAGGACACCGAATCAGAGGACATGACTGAATTTGAGGAGGTTGCCAATAGATGACGAGTGACATCAGTGAAAAGGGATTGGAAAGCCTGATTATAGATTTTTTAACCGGTTACCACAGCAAAGCTACTCCCAGCATTGAGGGTGTGCGCGAGCCAGGACCCGTTAGCGCCGGTTACGTCACAGGCGATCCAAAGGACTACGACCGTGACCATGCTGTGGACCTTAAGAAACTGCTCACCTTCTTGGAAACAACCCAATCCAACGTCTTTGCCCAAATGAACATCGCCACAGACGGTCCAGCAAGACTCAAGTTTCTGGCACGTCTCCAAGGTGAGATTGCCAAGCGCGGCGTTGTGGATGTGTTGCGCAAAGGAATACATCACGGGCCCGCTTCAGTGGATCTCTTTTATGGCACACCATCCCCTGGCAATGCCAAAGCAGTGGAGCGCTTTGCAGCTAACCTCTTTAGCGTCACCCGGCAATTGCACTACAGCAAAGATGAAAGCCAGTTCTCCCTTGATCTTGTCATTTTCATAAACGGCCTCCCTGTCGCCACCTTTGAACTCAAGAACCGACTCACCAAGCAGACAGTGGAAGATGCAGTACAGCAGTACAAACGCGACCGTTCTCCCCGCGAACTGCTTTTCCAGTTCGGCCGTTGCCTTGTGCATTTTGCAGTGGACGATCAGGAAGTGCGCTTTTGTACTCATCTCAAAGGGAATGATTCGTGGTTCCTGCCCTTTAACAAAGGCTATAACGACGGAGCAGGTAACCCGCCAAATCCTGACGGTATTAAGACTGATTATTTATGGCGCACCATACTAACCCGCGAGGGTTTCACAGATATTATCGAGAACTATACCCAGATAGTTGTGGAAAAAGACAAGCGAACTGGTCGGAAAAAAGAATTACAGATTTTTCCGCGCTATCACCAGCTCGATGTTGTACGAAAACTTTTGGAAGATGTGAGTATGAAGGGTGCAGGACATCGCTATCTTATCCAGCACTCGGCAGGCAGTGGTAAAAGTAACTCCATTGCCTGGCTGGCTCATCAGCTCGTCGGATTGGAGAAAGAAAATGTAGCAATCTTCGACTCAGTTATCGTGGTTACAGACCGCAAGTTGCTGGATAAACAGATCCGTGATACTATCAGGCAGTTCGCCCAGGTAGCAGCTACGGTGGGCGCTGTGACAGAAGGTTCGGGTCAACTCAGAAAATTCCTCGAAAGTGGCAAGAAGATTATAATTACGACTGTCCAGAAGTTTCCCTATGTCCTGGATGCAATCAGCAACGAACATCGAAGCCGGAAGTTTGCACTCCTCATCGATGAAGCTCATTCCAGCCAGGGCGGTCGTACAGCAGCAAAGATGAATATTGCACTTTCACCAGAAGGAGGCGAGAAAGAAGAAGAAACCACAGAAGATACCATCAACCGCATAATCGAAGCCCGTAAAATGCTGCCCAACGCCAGTTACTTCGCTTTCACTGCCACACCCAAGAACAAGACGCTGGAACTCTTCGGAGAACCTTGGCTTGAAGGGGACGATGTAAAACATCGACCATTCCATAGTTACACTATGAAACAGGCGATTCAGGAGGGTTTCATACTCGATGTATTGAAGAACTACACACCAGTTGAAAGTTATTACCGACTGATGAAGAAGATTGAAGACGATCCACAGTTTGACACCAAGAGGGCACAGAAGAAACTTCGTCTTTATGTCGAATCCAACAAATACGCTATTCGCCAGAAAGCGGTGATTATGGTGGACCACTTCCAACAACAGGTGTTGGCAAAGAATAAGATAGGTGGGCAGGCACGATCAATGGTGGTGACCAGTAATATCCAGCGGGCTATTCAATACTATTTCGCTTTCTGCGATTACCTGAAGGAGTGTAAGAGCCCGTATCAAGCCATCGTGGCCTTCTCCGGTGAACCTGAATATGGTGGAAATAAAGTGACTGAAGCCTCGCTTAA
>DASRZI010000293.1:0-3216 GCA_035686605.1 Candidatus Zixiibacteriota bacterium
CTCTTCCCCGTAGATGAGCGCGTCGACATGATACTGAAATCTCTTGACGACGTTTCAAATCTCCAGGTCATGCCATATGGCGGGCTGACCGTCGACTTCGCCAATAAAGTTGGCGCCCAGGTCATCATTCGTGGCCTGCGCGTTTTCTCCGACTTCGAATTTGAGTTCCGTATGGCGCTGGCAAACCAGAGGCTGGCGCCGGAGATCGAAGTGGTTAATCTAATAACCCGCGAAGAGCATACGTTTCTCAGCAGCACCATAATAAGGGAGATCGCCTCTTTTAAAGGTGACGTAAGCAGTATGGTGCCTCCCAATGTCTCCAAAGCACTGGGGCAGCGTTTTGACGGGCATGAACCAGGTTATCTCATCGAAGCTCAGTCATTACGAGACTGATGCAGTTCGAGAATTAGCAATATCAAGATTTATTCACTGTTAGATTACAGTCACATGCCGGCTGTATTCACGTATTGCGTCAATAGAAAATGTTACCGAGCGGGCATTCGTTGCATGACAGGGACCCTCATAGCTATAATAGGCTGAGGAGGATTGGCTCGTATATAGTCTTAACATCGGGGCGGTAAAATGGACATTCAACATCTTATAGACAGATTGGAACAGGTACTTGCTGAAAGTCGGCGAATTCCTCTCTCAGCGAACCTGATCGTCGATGAAGATCGTCTATTCAACATCATTGATCAGATGCGAGTGTCAATTCCCGAAGAGGTGAAACGCGCAAACCGTGTCGAGGCCGAGAAGGATCGAATCCTTGCTCAAGCCCATGAAGAGGGTGACAGGATTCGTGAATTGGCAAAACATGAAGCGACAGATCTTGTTCGCCGTGATACGGTTATGGTCTCCGCCCAGCAGAGAGCCGACACCATCTTAGAACGCGCCCGTAGAGATGCCGAGATGATCCGCCAGGATTCGGATGTATATGCACTCGACGTTCTCGCTAAGTTGGAAGAAGATCTCCTTCGTTCGCTGTCTGTCATTCGAAACGGGATGCGAAAACTAGAAGGTGAACCGGAGCTTGAAGTAGAACAGGTAGAAGCAGCCGCAGATTAGGTTCTTCTCCAACAGATCTGGCTCAGCCAGTAAACTACAAAAACCACTTGGGTCGAACTTCATTAATGTGCTTGACACAGGAGAAGGCCTGACTATAATTGTGGTTCGCGGCAATCAGGCCGCTTTTTTTTGCTAAGGTAAGGATAAATATAATGGGTGCTGTACCAAAAAGAAAAATCTCGCACACTCGTGGGGCAAAACGAAGAACCCATCAGAATCTGACCGCGCCACATCTCGTTCCTTGTTCGAATTGTGGTGATTTTAAGAGGGCCCACTATATGTGTCCTAGTTGTAGGACCTATAATGGACGGCAGATTTTGCCGGAATTCGAGGAGTAAGATCGTCCTGTACGGGTTTTTTAGGTAACCGTTGTGGAGCCTTAACAAGTGAGCGTTGCGCTTTTATTCCCCGGACAGGGGTCGCAGCACGTAGGCATGGGGCATGAAATCTATCATGCCGAACCTGCTTCACGTGCTGTTTTTGATCTAGCGGATCAGAAATTAGGCTTCTCCCTTTCAACCATATGTTTTTCTGGTCCGAAAGATGAGTTAACAGACACCGTAAACCAGCAGCCGGCACTATACGTGACCAGCATTGCCGCCTGGCGCGCGGCTCAGACCAAGGGATGGCCTTTGCCTGAGTATGTCGCCGGTCATAGCTTGGGGGAGCTTTCTGCGCTTGCTGCGGCAGGAAGTATGGATTTCTCGGACGGACTATACCTGGTACGCCGTCGTGCTGAGTTAATGAAAGCTGCAGGTGAACGCGAACCAGGGGCCATGGCAGCCATCCTCGCCCTGGATGTGAAACAGGTCGAAGATATTTGTGAACAGGCTCAGCGAGAAACGAGCAAACCTGTTCAGATGGCCAACGATAATTGCCCTGGTCAGGTCGTGATTTCAGGAGATAGATCGGCATTGGAAATGGCGACAACGTTGGCAAGGGATGCTGGCGCACGCAAAGTTGTAATCCTCCCCATCACCATAGCGGCCCATTCAGCCTTGATGAACTCCTCGGTGGCGGAATTTAGTGAGGCGGTCGATGGGACGCCCTTCGTCACCCCAGAAATCCCAGTGATTGGTAACGTCAGTGGTCGCCCATTGACTTCGTCAGATGATATCCGGGTGGAGCTGAAAGCGCAGCTGACTGCGCCGGTCCAGTGGACACGATCGATGAGGTATCTACTAGACGAAGGAGTTGATACCTTTGTTGAAACAGGCCCAGGAGATGTCTTGCTCGGATTGATGAAAAGGATAGACCGCAAGGCCAGTCGTGTAAAACTGATGGAGTCCATATAATTCTTGAAAATATCAGAAACGCGCCCTTAATACGGGACGACCTGATTTGGAATCCGGTAGGGTATATGAGTGATATGAAGATGTTAGAGGGTAAAGTCGCCATTGTAACTGGAGCTTCAAGTGGGATTGGGCGAGCCATAGCCGAGGAATTCGCCGCCCAAGGCGCCAGTGTGGTGGTTAATTATTTCAGCAGCGGTGAAGCCGCGGCCGAAGTCGTCGATGGAATTAATTCGAACGGTGGGCAGGCGTTTGCCTATCAAGCAGATGTGGGCAAGTTTGATGCGACCCAGTCCATGGTCAAGAAGACGCTTGAGACCTATGGTCAGGTTGATATCTTGGTCAATAATGCCGGAACGACCCGGGATATGCTCTTGCTGATGATGAAAGAGGACGACTGGGACATAGTAATCGAGACGAACCTGAAAAGCATGTTCAACTGCTGTAAGGCGGTGGCCCGGCCTATGATCCGCCGCAAGCAAGGAGGGCGCATTGTAAACATCTCCTCCATAAGCGGCCTGGTCGGGCAGGGAGGGCAGACAAATTATGCTGCGTCAAAGGCAGGTATTATTGGTTTCACCAAGTCTCTAGCGAAGGAGCTTGGATCGCGCCAGATAACAGTCAACGCCGTAGCTCCCGGATTCTTTCCCACCGCCTTAACCAATGTGCTGTCTGAGAAAATGGTCGAGAAAGCGCTCGAGCTTATTCCGCTCAACCGCCTTGGCGAACTTGAAGAGGTGGCTCACCTGGTAACGTTCCTCGCTTCGGATAAGGCTTCATACATTACAGGTGAGGTTATCCAAATAGACGGCGGATTGGCCATGTGATAACTGTCGTATTAGGCAGGGCCAGTAATTGA
>DASRZI010000294.1:0-7669 GCA_035686605.1 Candidatus Zixiibacteriota bacterium
CACCCTTGTCGATAGCCTCTGCTGAGGGCACTGTTACGTCCAATACTTCGAGCCGCAAATAGTCGATTCCGTTCTGGCGATAAAACTCCTGATCATCATCGCGCTCGGCTCGAATATTAAGGACAGCCGTAATTCCAGCCTGTTTAATATACTCGTAGTCACGAGCGTATGTTGGCGCGCCGCCCAACCAGAGTTGTGGCGTCACTTCGTCGAACCAGGCATGCCCTTGAATCCTTTCGTAGACGAAGCGAATCAGGGGATATAACTTGTCAAAAAACCAGTGTGCAGGATTCATCACAGGTTAGGATAGCCAGGATAGTGACAATTGGCAACATGCTGTCCAAGGAGCAGTAAAGCGAAAAAGTTCAAGTCCGTAAAAATCTAGTCCGGCAAAAAGCAATTCGACCGAACCAAGACTTCAATTACCAATACCTTAAAGGAGATGACCCAACCCGAGATCATGCAGATGCTTAGCAGTACGGCCTCGGTGATGCGGGAAGAGGATCTGCCCGAGAATGTCTCCATGCTCTACCTGATGAGACAGTTTAACGATCCAGCCGTAAGACGAGGGCTGGCTAAAACGATGAATGTATTACGAACAGTAAGTGAGAATTAACAATTTTTAGGTAGCTACAGAATTACGGAGGTAATCAACATGTCAACAAGAGATATAGCTGGAAAAACGATCGAATTCGATGCTGAAGGCTTCATGGAAGACTTCAGCCAGTGGGATAAGGAAGTGGCCGAAACCTTGGCGGGCGAAGTCGGTATCACACCACTCACCGACCGTCATTGGTCGGTCATCGAATTATGTCGCGCGGACTTCGAATCTACGGGTGAAGCACCAACGCTAAGGCGGATCACATCAGAAGCCAGAGTTCCCACCAAAGAGCTCCACAAATTATTTCCGAAGGGACCTGCCATGAAGGTTGCCTATATATCTGGCTTGAAAAAACCGACCGGATGCATCTATTCTAGTTGGTTCGTTGGAGTCTGAGCGCGAATTGACTTTCTTGTTCTACTCCCTGGCACAGGTAATTATCAGAATTGACTAAGGAGAAAGACCGATGTTTGAAGAATCTGATCATAAACTTTGCATCATTTTTTCGAAGGGTTCGCTAGATATGGCTTACCCAGGAATGGTGCTCGCAAATGCGGCACTGATGGAAGGAATTGAGGCCAATATCTTCTTCACCTTCTGGGGTTTGGATATGATCACTGACAAGCGGATGGATAACCTGAAGTGCACGCCGCTGGGTAATCCATCGATGGCGATGCCAAATGGCATGGGCATACCTAACTTCATGGCTATGCTGCCTGGCATGACCGACTTCTCGACCTCCATGATGAAGAAAGAGATGGAGAAACTTGGATTCCCGCCAGTTCGCGAGTACCTGCAGAGTATCGCCGACGCAGGTGGCAAGCTTTACGCCTGTAAAACGACGGCCGATATGATGAAACTCACCAAAGAAGATCTTTTCGACGAGGTTGTAGGAATTGTCGGCGCGATGGAGTTTCTCGAGATGGCCGAAGGCGCCCAGGTGATCTATGTCTAATTGTGTAAAGAGGGTGGGGAGCCGAAAAACACTATACTAGAATCAAATACGAACCGCCGGATGTCCGATGCGACAACCGGCGGTTTTTCCTTTAACTTTTGAATGGATCGAGGACCTTCTACTTCTCTTCGACCGCCAGCCATGGAATTGGCTCGGAGTTTAGATAGGCATCCATACTCTGAGCAGCTTTATGGGCGCCCAATACCGCTGTAATTACCAAGTCAGGACCGTGAACATTGTCTCCGGCGGCAAACACGCCTTCTCGACTCGTCGCTCCGATTTCCTCGTCCGTCTTTATCAAGCCCCACCGATGGGTTACTAGATCAGACGTCTTTTCACTCAAGAATGGATCAGGCCAATAGCCAACCGCTAGAGCCACCGAGTCGATTTCCTGAATAAATTCCGAGCCTTCGACCGGAACGGGCCGGCGACGTCCGGAAGAATCGGGCTCGCCAAGTTCCATCCGAATGACCTTCATGGCCTTGACATTGCCGTTTTCGTCGGCGATATATTCAACCGGAGCCTGAAGATATTTGATTTTGACCCCTTCTTCCAGGCAAGTATAACGCTCAGCGCGGTTGCCCGGCATTTCTAACTCGGTCCTCCGATAGACGATGGTCACATCATCAGCACCGAGGCGAATAGCGGAACGCGCGCAGTCGACGGCGGTATCGCCGCCGCCGATAACCGCCATGCGTTTTCCGACATAGGGTACTTCTCGCCTTCCAGGCGGCAGCATATAAGGGGGAACATTGGCCCGAATGAGGAAGTCGGTAGAGCTGTAAATATTCTCAAGATCCTCGCCGGGAATATTCATCGATGCCTCTACCCCGGCTCCAGTGCCGAGGAATACGGCATCATACTCACGCTGAAGGTCGTCAATCGTGATCTGCTCGCCGATGCGGGTGTTGGTTACGAACCTGACCCCTGCTTCCTTGAGGTCGTCGATTTTTAACAAGACTACCCGCTTGTCGAGTTTGAAGCTCGGGATTCCGTAAATCAGGACGCCGCCAGGAACAGGCCAGGCCTCATAAATTGTCACTTCGTGACCTTTCTTGATGAGGTCTTCGGCAACGGTGATGCCGGCTGGACCCGAACCGACAACGGCTACTCGCTTCCCGGTCTTCTTATCCGGGACCTTAATTGCCAGAGCGCCAGCTAAACGGGCTTCGTCGGCAATGAATTCTTCAAGCTTGCCAATAGAAATCGGCCCACGTCTGGAACTCTGAGCACAGCTTTCCTGGCAAAGATTTGGACAGACGCGGCCGCACACCTCAATTAGTGGGCTCGTCTCGGAAAATACCAGGGCTGCCTCAATAAACTCTCCCTGGCTGATGTGCCACATCGCAGTCGCCAGATCGTTGCCCGCTGGGCATCCGGTCATACAAGGCTGTGGTAGGGGACATTGGAGACAACGACTTGCCTCCTCCATCGCCATTTCTGCATCATAACCTAAAATGGCCTCATCAAAATCTGCAATGCGATCCTCAACAGCCCGTTTGTAATATTTGACTGGGGCTTCGTTGGCTCGCTGTTTGCGACTGATTTCGTGGAAGGCCGTATCGCCTAAGGACATTCTATATGCCTCCATACGGTGAAAAGTTTACTAATGTTGGATAATGGGAAAAAGAACTGAATGCTAACGCCGCGTAAGCAGCATTCTGGGCCCAATAAAGGGGTGTGGACAGTTTATCCTGGAAAGCTTCCCTTTGATTCCTATCGATCGGCTCGAGTGCTAAATCTTCACTATAGTTTTTCTTGATTTCGTCCACTTGCCGACTTACTTTTACCGATAACTCCGCCAGACCATTCAGCCTAGCGACAACGATTGTCCACTAATGGTTGTCAGGCAGCATCCTAATTTCACGCCACTTACTGTCTGCACCGGAGCGGAAGAGCGCAGGATCAAAATCTACCAGCGCTTCCCATCCCTCGACACTCGCCAATTCCTGCATTTCTGCTGTCAGTTCGACGACCAAACTCCGCTCATCGGTATGCATCTCGATCGTAAGAGTGTCTTTGCCATCTTCAATGATGTCTTTAATGCACATGCGATCGGTACCTTCTGGATACCGGATGAAGGCTGCGGAACAGCGATCGCAAAAGGGCAAGCTGGCGTCACATAAATCACGGTCAATTACTACTTTCATTTTTCCCTCCGATACATCTATGCTGTCATGCCAGTTTGTAATAGCGCTGAACGCTGTGCATTTGAATCATAAAGTATCTGCCGCATAGTTTCCAGCACTTCGATTATACGAAGGTCTGCAATATAGTACACAACAGATGATCCCTCGCGCTCAGCTACAACCAGTGACTGATAGCGGAGAATCCGTAAATGGCGGGATACGGTCGGCTGCGGAACACCCAGAAACTCGGCTAAGGCGGAAACATTCCATGGCCTCTCGTTGAGCGCATACAATATCAGAATGCGCTTTGGTTCTGCAAGTGCACTGCAAATATTTGCATGGAGCAGATTTATCTCTTCAATCCTTGGTAGACTCATATCACGCTTTTCGGATTATGATCGAGACCCGTCGATCTCCGTAACAGAGTACAATGAAACTGCTTTGGACAGAGCTCGACGGGTCTTTCGATTGATCAACTATTCAGATATCCGAATTCATTAGTAAGTATATTGAAGAGACTATGCGAGGCACAGCGACATAAGTCACTCATTAGCCATGACATGTGTCATATTGGGTGATTCCCCTAGAGATCTACTATTCACCGGGCGGTGCAGAGGGACCGATCTGAAAAGTCGATGAGTCCAAATCTCGACCATCGTAAAAAGAAGTATCAACCGAAAAGCTCCATGTGACAGTTGAGTTGGAGGTGGTTATCGAGACAGAATATATAGTTCCTTCGACGAGCGGATAGCGAGGCATGATCACGATGGCATCTCGGTTGTTCAGAACGATGCGCCCCGTCCACTGCATGGAGGAATCTGGATTAAAGTAGCTAGTCTCATCGTATAGACAACTCTCCTGAGGAATACCATCTGCCATGAGACTATGGCCGATTACCTGAGGGGTGATATCTCCACTTCCAAGTTGGAGCATCAGCGGAGGTCCTGTTGGTGGACTATAACCTGGGCAGCTCGTTAGGGGATCGGGAAATTCGCCCCCATAATACGCGGTCAACCAGGTTGATTCGCCGTCAGCCGGATATGCTATCGGGTACGATGTACCTGGAGGAAGTGGACCTATTCCCCGTCTCACATCAAGAGTCGAACCCGTTCTCCAATAACCTGTATCCTCGCTGTAAATCCCAAAACCTGCGGCTTGAAGTTGGGGATCGATCATGGAAATAGCGTGGAATGGTGCGGTCATCCAAAAACTAATGGGGTATTCTTCTGCTGCGTTCATTTGCGATGTGACGAAAACATTGCCGTTCTGTGCGGCTGCGTAGCCATCTGGCGTATACCATGGATTTCCGGAATCTTCACTGTGTCCAACGTAATCGTTCTTGACCATATATCGACTGTGCAGCCAGTCTCCATCAGACCAAACCTCGTTCTCTACAAGGGACAAAAGACCAGTGGTTGTCCTGAATCGATTTAAATAGGCGAGCCAGTTCGGCTGAGGTATCGGGGTTGCCGTTGGAGATGGGGTGATAGTAGGGGTCGGATCAAGATGCAGGAGAGGGATTAGAATTGTTTCAGTAAGGTCCGGTGTCGAGAATGAACCGGGATGCTGGCTGTTCTCGTCGTTAACTCTACCTGCAGCATTACTAACAAGTTCAGAATGATTTTCCTGTCCTGTTTGGACCATCGCTTGCACTCCAACTCTCCCTGCAAGCAACATAATCGCCAAGAAGGCGAGGAGCCGGGCCACGTTGGTCAGGCGGATTCGTTTGCTTAGATGCTTAACAATTGAGTGCATAGCGAGTTCAGATCACAGTTGGATAAAACATGGGGTATGGTCGAACAACCATACCAATGCCATACCTGATAAAGAATATGGACTCATATCCAATCGTCCGGCTCTTCCGTCGAATCGTCATCTGGAAAAGAACCCTCGAGCTGAATCCAGGCAAGTTCTAAGACCCTAGATCTAAATGCTGTTTCTTGAAGAAGAAGCAGCCAGCGATCTTGTCCTGGCTCGTAATCGTCGTCAGAACCTCGAACAGCATCAGCAAAACTGTCTCCAATGATGTTCCCTCCGATCGATTCCTCGAGCGAATCCGCTAATTGGTCCTTCAGCGTGCTCCATGCTCTTTCTTTACCCTTCTCAGGCAGATCCTCTCTGAGCTGTCGCAGTGCATCCAGATTGAGGTTTTTTAGCGCCCTTAGGCGCTCTTTGGCTTCGCCGGATTCGATACGGCTCACGATCTCTTCACCGCTAACCCAAGTATCATACGACTCACCATCCGAATGCTGATAGCGCACCTGGATCTGATCATCGAAATCGTATCGAATCTTGCATCTGCGAATAAACTGCTGGTATGACGTCACGAATCTTCTCCTTTGCCCCAAGCATGCACAAAGTGCAGCAGATTATCAATGAGACGATGGTCTAAGTCCAGTTAGGGGTTTGCTATCTGCCGAGACTCGATGGCCTATCTCGCAGCGACTGAGGGCAGAGTTCCTCTCGGGAAGGGTTTCCCGGCTAGATCGGCGCATTCGAAGGTAACGGTTCTAGATATCTGATTTGAGAACACCGTCGCTATGAATACCGGTAAATTACTAGCCGGCGAATCTCCACGGGCAGATATGGCGTTCAAGCCGATCTACCGAGAAATACAAGCCAAGCCCTAAAAGACTCATTGCCACGACGCCAGCATACATGGCGGGGTAATTGAACAGCGTACTGCCATTCAAAGAGATGTAGTAGCCCAATCCTCTTTGGGTGGCGAAGAGCTCGGCGATATACAGGACCGCCACGGCTGTTCCCACCGATTGGCGGAGTGCCGTTAAAATGGCCGACAAACTGGCAGGGAAGTAGACATAACGGAACAATGCTCTTCGACCGGCCCCTAAACTTCGAACCGATAAGAGCGTTTTGGGTTCGATGCTTGCAGCGCTATCTCGAACCAGTACTAGTATCTGAAAAAACAGAATCATGAAGATGATGAGAATCTTGGGAAAATCGCCAATCCCAAACAGCAGGAGGACAATGGGAACCAGTACAACTTTGGGGATTGGGTAGAGCATGTAAATCACCGGTGAAAACATTCGGTTAAGCCTCTGACTTTGACCGAGTACAATACCTGCCGGCGCTGCCAATAACACGGCCAGGACAATGCTAGCCAGAACACGCCATAGGCTGACGAGAAAGTGATTCGCCAATCCATCTCCGAGCTCGGCAAAAAATACTCTTCCAACCGCCACCGGTCCGGGGAGAATCGGCTCATCTACCAACCAGGCGACGATCTGCCAGAGTATGAACAGAGCCAGAGTAGCGAACAACATGTCACGTCTTTTCATGGTCACTTTCCATATGGTCGCGCAAGCGCAGACAGACATCGTAGTAAGAGGCTTGATGTCGAAAATCCGGATCACCGGCATTGGGATTGTCGATGACGATCGGATCATGGTTCGGGTTTTTGCCGAGGACAAGTATTCGTCTTCCCAATATCGCCGCTTCTTCGATCGCGTGCGTTACTATTACCAGGGTCAGCTCTTCTTCAGCTCGCAATTCAAAGGTTAAGTTTTGGAGTCGTTCCCGCGTCGGGGCATCAAGTGAAGAAAACGGCTCGTCCATCAGCAAAAGATCAGGGTTCAGGGCGAGGGTGCGGGCAATGGCTACCCGCTGTCTTTGGCCACCAGAAAGCTGCCCGGGATACTTGCCGGCGTGCTCAGTAAGGTCTAGACGTTCAATCCAATAGTCGACTCGCCGCGAGAAATCGGCGACATCGTCATCCATGGGAACATGTTTGCCGTCAGGTCCGTAAAACTGCCTGATTTCAAGACCCAGGGTCACATTTTTTCGAGCGGTTGACCAAGGCAATAAACCGTAATCCTGCAATATAAGGCCAGTCCGTGGGCGGGGGCCGTCCAGCGAACTCCCGTCAATCAAGATATCACCATGTGTAGGTTGGCGTAGGCCAGCCAGGAGATATAGAAGAGTGGTCTTGCCACAACCGGATGGTCCCAGAACGGCCCAGGCGTC
>DASRZI010000295.1:0-2569 GCA_035686605.1 Candidatus Zixiibacteriota bacterium
GCACCTCTTCAGCTCTCGGGATTAAGGTGTATTTTTCCGGATCGTCTGGATCTTTCAGGTATTCGTCGCAGGCCATCAGTAATTTCTCGACCTGTGTGGTCCGCTCGATCAACCTGTCCATAACCTTCTGCGCGTTGTCCAGGTTTCGCTTCTCCGCCAGCTCAGCCATTCTCTGCGGTATGTGCTTGTAGCAGTGTCGATACATCGGCGATCTAGTTAGTCCATATTTTCGCGCCAATGCAGTAATGACGTACTTACCCGATAGGTAGTCTTTGTCGATTTCCAGGACTTTGGGATGCTTACAAACGAGACAATCACCCTTCCTCATAGTTGATCCATCACCTCCCGCACCACCCTGGCTACTTCGTTCACAAAGATATACCTCACCTCGTTAGGGTCAAGTACTGTGTGCTTTAGTAAACCCTCTTCTATTTGGACCTTGAAAGTTACTGTTTCTCTTCCCCCCGGTCGCCGTTTCATTTTTATACGACTAGTGTATGCAAAAATATTTCTGGGTTTCTCAACGTCTACAATATGTTTCCCCAGATCCTCGTGTAGCTCGATGCCGTAGCGCTTCAAATCTTTCATTCTCCCTGCTCCCCTCGGTCAAACAGCTCCTGCTTGCGCCACATGAGCACATACTGGAAAACACCTTGCGGTATCATGTGCCACCAGCGACTCGGCGCTGTTTTGATGTAACGTATCCCGGCTCCGGTTTTCGTCACATAGATTAAGCCGGCTTCTTCCGGCACCAATCCCGGAGGAATCACACCCCAAGGACATACGAAATAAAAGAGGTTGCAATATTCCAAATATCCTATCCATTTCCGATCTCGCCGAAAGTCGGATGCTGAAACTTTAATCTCATAACCCCTGATCGGTTTTGTCCAAGAAAAAGGCATTACCCAGGCATCAAGAATAAAACCAAAACTCGGATATTTGCGACCGCAGACACAGTGACCCGTAGAACCCCAAGAAGGACCAGTCTTGCAATGCGGTACAAACAAATCGCGGGTATGCTTGCTTTTCAGAACATCAATGATTTGTTGTTCAGTTATTCCTGACAGTACTCCTTGCTCGTTCACCGCTCCTCAATCCTCCCACGTATAAGCTACTCCATCGGCGTTTTCGTGATATTCATAGTTAGTGAGTGGAGTCCTTTCAAATTTCAAATTCTGAACATCTTCCCAATACATTTCTCTCGTTTTAGTATCAGCAACCAGAACATTTTCGTTGCTAACAGCGAGGACTATTACTTCTATGGTATCGTCGCCCTTGATTTTAGCTCTACAAATCATTTCAAACCTTTTCCCTTTCTGCTACGCATCGTTTGGCAAACCGATTCAAGGCTTCCAAAACCAATGGCTCCAGATAGATACGATCAGTTGGATTCTCATCATCGTTAGCATGTAGCCAGATGCCATATCCATCAAAGATCGTATAAACGCCATCCCCAATATAGTCTTTCAACAGTTCCATTTTACTCATCCTCGTCCATCTTCCTCTTGGGTGGTCGTTTGAACCCTGCTGGGTTGCTGCAGTTGCCCCAGTGCGGTGTACCGTCCCACTCGATAGGCATCCACTTGCCTTTGTCTGTCTTGACGAAATGGATGGTCTTACCACACGCCTCGCAGGGCTTTCCGACGTCGCCGGCGGGAACCTCATACTTGAGACTCATATCCGCCTTCCTTCTTCGCCCACAAACCTCTCCTCTAGCATCAAGATCTTGACTTCTATCTCAACGTAGGAGACCTCCGGCTTCTTTTTTTCTGCGAACCACAAGTTGTCAGCTATAACCTTCTTGACTGCCCGTTGGAAATCTTTCTCGCCCACGACATTAACCGGCAAGTATCTGATCATTGCTCGCCCCCCTGTACAATGGCCGGCGTGAGTTTCTTATCCAGCTCCTCGATCTCTTTGTTCGCCCTGTCCCTCACTAGTTGCAGCTCTCCGATACGGTTGATTTTTAGGATGTTCTCCGGATTGTCTCCTATGATGTGATCATGCCGGTAGAACTTCTCCCGCTCCTTCTCTCCGAAGGTGACCCAGACCTCTCCGTGAATATTTGTCGAGGTTATGGTCCCCTTGACGTATCCGCCCCTGTTCCACTGCCGCCCCCGTTGTACCCAGCAGGGTATCCTGATGAACTCCTTCTTGAGAGCGTAGTCTATAGCCTTCTTCGCTGCCTTGAGTGAATCGTAGCTTTTGCCTACACCACCGACTTTCGCCCTCCAAACGTCTGCACCCTCGTCGTACTCGATCTTGATCTCCTTGTAGTTCTCGGTCATGTCTTTTCGTCCTCCTGTGTTTATGTTGTGAGCTCACGATTATCCTAGGATATTGGGATCCCCGCTTCCCATCTGCTTTAGTATCTGGCGATCGGTCAGTCCTAAAATCTCTATTCCTTCTGCTTTTCCACCCAGACCTGGTCCTGGAATACATGGATCAGCCTGTTCTCATAGATATACACCTTGCGCTCAGCCTCGAGGACTCGAGCATTACCCTTGATCGCTCCCTCGGCATAAAGCCGGTTGATATTCTCCAGCTCATCAATACGCTTGATCTTTGC
>DASRZI010000296.1:0-3309 GCA_035686605.1 Candidatus Zixiibacteriota bacterium
GGATCGCTTCACCTGCTGAGATGTCGGCGCCTCCCATCCAGCTGGCCAAGATTGGTTTGCCAAGCCCCCTTCCGTAGAGCCGCAGTTCTTCGGCCGTGCGCGTCGGATCGGTCATTGCCTGGGGGGTTAGTATGACCAGCAGACCATCGCTTTCCGGATCTTCGGCCATCACCTCCAGGGTTTTGGTGTATCGCTCTGGGCTGGCATCGCCTAAAATATCTACCGGGTTGTTGTGGCTCCAATGAGCGGGCAGAAAGGCGTTGAGGGCATCCATGCTCTCAGGGGATATCTCCGCCAGGCTGCCGCCGCCGCTGATCAGGGCGTCGGTGGCCAATACGCCGGGACCGCCAGCATTGGTGATAATGGTGAGACGATTACCTTCCGGCCTGGGCTGTTTAGCCAAAACTTCGGCCGTATGGAAAAGGTCGGAAATCTGATCGACCCGCAAGACGCCCACCCGTCGAAAAGCCGCTCGCAGCACTTCATCGCTGCCGGTAAGCGAGCCGGTGTGGGAGGCAGCCGCCTGGGCCGCTTCTTCAGTTCGACCCGGTTTGATGACGATGATGGGCTTGGTGAGGGCCACCTCTCGAGCGGCAGAGAGGAATGCACGGGCGTCGCCAATGGTCTCCATGTAGATGACGATGCTCTCCGTCCGAGGATCGTTTCCCAGGTAATAGATTAGATCGCCCCAGCCAACGTCGAGCATGGAACCAATGGACACAAAATGACTGAATCCAACGTTTTCGCGAAAGCTCCAGTCGAGGATGGCCGTGCACAAAGCGCCGCTCTGACTGATAAATCCGACATTCCCAGGCCGGGCCATGGCCGAGGCGAAGGTGGCGTTGAGCCCGGTCACAGGGCTCATGACTCCCAGGCAGTTGGGTCCGACGATGCGCATATTGCCCCGGCGAGCTTCTTCCATCGTCCGCTGCTCCAGACGCACGCCTTCCTCGCCAATCTCTTTAAAGCCGGCCGAGATGATGATGGCCCCTTTGGCGCCCTTTCGGACGCATTGGCCAATGACGTCAGGTACGGTTGGGGCTGGGGTAACGACGATGGCCAGATCTACCTCGTCCGGCACCTCCAGCACGGTGGCATAGGCCTTTATGCCCAGGACGCTGGGGCGTTTAAGGCTGACGGGAAAAACTGTCCCGCCAAACGAGTTGGTAATTAAGTTCCAGAGGATGGTGCGGCCGACACTCCCTTCTCTCTCAGTAGCTCCGATTACAGCTACGCTGCGTGGTGAAAAAATGGCGTCAAGCGGTTTATGCGCGTATCGGAGGACGTCGAGCGCATCGTCAGTTAACCCGGTTCTGGCCATGAAAAGCTCCTTTAAGCGTGGTGGTTAGTCGATTTAAAAGCCAATTATAGCTTGTCCGACCTTCATGGGCTTACTTGGTTCCATCGACTCCCCACCCTTTAAGCACCGGACAGATATTGATTCTCGCCCAGATATCGCCTACTTGTGCGCAAGGAATAAAAAAAGGCGCCCCACAAATGGGGCGCCTCTTATATATGAAAGAATCTATCTTTTATCGGGTCTGTTTGCTAAACCGGCGTCTAAAGACTAAGCCACCAACGACGGCTGCAGCTGTCACAGCAAGCAGCCAGATTGGGGTCATCGCCGCCGGCGAATCACCAGTGAACGAAGACAGCGATACACCAGTAGGCAGAAGCTCTACATTCAGGGTCAAGTCAACCAGCAGCTCCGGCGTATCGGGGTCGTTGCTCTGGACACACAAGGTGCCTGTATAGACGCCTATGGCCAGTCCGGTCGAATCGAAGGTTACATCAACCATACTCGATCCATCTGGGGCAGCGGTTCCCGAGTTGGGATCCGCGCTGGCCCAAGCTATCGCATCTTGCGTACAATCTCCCGGTTCCACCGAATAGATGGACACATCATCGACGAAGAAATTGCCAACAGTTTGGTTGGTTGCGAAGATCTCGGAGTGGAATTCTACGTTATGGACAGAGCCATCGGCGTAGGCAGAAATATCCACTGTCTGCAGGCTGTATCCGATAACGCCACAGAGCGGCCCGCCTCCGTCAACCACAAACTCTTGGGTGCCATCTACGTTCAGCTCCATATAGTCTGACGCACTATCACAGACGGGCGTCTCAAGATAAAAAGTCAGATCAGTTGCGCCGGTGGGAATAACCACATCTTGAGAAACCGCTCCCTCTTCATAGGCGGCGATACCGCCAAACCAGACCCACCAATCGCCTGCATGTGGGCCTGTACCTCCACCCGTTCCACAGCTGGCTAAGGTGCATAATGGCGAGCCGAAGTTAGTCGACGATTCCGTCCAATAAGGATTCGGCGAACCAGCCTCAAAGCCTCCATCCTGGACGTTCTCACCCAAAAGGTTGCTTGTTGGGCGGCCTGCTGGGGCTGCGTCTGGCACAAACACTTTCTCAGTCACCCCACTTGGATTCTCAGGTGGAGCGTTTGCAGGGACCTGCTCCTGGATTTCCCAATTCAGAGGAATCTCGCCGCCATTGCTGATGGTCATGGGGACCGTTGCCAGCGTGTCGGGTTCCTGGGTTGAAGCCAGGGCAGAAGGATCGACCGAGATATCAGCGGGATCGAGGGCTGCGAATAAGATAGCCAGATCGGCAGCGATATGTCCGGCGGTGTTGCAGGAGCCATAGTTCAGGTTGATGCTGCCATCGCTGTTTCCAATACCTGTAGTTGAACCACTTCCCTCTTCGACGCCAACATCCGCGTATTGTAAAACGATGGAATCATCGTCGAACAGTATAGCCTCCCACGTTCCCGCATTGCCGCCATCTGGACCTGGCCAGTGCACGAAATCTTGGTACTGGGCCACCATGCAAGCTCCTGGGTAGCCATCATAGGGGCAGTTTCCTGCCGTAAATGACTGGTAGTAGGCCAAAGCACCGGTGTCACCGGGATCCAGATCGTCCCACATGATGGCCACGATATTACTCGGGCTGTCCCCATCAAGGGGGCAGGAGTTACTAAAATCGCTACCACTATCATCGAAGCTCAAGTAACCGTTCGAATTGAAATAAAACTCGTCGAATTCGGTGCCATAGAAATGAAATGGGAAGGTTGTCGAAATCGGGTCCGAAGTGGCGTCATCACCAAGGGTTACAGTAATTCCTGTGGCCGTGATATCTATAAAGTTGTACGCTGGACCACCGGCCTCATTTGAATCGATATACACATAGCCGAAGGCATCTGGCCCGCCCGTGTCTTCTGGCGCCGCCATAACAACAGTGAGCAGCATCAAGGACATGGCTAGGACGCCTAAAATTACAAAAATGCGATTTTTCTTCATA
>DASRZI010000297.1:0-14586 GCA_035686605.1 Candidatus Zixiibacteriota bacterium
TTCTTCTCGCAAATCGAATTGAAAGGAAAAGAGTATGTTCGGAGCAATCGCTGGGGATATCGTTGGGTCTGTTTACGAACGGAATGGCACTAAAACAACGGAATTCCCTCTTTTTCGATCAGGATCGAAATTTACTGATGACACAGTCCTTTCTGTTGCTGTCGCCGAAGCCATAATAAACGGAAGACCATACGGCGAAGCCATTAGAGAGTATGCCCGTAAGTACCCTTACGCAGGATATGGACACTCGTTTTACATTTGGGCTCAATCGGACGATAGCCAACCCTATTATAGTTGGGGAAATGGCTCCGCGATGCGCGTTAGCCCGGTTGGATTCGCCTTTGACACCCAGGAAATGGTGCTCCTAGAAGCTGGCCGAAGTGCAGAAGTAACCCATAATCACCCAGAAGGTATCAAGGGAGCCCAGGCAACCGCACTCAGCGTATATCTGGCCCGCCAAGGAGCTGATAAACCAACAATTAAGAAAGAAATGGTCGATCGATTTGGATACGATCTGAACCGGTCGTTAGGGGATATCCGTCCAACCTACCAGTTCGATGTCTCCTGCCAGGGTTCGGTGCCGGAGTCGATCATCGCCTTTCTGGAATCGGAGAGTATTGAGGATGCGATTCGCAAAGCGATATCACTCGGAGGAGACAGCGATACGATGGCCTCTATCGCCGGAGGCATAGCTGAAGCCTATTATGGTCCACTGCCGGCTCCATTGGCAAGCGATGTCCGAAGACGACTACCAGAGGAATTCCTGAGGATTATCGATGATTTCTACAGACTTTTTTGTTGAGTTGAAATCAAAACTTAGTAAGAAGGGAGGCAAAATCGCCAGCGATCGGATTTTGGTTGAACTAGGAGGGAATCAGCTCATTCTTGAGTGCCAGATATTTGCTCAATAGCCCATTTAGACCTAGGTCACAGACTCAGCTCTCAAAACAGAAGATTCTCCTGAAAGAAGGCATTGCCCACTTTTCGGCGATCTCGATCTAGCACCCCTGCTGTGGGATTTTGCAGCCTATAGAACTGAAGTAGGTTTGTGGCTGGTTTCTAGGATATCCGCTCCAGGTACCAGTCATCAATGAAGAAACCGTTATTTGGTATGGCATAGCGAGTCCGAAAGGCGACTCCAATCCGAACAGCTCCGGGTGTCGTTACCGTAAACTCGTGGACCAAGGCGTTCTTGGTTCCAGGCGTAACTGGGGTCCAGCCGCCACTTTCAGGACCAATGAAGGCTACTTCCCCGGCTGATGGCTGCCACATCCAGAGCTTTCCGTTTGAGTCATACCCCTCAATCAAATCTGGAAAATGATGTCCGACGAATCGATAGGTACCAGGTTCAAGATGAACATCGGTAAATAGACGGAAGCTCTCCGGTGCATGGGCTTTGAAGACCTTGACGGTCCAATCGCCATTCCAGATAAACAAACCATGTTCATGGGCTGGCAGGCCTGAACGTGAAATTACCCGGCTCTCCGGTCTGAGAAAGGTGATTCCTGTTCCAGGTGCAGAACCACCCTGGTCGAATTCCATCTGCCAACTATTGGGAACCTGTAGTTCAGGTGAACCGTTCTGGTTATAGAAGCCACCTTCAAACGAAGGATTCGGCAGCAAATTCTGACCTGGTTGCGATGGCGGTGGTGGTGGCGCCGCTGGTGGCGATCCTGGATTACTCGGGCCAGAACTTCCAGGAATGACCAGCGACTGTCCCGCATAGATCAGATTGGGATTGGTCAAGTTATTTGCCTGTACCAGGGCGCTAACCGAAACTCCATGAGAGGCAGCAATCCCCGAAAGCGTGTCTCCCAGTTTTACAACATATACTGATCCCCCGGACGCAGGCGGTGGCGGTTCATTGGGTGGGGGAGGCGGTGGTGGTTGTGTGGGCGAGCCGGGAGCATCACTATCTGGAATAATCAAAGTCTGCCCAGCGTAGATGAGATTTGGATTCGTTATACTGTTGGCGTTGATAATCGCCTGCACGGATGTCCCAAACTGAATGGAGATAGAATACAGCGTATCTCCATGTTGAATGGTGTAAAGAGTATCGGCAAACGCATAGCCTGTAGAAACAAGCAGCAATATAAGACTGAGTACGCTAAATATAACTTTTGTGCGGTTCATAATTCACTCGCTTCGTTTAAGTGTTACAAGATTGGAGGCCAACTCTGTTCACCGTCGCCGACAGTTCCCCCCTGATATTTGTCCTGATCATCGAGAATAGTTTTCACCCGAGATGGTGTCCACTGTTCGCCTACAGGTGATTTGATTCCTTCAAACCCCAACCACTTTGCGATCTCTTCCAGAGAATAACCTTCATTTCTCAGTTCGAATATCCTACGAACAATGCGTGCGTTTACGATATCTATTTCCGGCCCTTTTATCCCTCGAAGGTAGCCTAGAGGCAGCTGTTCTCTATCGTATTGTCCGTTTCCAGCAGCATATTGGTCGCCTTGAAAGGCAGTAGAGAGACCTTCGAGACCGGCAAGGGAGGAAAAAATATCCAATACAAATAGACCCGATGGGGTGTTGGTGTCGAGCCCTTCTTTGCATGAGACAAAGGCAGACCCATAGTTCGCTATCTGAATGACAAGTGATAACGTCAAGTTGATTTTAGATGCGAGCCGATCCAGGGCTGAAACAATGGCTACATCCACTTCCTGCCCATGAACGGCATCCATCAGTTCGGCCAGACCGGGTCTATCAGCTTCGCCAAGCAAGCCATCATGACCGTCGTCGACGAATACGGCCGTAATGTCCCACCCCTTAAGGATGGCCATAGCTTCACATTTTTCACGTTGGATCGCCAGATCTTGGTGACCCTCTTCGAGTTCTTGTGGAGATGACCTAAGATAAATCGCAGCCTTCATCTTCTACCACTCTTTCCTTCTTGTGATAACTGTTCCTACCGATTGATCTGCTTCAACAGCTGGAAAAATGAGCCTAATTACGTGTCATGATCACAGCCAAAAGCCCATATATCAATCGCCGACGATAGGATTGTCTATAGCCTTATGTCTACATAATACTGAGTCGGGCTGCAACGGCACAGCAATAATGCGTGAAAAAGCAGAGTGGATTGGACTACAGGGGGATTGTTTACTCCCAGGTGACCCAGGCGTCGCTTCCGCCGGGAGAGCTCTTTGACGTTCGCCGTTTTGGCTTACTTGTTCGTTCAACCACTTGAGTTTCTGGAGGTACAGAGCCCACATCTGTTGGCATTTCCCCTGGACCGACAAAGCGGTATATCTCCCCGGGCTGAAGATGCATCGTTTGGCAAATTGCGTCAAGTACATCCAATTTAACGCTGCGCCGTTCACCGTGATATACGGCTCTTATGGTTGTGTAGGTCACACCCGTTCGGCGAGCCAGCTCGCGAATGGAGATGCCTTGCTGCTGCATCTTCTCAGGTAGTGCATTAACTATCATCTCAACCTCCATCTGGTGCGAGTCGATAGCATTAAAACTATCAGAACAGCGGTTTCCTGACAAGTATACTCCCATTTATTACTGGTATTGAGGATGGGTGGTCTGAATCACGAAGACAGATTGCATGCAAAGATAGTTGCAGAAAGAGGATAATGTCTATTCTTGATGCCATTGTATAGAATGAGCGAGGGTGATGGTTATTACGCTATCGGATCGACGAGTTGCTGCAGGTTCGCGAGACGATCTGAGCGAGTGCGTAACGGCCCTAAAGCTAGATGTGAAAGATGAAATCCGTAAAACGGACCACTATGAGAACATCAGGCTGTTTGGTGAAGATGGTTGTCGCGATTGATTCTCGAAAATGCTATCGAACCAGAAATAGAAGTATCTGGCTTGTTCAAGTCTTAATATGGAATGAAGCAGGTGATAGCGAAGACGAATCGACTCCAATCTGTATTCGCAGCTCCCCGTATGGCGAGTCAGTGTTTAAGACAAAAATTAGAATAGCACAGTTCGCATGATAGCGAATATACCATCAATAATGCATGCTCAACATACCGGTGACAGGCGAAGGACGATTGTTCATGCCTAAAAAGACTAAACTAGAGTTCGTCAAAGTCGGAATCTATACTATCTGGAGATTCCGAAATCTCATCGCCGTCTTCTACTGGTGAAGTTTGCTCCTGATCGCCCTGCTCCTCGATATCTGGAACCGATGAAGATAACTCTTGATTGTCCTGTTCATCGCCGGCTGCTGTTGGAGCAGCTAGCTCATCATCTTCCCCTTTTTCGCCGTCTTTGATACGCGAGAGAAAACCTTCTCGAACGATGGCAACAGATGCGATAACGTCGCTGCCCTTCATGTCCATGACCGAGACACCGCGAGAATGCCGACTCTGGAGAGATATCAGATTTACGGCCGTTCGCAAAATTATCCCGCTGGTAGAGATAAATGTAACTTCATCTTCCTCGTCGACGACACGGGCGCTGACGATCTTCCCGGTGAAATCGCCGATGAACATCGCTCGAACACCTTTACCATAACGACCCTGGCGTCTGAATTCATCCAGCGGGGTGCGTTTGCCATACCCTTTTTCGGTTATCAGCAGGAGACGGCACTCGGGCCTAACCACATCGGCGCCCGTTAGATAGTCTCCCTCGTCGAGACGCATGGCATGGACACCAGCCGCAGTCCGGCCGACAGCTCTTACGTCCTCCTCGTTGAAGCGAATAGCCTGTCCTCTTTCACTGACCACGATCAGGTCCTGCTCCCCCTTGGTCATCTTTACCCAACCGAGAGCGTCATCTTCATCCAGGTTTATGGCAATAAGACCGCTGGTTCGCACATTGGCGAAGGAATCAAGCGTTACTCGCTTTATACGCCCTTTGCGGGTGATCATGGTTAAAAATTCCGCATCGTCGAAATTTGGAACAGCCAGCGCGGCCGTGACCTTCTCATCTGGCACCAGCGGTAAAATCGCCATCAACGAGGTGCCTTTTGCAGTCCGGTCTAATTGGGGGATCTCATACGCTCTCTCGGAGTATACTTTGCCTTGATCGGTGAAGAAGAGTATATGGTTGAGGGTGCCTGCATGGAGGAGATGGAGAAGCTCATCCTGGTCCCTGGTACTCATTCCAATAAGACCCCGGCCTCCTCGGCCTTGCATACGATACGCTGCCACCGGCGTGCGCTTGATATATCCCCTCTGGGTGATGGAGATCAAGACATCCTCGTCCTGGATGAGGTCCTCCATATTCAGATAAGCCTCAACTCCAAAGGCGATCTCGGTTCTTCTTTCATCGCCATAGCGAGCCTTCAGATCTTCAAGGTCCTCCTTGATCAAGGCCAAGATCCGGCTGCGATCAGCTAGCACACCTCGAAGGTAATCAACACGCTCGGAAATCTCCTTATACTCATCCTCGATTTTTTGTCGCTCTAGGGCTGCTAATCGCCGCAGCTGCATGTCGAGGATCGCTGTCGCTTGAAGCTCGGAGAGGGTGAACCGCTCCATGAGCTGCTGGCGCGCAGTCTCGGCATCCGGAGAACGACGGATCGTCTCAATCACGGCATCTAGATCGCTGAGAGCAATGCGTAAACCCTCAAGGATATGCTGTCTCCGCAGCGCCTTTTTCAACTCAAATTGGGTGCGCTTGGTTATGACATCTAGCCGGTGGTCGATGAAAATCTGCAAGGCTCTCTTCAGGGAAAGCAACCGCGGTTCCCGATCAACCAGGGCTAACAATTGGACGCCAAAGGTCTGCTGAAGCTGGGTGTGTTTGTACAGTTGGTTCAACACCTTTTTGGGTTGGGTTCCCCGCTTCAATTCGACGATTATGGAGATTCCATTCCGGTCAGATTCGTCTCTGATATCGGATATTTCCTTAATCTTGCCCTGATTAGCCAACTCGGCCATGCGCTCGATAAGATTGGACTTGTTAACCTGATAGGGAATCTCGGTGATGTTGATGCGATGCCGGTCTGGGGATCTCGGCAGTTCCTCGACTTCGGCAACCGCGCGCATGATCACCCGACCTCTGCCGGTGGCATAGGCGCTTCGAATTCCCTCGGTTCCAAGGATCATGCCCCCGGTCGGGAAATCAGGTCCCTTTACGAACTTCATCAGGTCGTCCAGGGTCACGGTGTCCTGATCGTCCTGATGGTCGATGAGGTAGATGGTGGCATCACAGATTTCGTTCAAGTTGTGAGGCGGAATGTTGGTGGCCATTCCGACCGCGATACCCGATCCGCCATTGATCAATAGGTTTGGCACTCGGGCCGGCAGCACATCTGGCTGTACAAGGCTGCCATCGAAATTCTCAGAGAAGCCAACGGTCTCTTTCTCGATATCTTCGAGCAGTTCCATGGCGATTCGAGCTAGACGAACCTCGGTATACCGCATCGCTGCCGCGCTGTCTCCATCAATGCTGCCGAAATTCCCCTGTCCATCCACCAGCATATAACGGAGCGAGAATTCTTGAGCCATGCGAACCATCGCATCGTAAACCGCCTGGTCACCATGCGGATGGTATTTTCCGAGAACTTCACCGACGATCCGAGCGCTTTTTCTATGTGGTGTGTTCGCCCGGATACCCATGTCATACATGGCGTAAAGTATCCGCCGGTGAACTGGCTTTAGACCGTCTCGAGCATCAGGAAGGGCGCGGGCCACGATTACGCTCATGGCGTAGTCGAGATACGCGTCGCGCATTTCCTGGTTGATATCTATGGCGCTTACTGTGCCTATGTCCAATGGATCCTCCAATAGTGAGGTGCTCGACTGCGTGAGAAACGGACAGTTTCCTGTCCGTAATTTCAGGAGCTATTAAACAAAAATGCCACCTCTCACAGGGCGGCTTTCACCCCTCCAATTATACCTTATCCGACGGGGATCAACGAGTTATATAGATATGGCTAAGGGAAGGGAAAACCAGAGTGGAACTGCGGATCTGAAGGCCGGAATGTTTCAGTTATTGAGAAGGAATTGGTGGGCTGGCGAGGATGTTCTTGGGCTCTTGTACAGCTGCTAGGATCCAGCTTCTCCAAACTCTATAGAGACAGGCGTTTCTCCGGCGGTTAGCGGGGAATTGTCATCAAGGTATGGACGCTTTACATAGCCCATAGCCAGCGGGCCATGAGGACCGTCAGCGGCAGAAGTAATCGTCCCTGCACTTTTTTCGCCAGCCTTGAGCTCGGTTCCTACTTGAACCGGGGATTCAGGGAGCAGCTTGACCAGGCTCTTTGCCAGCTTGCCCCGGCTATCCATACGGGCAATTATCTCCTGCCCGGTATAGCAGCCCTTGTTAAACGAGATGTCGGATCGCAAACCAGCTTCAAGCGGAATGTAATCCAGCGTCAGTTCGTAACCGAGAAGGGGTAGGCCACTATCGATACGCAGGTATTCATAATCGTCCCGACTCGCCAAAAGCATGCCTGCTGACTCTAGATGCGACATGACCTCTGGCTTATTCTCCAACTGGCAGATGACCAGGTATCCGTCGCCAGCCACGGGATCGGTCCGGTGGAGTGAAACAGGGATGCCGCCGATGTTGGTCTTTTGCCAATGATGAAGCGGCAGGTTTGCGAAACCTTCAACTATCCCAACAATGGCATCCTGGACTCCGTGACCAAAAAGGGCCAATATAGCGGTTTTCCCGCCGAGGTCCTCAATACGGAAGTCATCCAAGAAGAAAACGAATCGCATGAGGTAGCGGGCAATATTGTCACCATTGTTTCTTCCAGTCAGGCAATATACGTCATCATGATCAGCATAGAGAATCAAGCGGTCGATTATCCGGCCAATATCGGTGGTCAAGATAGTAGCCGCACCTTCACCATCCTTCAGCTCATCCACTTTCTGAGTGGACATCCGATTGATCAAATCCAGCCGGGTTTCTCCGGAAAACTTCAAGAATCCGTCGTCGCTGAGGTCGACAATAATGGCCCCGCTCTGCGCGTGCTGGTAAATGGAGTTGATAGAAGCTGATTGGATACTATTGTTTAAATGATTCATCGAATAAACTCAGTGCTTTAATCTTCTACCCTTTCTTCCTTCCAGCGGCTGACAAAAGCCTCGATATCGGCCATATGCTCCCTTTCATGGCCGAAACTATTGGCCTCAATAATCTGCCATAAGGCCACACCTTCGCACCACTCGTACCGGTTGCCGTCGTTGAGGTCATTATCGCTAAATCGCGTCAGCCATTCCTCAAGTTGAACCCTCACGCTCTGCAAATCATCGAAAACACGGTCCAAATCCCGGTCCTTATTCTCCTCATAGCGCCGGGCATTGTAGCCATCGACATCAGCAACAGCCTCTAACATCCGAGTTGGCCTTTTTCCCTGGTCTAACTTCAATAAGCAGGTAACCAGTTCCGACTCCCAGGCGACGATGTGAACTAGAATGTCGGTAATAGACCAATCTCCATTAACACCAGATCGCGACCAGGCTTCTTCGGGAAGCTCCTGGATGACAAGGAGAAGATTTTCGCGACTTGACTCGAGGTTTTCGTATATCTCATCAATGTTCATGGTTACCATCCGATTATGCAAGCCTAACTTTGCTAAGATGTTTGAACCTGAGCGACGCTGATATGCTGTTATTCTGGTCCCCGGTCGAGGCGGCTACCCCTGATTTAGAAAACTACGTACCGGGCCACAGGCGTTTAGCCAGTGACAAACTCAGAAATCTTGTGGTTCAGCTTCCAGTTATTGAGGTCATGGCGATCGCCAACCCTGCGCCAAGACCAAAAATCAAGGCGCCCGAGAGAACAACCCAAACATAACTCCAATTTACCGGATTATAATCTGTCTTGCTGGAATCAAGCTCACCAGGCTCGTGAGCTCGGATCGTCACGATTAGAACGACCAATGTTATCGCGAATAGGACGAAGTTCATAATGGCGACAGCGCTTATTTCAAGACCAGCTATCTCCAAGGTAGTGTCGCCGAAGAAAGCAACTCCGAACGCCAGGCCAGCTATCCATACAATGACCAGGATAAGCAATGAAGTAGTAATGACTGACCAGCGAAGCCTACGTTCAGGAGTGGGAGCAGGGGCAGAAACTCTGGATTCTTGAAGTTCTTTCAGTTTCGCCGCGTCTCGCTGATTCAATTCGGCAATCGACGATTGAAACTCTTCGTTGGCATATACCTTTGATACCTGGCGGCTGGTAATCAAACTGACTATCGCCAGAATGAAACCCATGCCACCGATAAGTACAGCCACAATGACGAAAGCAGCGATAGCGAAGAGCCAGGGATTGATCTGGGTTCCTTCGATGTTTTCACTAATGAAGGGAATACTTAGCAGCTCGTCACCCAAGACGTAAGCGCCAATGCTGATGGTGATGGGCTCTGTTTCTCGCTCGACTTGTGCAATCTGAGATTCGGATTGGGTATCCTCTTTATTGGAGAGCCACAGCCAGGCAGCAGATGCTATGCCGGTAATAATCAATAGGCCGATGACGATCGCCCATGTTTTCCAAGCGTCATTCCTATTCAAGCTAATTCCTCCTCATCTGTGCCATCACACGAATACGCTGCGATGCTCGATGCTGTCAGTGCAATAAGTTGTCGAAACAATTTGGATTGCCATTTATGCGAATGGACGAGTCATTTTAGCATATGGCAAACTCACCAGCAATTGTCTAGTGGTTCTTCCTAATTTGTTCGTTACTAAAGTGTATAGGTTTGTATAGATCGTTGCTAATCTGAGGGTGATCTATGTCACTCATCGCCAATGACGTCCTTCACTGAACTCCTGGGGACGAATGAACTAAACTCCAGCGTCATATGCGGCCGGGAATCGGCCGCGGAGTTTGTCTGGCTATCTATTGTGACCTGAATTAATCGTGACAACGACTTAAGGCTGATATAAAATTGCATCTCGTGGTTCCACGTAGAAAAACTCTGTCACAGATAAGCAAATTTCTCATATAAATAAGCCTGTACGAAACAATTACCTGGTCCTCGGTTAAGCATGCGATTTTGGAGGATGAGATGAGACGAGCATTGTGGGCTAGCACATTCCTACTCCTTGTGGTGGCTTTGGCTTTGGCGGCTTGCGCTGGTGATGAGGGTGAACAAGGTTCGCCTGGACCAAAGGGAGAACCCGGCTCACCAGGTCCAGTTGGCGCTGACGGCGAGCCAGGACCGCCAGGATCTCCCGGTCAGGACGGGGCTAATTTTGAGCCACCTGTCTTTGTTGGAGCGGAAGCATGTGCCCAATGCCACATGGATATTTCAGATACATTCTCAAAGAGCGGTCACCCCTATAAGTTAACAAAAGTCGTCGACGGTCAACCTCCTGATTACCCTTTCACCGAGATACCAAGCCCGCCAGAAGGATATACCTGGGACGATATCAGCTACGTGATCGGGGGTTACAACTGGAAAGCTCGCTTCATCGACCAGGACGGATTTATTATCACTGGTGACGAAGACGCAACGACTCAATACAACTTCTATAACCCAGATCTTGACATGGGTGATGATTGGGTCGTTTACCATGCAGGCGAAGAGATACCATACGATTGTGGCTCCTGCCACACGACAGGATTTAGCCCTCAAGGGAATCAAGATGGCCTGCCAGGATTGGTCGGCACTTGGGCCGAGGCTGGCATTCAATGTGAAGAGTGTCACGGACCAGGCAGCGCTCATATTCAGCATCCTATTTCCTATGGAATGGAGATCGATCGAGACTCCGCCGCTTGTGGCGATTGTCATTTTCGCGGTGTTCCGGAAGAGGTTGATGCCGGCGATGGATTCATCAAGCATCACGAGCAATATGAGGAACTCTTCCAAAGCAAACATGTGACCATCGATTGCGTGGTCTGTCACGATCCCCACGTTGGTGTCATTCAGCTGAGGGAGAACGATGCCCAGTATACGACGCGCACCCAATGTGAAGATTGTCACTTCAAGGAAGAACAGAATTTCAATCTGAATTTTCATCCAAGTGAATGTATCGAGTGCCATATGCCGCGAGTTACGAAGAGCGCGCTGGGCGACGCAGAGCGATTTACAGGTGACATCCGAACTCACCTGATGGCAATTGATCCGAACCAGATTGATCAGTTTTCCGCGGACGGCTCCGTGACCCTGTCCCAGCTGGGCCTCAATTTCGCCTGCCGCCACTGTCACAGCGAAGGCGGTATGGCATCGCCTAAGAGCGATGAAGAGCTAATGGATGCAGCCAATGGAATACACGATCCGGCGCCCGCTGCCCCGATGGCGCCTCCTGAATCGTTGACCTTCGTCGATAGCGTAACGGTTGAAGAGAGAGACGGTGGGTATTACGCGATTGTCCAGGGAAATTATTCGGATTTGTGTGCCTCGACAAGCTCAATCGAGCAAGAAGTGGATGGAAGCACCATCTCCTTGAACATCTATCAATCGAGCCCGCCAGGAATGGTCTGCGCGGCGGTCTTAACGCCCTTTATATTGGAGCTGCCGCTTGATACGACAGGGCTTGAACCTGGTGAGTATACGCTGATCGTTAACGAAGGAACGGCGACGACGACCTTTACTATATCGTAGATGAAAACTGAATTTCGCTCTCGAAGGTTAAGTCGGAAATACTCCCGCTGGATAGCCAGCGGAGTAATGCTTGCCCTGGTCATAGTAGGCACAGCTGTTATAGCTGCAGAACTTGAAGGCGCTGAACGCCTTCAAAATGAAAACGAGGTGATCGCGGCTTCGAGAGCTGTTGTTCAGACTGACGATGACGTCTATCCAAGGCCTGACAGTGCCTGTCGGCTATGCCATGGGGATACAGATGCCCAAGTCGAGCTTCCATCGGGCGAATCGCTTCCGGTTTCCGTTGACCTCGAGGCCATCTCCGGCTCAGCCCATGGAAGTCACGCCGACTCTCCGTTACTCTGTACAGATTGCCATGCGCTGGCGGATTACACATTCCCACACGTTCCGATTGCGGATCCAGATTTGCGAAGCTTTGAGATCTCAAGATCTGCCACCTGCGAGAGATGCCACCAGCAGCCACATATTACCGCCCACCCAGGACCCGAATCAGATAATCCGGTTGTCTGCACTGATTGCCACCAATCGCATGAGGTAATGCCAGTCGAGCAGTGGCAGAGCGGTGAAGGAACAGAAGCCTGCGTCGACTGCCATACGGAAACTGGTATCCTCTTTACGGACTCCATCCAACTAACACAGATTGTACGTAGAGGCTTGTTTACAGACCGAGTTGATAGTGATTACTGTCTCGCTTGTCACAGTCAACCAGGGCTAACTATGACATTTGAGAATGGTGACGTTTTGTCTGTGACCATCGACCCGGATGCCCTACATGGTTCGGTCCATGGAGCTGACAATTCATGGCAAGCCCTAGATTGTACTGATTGTCACGGGCGATATACCTATCCTCACGATCCACCACCTGTTGAAAGCGAGCGTGAGTATAACCTGCAGCGATATACCATCTGTGCAAAGTGCCATGATAATCATTATGAGCGTACTCTTGATAGCGTTCATGGCGCCGCCATTGAAGAAGGCAATCTAGATGCGGCCGTGTGCACCGATTGTCACGGAGCCCATGATACACCAACTCCGAATGAACCGAGGGAACGAATCTCGCACACTTGCCAGCAGTGTCACAGCGGAATATTCGATGTTTACAAGGATAGCGTTCACGGTGAGGCGCTGCTCATTGATAGCGATCCCGACGTACCGGTATGTATTGACTGCCATGGCGTCCATGATATCCACGATCCGACAACGGATCTGGCTCGAATTCGCTCGCCGCAGTTGTGCGCGAATTGCCATGCCGACCAAGAGCTGATGTCCCGGCATGACTTATCAACGGACGTGTTTGATACGTACGTCGCAGACTTCCACGGCACGACGGTGCAGCTCTTTGATCCCGAGGATCCGGATGCTGCAATCAACAAAGCGGTCTGTTATGACTGCCATGGTGTGCACAACATCAGAGCAGTGGATGATCCAGATTCTGGCATCAAAGCAAACCTTCTTCACACCTGCCAGCAGTGCCACCCTGACGCCACGGAGAATTTTCCAGACGCCTGGACTAGTCACTACGAGCCATCTCTGGAAAACAATCCTCTTGTCTACATGGTCAATATTTTTTACGCGATTGTCATCCCAGCGACCCTGGGTGCATTGAGCTTTCTTGTCATTATCGATATCTATAGAAGAGTCAGAACACGCCTGAGTAAATAATCAGGAGTCAATTGTGAGTGAAGAGATTCAAATCGCTTATCCCCGCTTTCGCCTTGGTGCGCGAATCGAACACTTCATACTGCTATCAAGCTTTATCATCCTAGCCCTTACCGGTCTGCCCCAGAAATACGCTGATAGCAGCGTTGGGGAATGGATGATCAACGCGATGGGCGGAATCGAGACAATAAGAATCATACATCGCTACGCAGCGTTTTTCCTGGCTGCCGGAGCGATCTATCATCTTTTCACCGGCGCTTACCGGTTTTTTGTGAAACACGAACGCATGCTCGTGGTGCCCGATCTGAAAGATGCGACGGATATGAGGGACACCATCAAGTACAACCTCGGTCTCTCAAATGAGCACCCCAAAATGCGCAAATTCAACCCTGGAGAGAAATTCGAATACTGGGTGGCTGTATGGGGCACGGCGATCATGGGCATCACAGGATTTATGCTATTGAATCCCGTGGCAACCGCTTCTGTTCTCCCAGGGCAATTCATCCCCGCAGCCCTAGCCGCGCACAGTTGGGAAGCTCTCCTGGCTATTTCGTCCATAATCATCTGGCACTTCTACGATGTGTTGATTAAACATCTCAACCCGAGCATGCTTACCGGAAAACTGCCGCGAAAGCAGATGGAAGAGGATCACTCGCTGGAGATGGAGAGGCTTGATGCGGGCGGTAGAGCCTGGCCTGAACTCGAACTGCCGGTGTTAAAACGGCGGAGGCGCATCTTCTTGGTCGTAAGCATCGTTGTCGGCGCTGTTCTACTGTATGTGGCTATTTGGATGTTTACTTTTGAGGAGACCGCGCTAACCACAATCCCCCGCGTGACGCAAGAAGTTTTCGTGCCAATGGCAACAGCGGTTCCGTAGAAATTCAGCCATTTTATCCATAATCTATACTTATCTATACACGAGTTGTTATATGCATTTGTGATATTTTTCTCAATATGACATTCCTCATAAGTAGCACTGTCATTTGTCACTACTGAGGTTTTTCTCATTCTGCGATACTACGTGTGGAAAATTGTGCCAGGGCGGAAGACAAAACCTATACGTATAGGCGCAACCGTAAATTATTGTAGATGTCTAAAGGAGGTCCGTATATGTACAACCCAAAGAAGCGCATCATCATTGTATTTGGGTTACTGCTCTTGTTTAGTTTTGCCCTTGCTGCCTGCAGCCAGGATCCTGAAGAAGTAACCCGCGTAGTCGAAGTTCCAGGACCGGAAGTCGAAGTAACCCGCGAGGTCGAAGTTCCGGGACCGGAAGTCGAAGTAGAAGTGACGCGTGTCGTCGAGGTGATGGCCGAGCCAGAAGGCCCGGCAGTAGTCATACCGTTTGAGGAACAGTGGGCTTCTTCCGCCCATGCCGATGCCGCCGCAGAGGCATTTGTCCACTGGGACGAAGACGATCCGGCCGAAGTACCTACTTCATGTGCCAAGTG
>DASRZI010000298.1:0-25077 GCA_035686605.1 Candidatus Zixiibacteriota bacterium
CATTTCGCATCTCTTCCCAGATAGGATTGCCGAGCGTAACGCCCCAAGTCGCTCTTATATCTCCGATCATCGATAGGCCGTGATTGGTGAAAACGCTTTCAGCCCCGGCAAGAGAGGGCAATATCGCCTTTGGTCCCCCGCTGTAACCTGCGAAGAAGTGGGGTTCAATGAAACCAGTCAATATTCGCAGATCGGCTTCGAGGTAATGGCGATTGATCCGCACCGGGTGGCCGAGTGCCGTATGACCTATGGGGACGAGATTAGGATCGTCATAGCAATCATGTTGTAGACAGTAGTAGTTGTCGACAAGGCTATCACCCAACATACTCCGCAGCTCGCTCTCGCTCTGGCGTCTATGGGTTCCCAGACCGTTCAAGAGAGTGATGTCCTCTCTCCTCACCCCCGCTGACTCCAGTTCGGCTATTACCACCGGCAAGATGACGGCGTTGGGCGTGGCCCTGGTGATATCAGTATGAACAATGACGGCTGTATCTCCAGTTGAGACCAGCTGCGCAAGCGGTGGGGATTGTATTGGATTCCCAAGCGCTTCTCTTAGAGTTCCGGTCTCGTCCGAAACGCCTGGCGTAAATTGGGGAAGCACAATCTCCGAGTTTTCGGGAACGTTGACGACCAAGCCTTTTCGACCATAAGCAAGGGTGACTTTCATGATGACTTCCTCTCAACTACCCTAACTTCACTCGCTGCACCGCCTATATTGAATGGCAGCGGCAATATGAAAACAACCTCATGACCGGTTAGGAATCGATATCTTCTGGCTCCGCTCCTGGCCAAAGCAAAACCGTTCCATCATCGGAACCCGAGGCAACACTCTGGCCGTCAGGCGACCAGCGGGCATCATTCACACCACCGGTATGTCCAGAATACACGGCCAGAGGCACCTTGTTTTCACCCGGTTCTCTGACATCCCAAATTATGACCAGCTCATCTCGAGCGCCCGTAACCAACTTCGTTCCGTCGGGGCTGAACTCCACAGATCTCACAACGTCCCCATGGCCAGGATAGGTTACTGCTCTATCGGTATCAAGCTCGGTTAAGACGACACGATTATCAGCGCCAGAAGTGGCCAACCACTTCCCATCCGGAGAAAACGACAGCCCGCTGATCCAGTTGAAATGCCGGCGAATGACACGATTTGGTTCCCCATCGGACATCTCATCCAGTTTCCAAATAAGGATTTCCCCATTGGTCGTGCCACCGGCAACGATATCGGCATCGGGCGACCAGCCAACGCTCCAAATACCACTCTCCATTCCCCGCAACCGGTGTTTTACTTCTCCGCTTTCGGCTTCCCAGATCACGACCGTATCATCGAGCGAACCGGCTGAGGCGATCTGTTGACTATCAGGGGACCATCGCAGGTCGGTGATACCACTACTGTGCTCCTGCCCGGTAAAGAGCAGCTCGCCACTCGACGTGTCCCATATCATGACAATTCCTTCGCCGTCACCAGACGCGAGTCGTGTCCCATCGGGAGACCAATCTACTCCTCCAACAAGGGCTTCATGTCCGCGGAGACGATGGATAGGCGTTCTTGTTTCAGTATCCCAGATGGTGATCTCCTGCCCTCGAGTCGTGGCTATTCGATCCCCTTCAGGGGACCATGCCACTCTCATGACCCATTCCCCGTGTTTGGAATGACCGAGCAGAATATCTTTCGGTCCGACGATATTTGACTGCTCCTCAATATCCCAGAGGACCATTTCGCCCTGAGGCGATGTTGCCAGCAATTTATCCCACTCAGGAGACCAGGCGATGCTTCCTAAGGCGCCTAATTGGGGTCCATCGATTCTTTGAGGTTCTTGATCTAGTGCATCCCAAAACTCAATCCGGCCATCGGCTGTCACAGATCCAAATGAGTTTCCATCTGGCGCAATTGCGACCGCGATAGTTTCACTCTCGTGACCGCGTAAAAAGTGAAGAGGCCGTAATGTCGACATATCCCAAAGGATCAAGGCATCATCCCGCCCACCCGAAATGAGAAGCCGGCCGTCATCCAACCAATCAAGAGCCAATACCGCTTGGGCTGGCTCATGTCCCTCCAAAAATCCGATCCATTCAGACGACGCAGTCTCCCAAATGCTTATCAGTCCGTTTCGTGTCCCTGTGGCCAGGACTCGGCCATTTGGACTAAATGCCATGGAAACAACACCGCTGCTTTGTCTGTCTAGATTGTCTATAAACTCGACCTCGGGAGCATCCGTTTCGCCCGTACTGTCTATATTAATCTGGCCAATAACGACATCGCCATTATTGAATCCTGCTGCCAACAACTGGCTGCTGTCTGCGCTGTCCTCCTCCATCCAGGCCAATGAGAATACGCCATTCCCTTCCGTTTCCTGGCTAAGCGTACCTTCAATTGCTCTGTGGCTCAGCAGATCAAGCAAAACAATGGAGCCATCATCGGTTCCCAGGGCCGCCATTGATCCGTCAGGCGAAACCGCAAGAGAGATGATAGGGTTTGCGGTGGGAATGCTCCACAGCTCTTCCAGCGACTCGGCCGAGTACAAATAGACCCCCACATCGCCAGCAGCTATGATGGTCGCCCCATCGGGAGTAAAGGAGGTGACGTTAATGGAGCCTTTTCCCAAACGACCTAACGCGTCATCAGAATGTGCACCTTCATAGGAAAGGCGTCCCTGGGAGACAGTTGGTTCACCGCTGCTTTCCATCTCTTCCGCCTGCTGGCAGCCAATTAAGAAAACCACAAGCAGCAAAAGCAGCGGAATCTCATTCCTCACAATTCGATAGATCGATCCAAACAAACTCTCTCTCCTAATATGCGTTTATCCTATCCCTTAATCATCACGAGACAAGGCCCACAGAGTTCAGGGAAGGCAGCGCACCAACTCTGGATTTCGTTTTGGATCGTGCCTCGACGCCCAGGGAAGTCCGTAACTACCGGTACAGATTACCAGAAAAAGGATCGACAAAGCCGCTGTTCGCTTTCCAAGCGACAGTTTCCGCTATCTGGTCGGTTGAATGCTGCTTGAGAACGTCTTATAGGACGCGATCACGAAACTCGCGATTATGGACCTCGACAGGCATCTTCATGAGTTCGAGTATACCTTTAGCAACATGCTCGGATAGCCGGCGAAATGCCTCCTCTCCTTTTTCTTTTGTGCCTCTCAAGGGATTGCCTATCACGCCGCTTTCTATGAACTCGTGATGGTCCATTGGGAAGTTGAAATAGGTATACCCATCGAATTCTACATCAGGCATGCCATCTTTCTTGGCGAAAGTAGGGGGAAGGAAACTAGGGATATGAGCCCGCGTGAATTCGGCCCGCTCCATCCGGACAAGGTCCTCGTTCCAAGCCAGGTCCTGGGAAGTTTCTAGTTCGCTCGAATGCCAGCCAGGTGTCTCTTCAGGAGGGTTTTCCATCAGATCGGCTAGGATTCCATAGTATCGTTCCATGTATGGCTTTACGAACCCAATCATGGCCCCTGTCTCGTATCGAAGCTGGCGTAGTACGGGATCGATCACCTTCACGTTCGAACCATGGCCGTTCATAAAGATCAACCTGTTGAAGCCGTGGTGGATCAGGCTGCGTCCGACATCGTGGATCAGTGACAGCAGCGTCGAGCTCCGGATGGTTATCGTTCCCCTGCCGCTTCCCGGCTCATGCATATGTTGGGGTGAATAACCCATCCATATCGGTGGTGTATGGAGAACTGCGATCATCTCTGAGACGCGACGAGACATCTCGACGGCCGTAATAGTGTCCGTATACAGTGGTAAATGTGGCCCGTGTTGTTCTAGACTGGCCATGGGGATGATGATTGTGTCTTTTTCACCCAAATATTCGCGTATATCTACGAAAGTGATATCCCCTAAATCCCAGCTTAGGAATTTCTCTCTAAATGCTTCGTCTCCCTCGGTAAAATGAGGAAGATCTTTATAGTCACGACCGCCTTCGGCAATCATTTTCTACACTCCTTTTGTTGTTGATCTATATCAAAGCGTACGATTCTGTCCCTGTTTCAATCTAATTAGCTGCGGGTTTTTGAGCCATCATTTCAATGAACAATTCAGCTGTTTCACGCCCAAATTCCGGGTCATTAACGTGCCGCTCAAAGGTGTAAACAGGGATGTTTTCTTTTATTTCCTTCTGCACAGTTATTAAGAAATCCCTGTCAGCTTCGGGATTCCAAAATGGTCCACCCGGCACGTTCGGTATTGACAGTCCCATCGTTGGAATGGCCACAATGGTTCGTCCCTTGGATAGGTTCAGTCGCCGGCTAAATATCAAGCCAAGTTCAACCATCTCTTCATGACTCGCCCGGACCAGGGTGAATTCCGGATTGTGATCATAGACGGGTCTGTTTTTCAGTGCCTCTGGAACCGTCCCGGCATTCCAGACACTGAAATCAATACAGCCGGGCACAACGACCTGAGGTATACCAAGTAAGCCAATCCGTTTAAGTCTCTCAGGACCGCCGTCGTGAATTCCTCCAACCATGGGATCGTAGATCTCGTTGGTTGTGAAATCAATGACGCCAACAAACTGTCCCATCTCAGCCAGTTCTTCCATTGCCGGGCCGCCTACACCATTTGAGTGGAAAATGACAGCTTCATAACCATGTTCCTTAAGCCGTTCTTTGGCAGCCATGACAGCTTTGGTCGTGTTTCCTAGCATGGTCATGGCCACAAAACGATCATCTGGCCCTGGCTTGGGTAGCAAATGCCCATGATCGAGCATGCCTTTTAAAGAGGCAGCTACGTTGTCGAATATCGTACAGGCGATTGGATTAAGCCCGAGAATGTCAACTACCGAATGGACAACCATCATATCGCTCGTGCCAACCAGCGGCTCAAAGAAATGGTAACCAGAGGCGATGGGAGATACGAGTATCTTGGGGACGCCGATTGGGAGGGTCATCATCGCTGCTGCCCCCATCACCGCCCCTTCGGCCCCGCCCATGCTGACGACACCTTGAAGACGGCCATCCGCGTAGAGCTGGGGCGTCAGTTTCTTGAGCGCTTCTCGCATTCCAGCCACGGCTTTCCCGCGACTTCCGGCATTCTGCAGTTCATGTAATGTCGTACCTGCATAGGTAGCTGTCTCCCCATGGTCGATATCGGGCACGATATCAATAGGCTCGCCCAAAATCCCGCAGTCGATCACGATAGTTTGTAAGCCAAGGGATTGCAGCCGGTCTCGCAGATAAGCGATCTCCGGCCCTTTGGTGTCCAATGTTCCAATCAGAACTACTGTTTTTCCCATCTTACACCTTCATCATCGAGGTACGCATGATGTCTCTCGAGACCGAGAGCAATTTTGACAGTTCGATCACCTGGCCTGTCTCATTGGCCTGATTGATTCGAACAAGTCGCCTATTCGCCTAATAATTTGTTCAGAAAGCAGCACTTGCGATGAGTAATCGCTCAGATCCTCAAGCCAAACGACAAGCACCTCAATACAGGTATATCTGATCCACCCGGCAACCACAGGGGTGTGGTTGCCAGGCGGATCACTATTAAGTTGTAAAATTCAAGAGCAGCCGCTGGATCAATATTGCCCCAGTACAATGCCCGAGGAACCAAGCCCTCAATCGCTAACTGATTAGGGGAAGGAGCGTCTTGGCGCAGGTCTCAACCTGCCAGCTATAGAACTCTTCTGTTAGGACGCTTGAGCCGTGCTCTTCGATGAATTTCAGCTGCTCTGGCGAGATATCGACCGGTTCTGTCTCGACCGCATCCGGATAGGGATTTGCGGGTGTACGATCGATGGGCGCCACGAACTCGACGGTCAGCGCTCCATCGTAACCGATGGTCTTCAGCGTTCCGACGATCTTGAGCCAGTCCGCATGTCCCTGTCCACACGCGAAACGATTGGTATCCGCGACGTGGAAATCGACCAGTCGTCCCTTGGCTGAAATGATCGATTCGTATGGGTCAACTTCTTCGATATTCAGGTGGAAGGCATCCAGACATACGCCGCATTCGGGTCCGGTTGCCTTTGCCAATTCGAGCGCCTGGGCAGCCCTTGAAACAAAGTAAGTCTCAAAGCGATTGATCGGCTCGATAGCGAGTTTCACGCCCTCTTTTAGCGCGTGCCCGTAGATCTCGCGCATACTGCTGACAGCCCATTCCCATTCCTCTTCGGGATTTCCGTCAGAGTTAATTTTCCCAACCGTGGCAGGGACTATGGTCATTTCATAACCATCTAGTTCTTTAACCATGGTTACGCAATCCTTCACATATTGTACGGACTTTGCTCGTATACCTTCGTCTTTGGCTACCAGGTTGCGCTCGCCTAACATGAGGGTTACGGATCCCCAACAACGGATACCATGTTCCTTGAGGACGCCTCGAACATGTTTTGTGTCATACGTGTAGGGTTCACCGCTGATCTCGATGCTTTCATAGCCAAACTTGGCTAATCTGGCAACTGTTACCTCGATCGGTTCTGCTCTCATCCAGTTGTGCATTGAAAGATGCATTGTGTCTCTCCTTTAACTTGAATTATTTTTACGTCACCAATATAAACGATTATCTACTTACGTATTGCGATTTCTACCATCGTAGAATCGCAGTCCCATTAAATGCTCCCGAGATATCCGGATTTAGATTCAGGCTTTCACGATATGGTTGGCCAGAAGCTTGTAAAGACTTTGTACGTCTAACCCGAATTTATCGGCGTGTTTGCGAAGATGGAACAGGGTTCCTGGATCTTCGGTGATGAGCAGCTGTGCGCCACTCTGCCTGGCGTCTGCTAGTCTCGAGTAAGTCAGGTGATCTGATAGATGAGGCTCAGTGAACTGCAGAGCGACATTGCCACAGGGATGGGTCCGTTCTTTTCTCCAGAAAAGCTCAATTGGCGGCCTACCCATGATCGCCGAAACCAGACTCCGCGGCGCATCGAAACGCGATGTGACCCGGACGGAGTGGGTGGGATCGATATAGGCGAATGGCATTCCGCCAGGAACGGGATTGAAGCTAACGTTGCCGGCCGCCAGATGATCTGACAGCAACCTGGATACTTCGAGCAGGACGATATCTCCTGGCCATGAGATTCCAAATCTCTCTTCGGCTAACTGGCCAAAGGTGTAGTAATCACCAGGACCGAGCACAAGCATTGTCTTTGCCTGGCTCCTCTCGAGCTCTTCAAGCGTTTTCTGGATCAACCCAGATGCTGCTTCTCGCAGCCCAATAGAAGAAGCGAGGTAGCCATTGTTCCGGCCGATTCCGATTAAGACCGGCTCAATTCCTATCGTCGCCAGCAGTTTGAGAGCCGATGGCAGCGTCTCGTCATCCAGGTAGCGGCCATCATCTCCTACAAACAGAGCGACTTCTCCGGTACCTTCGGGAGTTCCGGTTTTCTTTTCAGCGTGTGCATTTCCCCACTTCGCCAGTTTCTCGCCAACTTCGCTAACAGCTGCGGGAGCTAATCCGCCCTCGACAATCTCGGCTCGCATCATCGCTATGGCCGACGGCAATGGTTGGTCAGTGACACAATGAGCCCGGCATGTGCCGCAGTCAGCGCAGCTATAGAGGACAGCCACGCTCTCTTCATCGAGTTCGAGCTGCCCCCGCCTGATTGAGGCGATGGTCAAACCCCATCCATGTGGAGTGAACGTCTCTTTTCGAGTCACGTGTCCAATAGGGCATACGTGCCGGCACATCAGGCAGTATCGACAATTCTCAGTTGTTTGAATAACGTTGTTAATCATTTGCATAAACCTTCGCTACCAGCCCTAGAAGCCAAATCCGACTTTGCCGGGATTCATGATCCCATTGGGATCGATCGCCTTCTTAAGCCCTTGGAGGAATGGCCAGGCATCTCCATACTGTCTGCGCATGAAACGACTGAGCTTCAATCCTACGCCATGGTGCTCGTTGATCATCCCGCCGTTTTCCAAGACCGCGGTCATCGCAGTGTTCCAGATCTGGTTGTGGAGCTTCAGCGCTTCATGGGGATCATCGGGCGGACTCTCTATAATAAAGCGACAATAGAGCATAACGCCCCAATGGAACCAGTGGGAGAAGTGACCGATGAAGCGAACATCCCAATCGGCATATCCTTCTTCGACCGCTTTCTTTTCCGACCAGTAAAGATTCTCGATCTTGTCGTAGGTCGTGATTGTCTCAGTGGTGCCGTACATCCAAGGTAGCTTCAGGTTTTGGGGCGGGTAATAAAAGTCATACCGATGCTCCCACCAGCCTTCGCCTGGTTCGCGACCCAGGTCTTGGCCACCCAGCTCAAAGCAGATTTCCATCGATTTCTGCTCTTGAAGGGCAGCGATATCTGGATCACCATCGAATCCGATCACCATGTAGGCGCCTTCGAGCTCGTAGCCCAGGATCTTCTTTACGCGGGAACGCGTAGAATCTGGATCATAGAGACGAATGACAAATGGATCGTACCTGTGGGTCATGATCTGGCGACCTGCTTCAAGCGCCTTGCTTAGATCGTCAAAGAGAACAGCTCGCAGCAGCCTTGTTGCAGGGAGATAATCAAGCTGCATGGTCGCCTCGGTAATGGTGCCGAGCGTCCCTTCCGACCCCAGGAACAAGCGAAAGAAATCCGGTCCTGAGGCGTGTTGGGGAACTGGCGGCGTCCTGATGATCTCGCCGGTTGGGAGGACCACCTCCATATTGAGAACCATGTCCTCCGCTTTGCCATATTTCGTACTGATGGTTCCAGTACCTCGGGGGGCAAGACAGCCACCAAGAGTCGCGCAGTGCGCTGACGCTGGATAATGGGGAAGCATCAGCCCCTTCTCATTCACTGCCCACTCAAGTTGAGTGAGGATGATGCCTGCCTGCGCTGTTACGGTCAGGGACTTCTCGTCGATCTCTATGATCTTATCCAGACGTTTGAGGTCGACGATAATACCCCCGTAGATTGGAAGCGCTCCGCCTTGTGTCCCCGAACCACCTCCATAAGGAATGACGGGAATCCGGTATTTATTGGCGATCTCCATAATGGCCGAGATCTCCGTCGCCGAGGCCGGATGGACAATGTAGTCCGGAGTTGCTAATTTCTCGCCCCGGTCTAGCCACATCTGGGGCATCCAAGACCAGTCGGCCGAATAGATAAGTTTATCTGTCTTGCTGACCGAGATGAAGTCGGTACCTACAACTTCCTCAAGCTCGCTCCGTATCATCTCATTTTGGATACCTTGATTCATATGATAATTTTTTCCTCCGTCAGAAGATGGACTCGTGACGAACAATGGGCGGCTGCATCTTCGGCCGCGGCTTTACCTTCCGGTGTGCCAAAAGCGGCGATCCGGGCATCATTGTCGTCGAACCAAAACTCTGACACGGCGTGATAAGGAAGTTCTGGGTCATCATTCAGAACAACACTCATGCGATATTGTCTCATTCCAGGAAGTTTCTTGCCCAATTCTGGATGCTCTTCCAGTGCCCACTTTCGGAAATCCTCAAGGCTCAGGGTCTCATTTCTTTTCAGTAGTGATACAACTTTTAACATATTTGTTGCTCCATGATATGGTCAAGCCTTCTCCGGCTTTCAGTTCGATTAGTTTAGCTGCTGCCGTTTTTCTCCTCAAGTGCTCGAAGCACCTTTTCAGGTGTGACAGGAAGTTCCGTGATTCGAACGCCGACGGCGTCATAGATGGCGTTAACGATGGCTGGAATAGGTGGATTGGCAGTCATCTCACCGACGCCTTTCACGCCGTACGGGCCAGTTGAGGAAGGCATCTCCAGGACGACGCAGTCGATCTCGGGCAGTTCGGTTGGTCCGGGGATCACGTATTCGCTAAAACCGCCGGGACTGTGGTCGATCGCCGGATAATAAGGGGCTGTTGTTTCATAGAGCGCGTGGGCCATTCCCATCAGCGAACCACCTGTGATCTGACCTCGTACAAGGGCGGGATTGACCTGGCGACCCACTTCGTAGGCACTCTTTAAACTCAACACGGTGACTTCGCCCGTCTCCGTATCCACCTCCACCTCGGCTACAGTACATGCATGCGCTTCGGTGGAATCTGGATCCATGGCCCCGGTCTCGGGATCTACATCGCTCTTGGGCTTGATGTACATACCTCTTCCCGAGATAGTCCGGCCGTATTTGAAGTGAGCTGCTAGTGCAGTATCCACCAAACCAACGCTCCGGCTTGGAACACCTTTCACAAAGATGTTGCCCTCGCCATCGGTCTCCAGATCCTCCGGACTGGCCTCCAACTCTTCACCCGCAACCTCAAGCAGCGCTTTCCGTGCTTCTTTAGCCGCCATGATGATGGCATTGCCAACCCGGTGCGTTGCCCGGCTGGCGAACGTACCCATGCAATGGGGGCCTGTATCTGTGTCTCCCGTGTCTATCATGACATTCTCGACTGGAACACCCAAGGTCTCGGCTCCGATCTGAGCCAAGACGGTTTTCAGACCTTGGCCCAGGTCCGTACTTGATAGCGAAATGACGAAGGTGCCTGTAGTCGTCGAATGAATGAGGGCTTGGCTGGGATCGCCGCCCAAATTCATACCGGTTGGGTAATTGACGGCAGCTATCCCTGTTCCTTTGATTTTAGCCATGGTTTCCTCCTTCTCGGTCACCTGAGTGCATCGCTTTAAGATTTTCGGGGAGTTCGTGTCCGACCAGTTCTGCGGCTGCTTGCATCACTTCGATCAAGGATGCGTCTTCAACCTCTTTGCGATGAGATTTCATATCCCCGTTGCGGTAGGCATTCTTAAAACGAATCTCCCATGGATCCATGCCAATCGTCTCGGCGATCTTGTCCATCTGAACTTCCAAGGCAAAGGATGCGGGTGTGACCGCAAAGCCTCGCATGGCGCTTCCTGGTTGGCGATTGGTATAGACGCAATGGGCGTCGATCCAGACGTTTGGTATCGCGTACGGCCCAGCGGCATTCGCCGCGTGCTTGGTGACGGCATAGGGAGTATGTCGATTGTACGCTCCGGCATCGGCGTAAGAAGTAACCTTCCGGGCGATGATCCGGCCATCTTTCATGACCCCATCCTTATAGTACATACGCCATGCGCCTCGCGTCGACGAAACCCGCATCTCTTCATCGCGGGAGAAGACATATCGAATTGGTCTTCCAGTCTTCATGGCTGCAAGGATGGCGATCGGCTCGACGATTACATCTACTTTTCCGCCAAAGCCGCCACCTACCGTTCCTCCTACAAAGTGCAGCTTGTTGAATGGAAGGTTCAGGATCAGGGCGGAGTTATCCAGGCTGAAGAACAGAGCCTGTGTGTTTGTATAGACGGTATACCTGCCATCTGGCTCAGGTTTGACTATGCATCCGGTCGTTTCACTCGGTGCATGTTCGATAGGGCTGGTCTGGAAGCGTTCTTCAATGATGAAATCCGCTTCTTCAAAGGCCTTATCGACGTCGCCAAATCGTATTCGCCGGCAATGATGCCCTTCGTAGACGAAGTAGTTCGTACCCCAATGTTTCAGGATTGGGGCGTCTGGTTTAAGAGACTCCTCGACGTCAAAGACAGCCGGTAGTTCCTCGAGATCCAATTTTACCTTGCCTGCTGCCTCCATGGCCGCTTCTTCGCTGTCAGCGATGATGGCGGCTATTTGTTCGCCAACATATAAGACCTTGTCCTCGGCTAGAACGGGTTCTTCATCAGGACCGACTCCAATAAGGCACAAGATAGTGTAGATGTTCTTTGGAACATCCTTATGAGTCAGCGCCTTGACAAAGCCGGGCACCTTTTCTGCTTCAGAGAAATCGATGTTTCGTATCCGGGCATGAGGGACCGGGCTCCTGACCATTTTGAGATAAAGCATATCTCTGAACTTGATATCATCGATATAGATGGTCTCGCCTTTCACATGGCCCATTCCATCGCGCCGGGGGATGGACTGACCTACTACGTTCAGCTTCTGTTCGGTCATCGGTTCATCCTCCTTTGTGCCCATTCATCTGGGCGGCGACGGATTGAACCGCTTCGATAATCGGTTCATATCCGGTGCACCGGCAATAATTTCCCGCCAGTGCTTCCGATATTTCCTGGTCTGTAGGCTGGGGATTTTGGTCCAATAGGGCTTTTGAAACCAAGATCATTCCTGGGGTGCAGAAGCCACATTGGGTTCCGTTCTTGTCCAGGAATGCCTGCTGAATGGGATGCAGCTCCTGATCGGCTCGTATTCCCTCAAGAGTCGTTATCTCTCTACCGGCTACGTCTTCAGCTGGCAGCAGGCAGGATGGAACGGGGACGCCATCGAGCAATACGGTGCAGCTCCCACAGCCGCCTTGCTTGCAGCCGCTTTTCGCGGCCATGTAGCCGAGCTCTTCCCTGAGGAGATATTGGAGCGTGGTCAAAGGTTTGACCATCACCTCAATCTCACGGCCGTTTATGATAAGTGTGATGATTTTCGCAGCCATGATTATTCCTCCTCTCCGATTAGCTTGCTTAGCGCACGTTTTACATACACGCCCACCATTCTTCGTCTGTACCATTCACTAGAAATGGCGTCGCTAAAGGGTTCGCACTCTTCCATCGCTTGGTCAGCAGCCTTCTGAATGGTCGTTGAATCCAGGATAGATCCGGTCAACACCGATTCTGCTTTGACGGCTCTCTTCGGATGGGGTCCAACGCCATTGAGGGCGATTCGCGCTCGTTCAACCTGTCTGCCATCGCGGCTGATCTGGATTGCGACGGTCACGATTGAAGGGGTGTTCGACCGTTTCCGTCCATATTTAATGTATACCGTTTCTCCCTCAGGAAGCGGAACCTGTATTTCGACAACCAACTCATCGTCCTTCAAGATGTTGGACAGGAATCCCGTATAGAACTCCGATAGAGCAACAATGCGTTCGCCACTCTTGCTGGCTAATTTGAGCCAGGCATCAAGGGCTAGAAGTGCGACGGCAAAATCGCCGGCAGGTGGTGGAACGAAAAGGTTTCCACCGACTGTTCCAAGGTTGCGAATGGACCAGGCGGCTGTATTTCGAGCCGCCTCCTGCAGCATTGGGATAGCATCCAGTTCTAGCATCTGGGTAAGCGGTACGGCCGCGCCAATGGTCACGTAACCATTGGATTGGTTAACGTAGTCCAAACCCGCATGCCGCAGACCTAGTACTCGTTTGGGCAGTGAAATTCCACCGTTTATCAACGGCATCACTACTGTTCCACCTCCCATGACAAGGAGCTCAGAGCGATGCTTGTCTACCAGACTAAGCGCTTCGTCCAATGACTCCGGTAAAAAATATTCGCTTACTGTCACATTCGTCCCTCCTTCTGGTGACCGGCTATGGAATTACCTTTCGAATAGCGATCACTGGCAGTTAATCCAATAGAGCAAAAAATCGAACTGGAGATCCTTCCGCTTCCCGTATCTTGATGAAGGGAGCGAAGAATTCGAACCGGCCGCTTGTCGGCAGCTGAGATAAATTAGTCATCTGCTGCATCAAGATCGAACCGTTTTCCAGGATGATCTTGTGAATGATGAAGTCCTCCGAAGTGAAATCAGGCAAGCGAGCACAATACTCGCTAAAACAATCAAATCCAATGGCCCTTGCTCCACGATCGATAAGCCATTGGGCGGCTTCAGGCGCACAATAGGGCGACTCCAGGTAATAGGTTGGAAAACTTCCCCAATGCTTCTCGGTCCAATCTGTTCTTACTAGAACGATGTCTCCCGGCTCAAGAGGTGGACAATGCTTCTCCAGATCGGCGACAGATATCTCATGGTTCGCTTCTGCAAAACTCAAATCAACGATCAATGCCTTTCCACATACTCGATCGAGGCTAACATCGACCGCAGTCTCGCCATCCTCTTGCACGTGTTTGGAAAAATCGACATGGGAACCGGTGTGAAGAAGCATCTCGATCTTGCTAGCCTGCCAGAATCCTGGTCCCCTGTGATAGCTTGTCAACGAAAGCTGCAATCCTACCGAGGGAGGACTCAGCGTATCTTCCCCGATGGGCACTGATAGGTCTACAAGTCGTGTCATTGCCTTTTCACCATCTTGGTTCGTTCATCCATGAGAATTTGCCGCAAGCTTCCACGTCAAACACCCATTAATTTGCTGACGATCAGCCAGTCCAATTCTTCGTAGTCCCTTGAAGAAACCAACGAATCAATTTTGGCCCGATCCAGAGACCGGCTCACTTCAACAAGCCGGAGGAATATGTCCATGCTGTTTCTGAGATGCTTTGTTGCCAGTGCTGCTGGCTGGGTGCGTATTGCCTTCACGTCCAGGCCAACCATACCGGTCTCCCAGTAGCGATTTTCGTCCAGTACCCTGACCTGATTAAAGGCCCGCCGGAGATCGACTGACCCGAAGGAGCGGTCTTGATCGAATTTAGGACCGTTCTGGTCGTTGAGGTGAACGCTCCACAGCTTGTCAAAGCTCAAAGCGAAACTGATTTCATCCGAAGGGTCAAGGCCTGCAAGAATGGCATGGGCTGATTCCATCAGCACCCCTACCCGCCCTGGATCGCTGCTCTGCATGCTAAGAGCCAGCCCGTGACCCATGGTCGGGATATAGGCCAAATCCATGGGTTCATTCGGTTTGGGCTCTATTGCTATTCGTAAACTTTGGTCGTAGTCGAGGAGCTCGTTGATAGCCTCAAGCAGCTGGTGTGTTGCCTTGACAGCGTTCTTGGATTCTCTCAAATAGGAACCTTCCCGAGCGAGCCAGAGGACCATCAAGTCAGTGCCCAGCTCGTTACCAATGTCGACCGTCTTCTTGGCCCGTTCGATGGCATAGGTCCGGACCCGTGCATCGTTGGACGTAAAAGCTCCATCTACAGTTTGGGGATCTTCCCATAGTCGGGGGGCGACGAACTCGGCGGTCAGCCCATTGTTTTCCAACAGGTTTCGCATTTCCCTCGCCTTGGATCTAATCTCCACTGCGGAAAGTTGGTCCAATTCCGGGACGGCATCGTCGTCATGGAACTGGACTGCATCGAATCCAAGCTCCTTGTAGACTGCAAGTTTTGCGTTGAAAGATATGGTCGGCCGGACAGGTGGGCCAAAAGGATCGGCGCCTTCATGAATATTCCAAGGGCCAAAAGAGAAACGATAGTTATATTTGTTCATAATGCACTTCCGTTATACCTCTGCTACTGTCTCCCAAGTGCGAAGACCATGTCGGCTGAGGTAGATGGGTATACTCTGAAACAATGGGTTGTCCGATTCGATTTCCCGAATCATCGACCGCTTTACCGAAGAGAAGGAGCTTCCTAATAGAGTTACGGAGCCACCCTCGCCGCCTGCCCCGTTCACTTTCCAGCCTAGAGCGCCATGTTCGTCTGCGATTTCGATAACCCTCGCCGCATCGTCGCTGATCAACTCCTGGTGGAGATGTCGCTGGGCATTGGTATTGGCTATCATTGCCCGGCCGAGAGCGCCGAAATCACCCTCGTACAAGGCATCTCGTGAAGGCTCCGCGGTGGTACGTAGTACGGCCAGCTGGGGATTATCGGGTCCTGCGTCCTCTAGCTGCTTGATGACCATCTCGTGAACATTCGAAGAGCTGTGAGATTTGCCCAGATAGATCAATGTTAGCCGTCGCTCCAACTCCCACCAAATATCATTTGGAACCTGGATTTGAGACACCGTTGAAAGCGGGTATTGAAACATATCAATGAAGTTGATCCCGCCGTAGGCGGAACATAGTTGGTCCTGAATGCCGCACTGCTGTCCCAGTAAATCGACCTCAACAGATTGAGCTTTGTAGGCAACCTCGTGGGGAGAAAGTCGACCTGGGGTCAGTCGATCCAGCGCTCCAATGAGGGCGACGGTGACCGCCGCCGATGTGCCTGTCGATGCCCCGCTGGGCGCCTCAGAGAAGATCGTTATCTGAAAAGAGAGGTCCTTGGGGACACCCATCAGCTCAATGGCAGCTTCCAACAAGGGATGTCTGTCCCAACCACCTTGCTCGCGATTCAGTGTATAGCGCTCGCCATAATTCTCGGCGTGGATAACAATCCGGTTTGGAAGAGTACCTACGGGAAATACCTCGATTTGCACTTCGGCGTACGGATAGACGCCAATGTTGAAGATCTTGCCGTACTCGGCAAACCATGTGTCAGTCCAACCCCCATTGTCGCAAATGCGTATTGGTGCCACGGCGTTTATGATTCGATGTGCTTGTTGTCGCGTCATGGTGATGGTGTCAGATGAAATGTACGCCAAGTCATTATTCCGACTTGACCTCCAAGGACAACTGGAAGGTTCGAGATTCTCCGGGCTCGAGGGTTTCTAGAGTACCTTCTCTCCTTTCCTTGCTTCTTCCTTCAACGTAGCAGTTCGCCGGCTCAATTCCCAGGACATGAGTTCCGGCTCCTGGCATCTTCCACTCAACCAGTCTGGGCAATTGTTTTGTGGACCAACCCAAGGTGACTGTGAGTCCCGTCGTTCCTCCGTTTGGAAGAGGAAAGCTGGGATTGAAGACATGGGCCGAGACATTCTCGTCTGCAAAATCTGAATGGTAGTAAACTCGTTCCTGGTACCCAGCTTGTGGCCCATCCCACTGGTCATACCCAGAGAGTGGTGTGCCCTTATCTCGTGGTCGAACAGATCGAGAAGGAAAGGAGATCTCAGTTTTCTCACTTAACAAAGGGAACCCGAAGTTGAAATGATATAAAATCATGAGCGGAGATGGAGTAAAGCCGGCGTTTTCAACTGTATCCTCAATGTTGATTTTGTTAGTGCCCAGTCGACTGGTAATGGAACGATGCAGGCGCATATTTTCACCAAATATGACCGTTTGCTCTAGTTCGCCGCTGATCCTAATTTCATACTCATCCCCATCCCATGCACCTGAGGATGCGACATGCCGGGCGGAAATGTGGTGGGCACGCCCGTGTAGGCCAAATGCCTGGCCTTCATCTGTCTCGGGTGCGCCGGCGAAATCAAGACCGCAGGTCATCAGCAATCCCCCGACAGCAGTTCGAAGCCATTCGGCAGCGTGGGAATCATAATAAGCTGGATGAACGTCGCCGTTTGGCGATTGCCAGCTAAGGGGAACACCACCAAATTCGGCAAGAGAAATATCCAATCCGCGAGATGGTGCGACGTAATAGCTTAATCCCCCACCGGTACGAACCTGGTAGTGAATGACGCCCTCTTCAAGGCCCTCTGCCCATTGCAGTCGCCGGACCCCACCTATCTGTTCAATTCTCCCTACGCGAGCTTCTATCTCACGCCTGGTCCATTCGCGACCGTAGAGATGCATTTTTCCTCGTTAAGAAAGCGTTCTAAGCCGACAATGCTCCGAATGGTTCAATGAGGCGACTTGCCTATTCATCCTCGACGATCTGCGGTATTCGCTTGATCCTGGAATCAGTAAACACATCGAATTCGTCACGACTGGTGCTGGAGAACTCTGATACGATAGCGCCTGTTTCTGCTGCCTGGAACCAATGAAATGTATTTGGCGAGATCGTGTATTGATCACCCGGATTGAGTTCAATTTCGCGAAACACGGTGTAGTATTCCTCGCTGCCTTCTGGGACCTTGCCCTGGATTTCTGGAGCAGGTTCCCCGTCAATATATAACCAAACGCGGCCCCATCGACATCGGAATGTCTCCATTTTCCCGGGTTCACCGAAGACGGGCGGATGCTTGTGTTCTGGGCAAGTTTGCCCTGGGAACAGGACTAACTCCTTGGCGCAGTAGCGATCCGTGTTGACGTAAACGACTAACTCAAGGCCAGTTCGCTCCAGTTCTCCTAGTCCAAACTCGGCAATTTCAATCTGGTCGCGTTCTTCAGTTGATAAGCGAATGCCGACCCTATCCAACATTTCAGCCGCGCGACCTTGCGCTTCTCTTACCTCACTTCGCTTAATCATGATGATTCCTTTGTTCGCGCATATGTCCGCATATCCGCTCGAAATATGGAAAACATGATGAGTCCGTTTAATGGTGCTACGAACTGGAAACTACAGACTAACTCATGAAACATCAGTTTGCTGCTTTAGAAATCGCCTCAAATTCTGGAGCTAATATTGGGTATAAGGCGCGATACCGAGCATAAAACTCATCATATCTATGGAACTTTGAGGTATCCGGATCTGTAGTTCCAGTAATTTCGATCATCCTCTCGCAGGCATCCTGGACGGAGTTGAACATTCCTGAACCTACCCCAGCCAGAATGGCGGCTCCGAAAGCCGCCCCTTCGGTTGTGTTGACCGTCGCCAGCGTGACGCCTAAGACATCCGCCATAATCTGCCGCCACAGTGGGCTCTTCGCTCCTCCGCCGGAGATGCGAACTTGCTCGATCTGTCCGAGTCCGGAATCGTGTATTAATTGAAAGCTGTCCCTTATCCCGAAAGCCACACCTTCAAGCACGGAGCGAGTTAGATGGGCCCGACTATGCCGGACAGTGAGGCCAATCCAGGCCCCTCGGGCAAGTGGATCTGGATACGGTGTTCGTTCGCCGGTAAGGTATGGTAAAAACAGAAGCCCCTCACTGCCTGGCGAAATGCCGTCGGTTTCTTGTAGCAAATCGTCAAAGCTCAAATCAGTGGCGAGAGTATCTCTGTACCACTGCAAGCTTCCCGCGGCGCTCAGCATAACTCCCATGAGGTGCCAGTGGTCAGGCACAGCGTGGCAGAAAGCATGCAACCTGCCTTCAGGCTCGACCAAGGGTTGTTTCGTCGTTGCGAACACAACCCCGGAGGTTCCCAAAGTTAAGGCGATTATCCCTGGATGGACTGCCCCTACTCCAACGGCTTGTGCGGCTTGATCTCCTCCGCCGCCGACCACAGGAGTACCTTCCATCAGTCCTGTGACCTGCGCGGCTTCTTTGGTGATCCGGCCCGTAATTTCAGGTCCCTCATAGGTCTGAGGCACCATCTTCTCCGGAATATCGAGAGCCGCGAGCACCTCTTCAGACCAGGTACGACTTTTCAGATTGAACAACAAGGTCCCCGAACCGCCAGCGCGATCCATGGCCATCTCGCCAGTCATTTTGTAGCGAATAAAGTCTTTCGGAAGCAAGATATGGCGAGCATCCGCCCATATCTGTGGTTCCTCTTGCTGGACCCAGAGGATCTTTGGCGCAGTAAACCCTGTGAGGGCATCGTTGCCAGTGATTTGTATTAGCCGGCTCTTGCCCAGCCTCTTGCGTATCTCGTCACACTGATCGCCCGTTCGTTGATCGTTCCAAAGCATCGCCGGGCGAAGAACAGCGCCTTCGGCATCCATCAAGACAAGCCCATGCATTTGACCCGTGAGGCCAACTGCGGCGATCTCCGAAGGATGAACTCCCGAGATCTTTAGAACGTGACCAATGCTCTTTTTAGCCCCCTCCCACCAATCGGCGGGATTCTGCTCTGACCACAGGGGACGCGGCGTTGACAATTCCAAAGGGGTTGTCACGCTGCCCTTCACTTGCCCATGCTCATCGATGAGCAGCGCTTTTGCTCCCGTCGTGGAGATATCAATTCCCAGGAGCAGCATGTTCCTTACCGTGTTCCCAGTAGAATCTCAATCGTTAGCTGATCAAGCTTCTCATAGGTCAGCCCTCTTCTCCCTATGGATGCGCGGTCGAATTCTTGATCCTTAAGGGCATTGGCCCGCTGGGTTGTATAGCTCCCCTGATACTCCCTCATCGACCCATCGTCCGCATTTATCTCTTGAAGCAAGGACTGGATTTCCGGGTCACTATTCCAACGAGTAGCTTTTTCCTTCAGTAGTAGATAGGTTCGCATGCAACCTCGGGCGAAGGATTTGACGCCTTCGAAATCCTCCGTTCGATAAGCGTGGGCATCAAAATGCCGGCTTCCAGCGTATCCGACATCCTCAAGGAACTTCACAAGGAAGAAGGCACTCTTAATATTTACCGCTCCAAAGCGGAAATCTTGATCATATCGACCAAAAGCCTGGTCGTTTAGGTCTATGTGAAAAAGTTTTCTGGCATCCCAGGCTTGGGCGACCGCATGCACGAAATTGAGCCCAGCCATATGCTCATGGGCTACTTCCGGATTGACGCCTACCATATCTGGGTGATCCAAGGTATTGATAAATCCCAACATCGCTCCGGTCGTTGGCAGGTAAAGATCGCCCCGTGGTTCGTTTGGCTTGGCCTCAAGGGCGAACCTCAAATCGTAATTGTTATCGATCACATACTCGCAGAGGAAGTTCATGGCTTCCCTGGTTCGTTTACCCGCTTCCAGAGGGTCCTTGGATGCATCGGTCTCTGTACCTTCACGACCTCCCCAAAAGACATAGATATTCGCGCCTAGCTCGACACCCAAATCGATGGCTTTCATCGTTTTCTGGAGGGCGAATGCCCGCACCTTGGGATCATTGGCGGTAAATGCGCCGTCTTTGAAAACTGGATCGCTAAATAGATTGGTCGTCGCCATAGGTACTACAAGGCCGGTATCCGCCAGCGCTTTCTTGAAATCGCGTACCATCTGGTCCCTCTCAGATGTGGAAGCGTCAATAGGCACCAGGTCGTTGTCGTGAAAATTCACACCGTACGCACCGACATCGCTCAAGAGGTAAACCAATTCGACCGGCGTCATCGGTGACCGTACTGGTTCTCCAAATGGGTCTCGGCCAATATTACCTACTGTCCACAGACCGAAAGTGAACCTGTCCTCTGGTTTTGGTTCATAAATCTCCGCCATCTTACGCTCCCGTACCTTTACCGGCGCCACTCCGCGCGGACGAGGACAATTTCATTTCTTTTGGTTTGGGGCGGACATGGCTCCAGACGATGAAGCCGAGCGTCGAGGCCAACAGAAGGAAAAAACCTACACGAAACAGCTGGAATACCCACGGTTGGAATATAAAAAACACGCCCAGCAGAATGCCGCCGATAAGGACTATCTCTATAGGCCGGTAGGATTTTTCCGAGATATTGTCATTAAGCCTGCTACCTACCCACCAGATAAACGTCATGAACAAAAGGATAATCGAAGCAAAGATCAGTATGAACGGTATCGCAGAGAGGAGGACGTTCTGCGCAAGCTGTTCTTCCGTAGCAGTGGCATCGATCAGCGGCATAGCGATAAGGCCTAAGATAAACGTTATCACTGCAGCAATTGGCAGCCCCCTCGGTGGGCCAGTATTGGTATCTTCCCTATTCTCCATAGATAAATCCTCTGTCGTAGAGTGTTAGCCGGGATAACCGTGACCGGTTATCCCGGCTTCACACTATTCCTTTGTCATCTAATATTTGATATCGACCTGTCGTCGTGTGTCTGCCGAATCAAGTATGGCATCACAAACTACCGCCGTTTTGTAGCCATCCAAGAACGTAGCGCCATGTGGACCAACCTCGTTGTCATTGACAATACAATCGAGCAGGTGCGTAATCTCATGCACGAAGGTGTGTTCCCAGCCGATGATATGGCCATGAGGCCACCAGTTCTCCCACCAGGGATGGTAATCCTCAGTAACCAGGACTTTGTGAAATCCCTGGGTTGCCTTCGGATCTTCGCCGACCCAGAATACCTCGAGTTCGTTCATGCGTTCTAAGTTAAAACGAACGCTGCCCTTTTCCGCGTTTATCTCGAAGCAGTTGTAGTTCTTGCGCCCGCCGGCGAACCGGGTGGATTCCAAGGTGCCGATTGCTCCGTTTTCGAATTCTACAGCGGCGGCAAAAGCATCATCTACGTCGACAATTCCTGTGCCATCGCCACTTTCAAGTTCGCGCTCTGTGATAAAGGTCTTGGTCAGAGCACTGACGCTCTTCATATCGCCGACCAGGTAATGGGCCAAATCGACAATATGAGCGCCCAGATCACCAAGGGCGCCGCTGCCACATACCGATTTGTCCAGGCGCCAAATCTTCGGCGTGCCGTAGTGCGGCATTATCCATTCCTGAAGATAGACCGCCCGCCAATGGTATATCTGCCCAAGCATTCCACTGTCGATAAGCTGCCGGATTTGGCGAACCGCGGGAACGAACCGGTAGTTGAAACCGACCATATGCTTGACACCGGCTTTTTCCACCGCATCAAGCATCTGCTTTGATTCTTCAGCTGAACGGGCCAACGGTTTTTCGCACAGGATGTGTTTTCCATTCTGAGCGGCGACGATACAGGGTTCGGCATGTGTGTTGTTAGGTCCACCATTGTCGAACAGTTGGATGTCAGGATCTTCCACCTGGGCTCGCCAATCGGAGAAATACTTCTGGTAGCCGAACCTCTTGGCGGCCTCGGCAACAGCCGCCTCGTTGCGGCCGCTAACCGATACCATCTTCGGAATCGCTGGAGGAGGGTACATCATATAGGGAATAGTCTTGAATGCGTTGGAATGAGCCTTGCCCATGAAGGCATAGCCAAGCATACCTACGCCGACTTCAGGAGCCTCACCTTCTGAGGTGGAGGCGGCCATGGTCGTAAAACCAGTTTCCTTACTCATTATTAACTCTCCCTAGTCCTTTGATTGGAATGCATCATCAAATAGCACGTCCGACGGGGTCAAATCCAGCTTTCGAACGAGTTTTAGTGCCTCTGGAGCGCCTTGCTCGCGATTCATACCATTGTCTTCCCACTCAACCGAGAACGGTCCTTGGTAGCCAACGTCATTGAGAGCCCGGAAAATTCGTTCAAAGGGCACACCACCGCGACCCGGAGAAACGAAATCCCATCCTCGCCTGCGATCACCAAATCCAAAATGCGAAGACAGAATGCCGTTCTGCCCATTCAGATTCCGGATTGATTCCTTCACATGCATGTGATAGATACGGTCGGCGAATTCGTAGACGAAAGCTACTGGATCCACCATTTGCCAATAGAGGTGGCTGGGATCGTAGTTGATGCCAAACGCTTCCCTGTGTCCGATTGCTTCCATAGTCATCTTGGTCGTCCAGAAATCGTAGGCGATCTCTGATGGATGAACTTCCAACCCAAATTTGACGCCAACTTCATCGAATACATCCATGATGGGATTCCATCTATCGGCGAAATCTTGATAGCCATCTTCGATCATCTCAGGCGGGACTGGCGGAAAGCCAGCCAGCGTGTGCCAAATCTTGGATCCGGTGAAACCGTTGACAACCTTGACTCCAAACTTGGCAGCGGCACGGGCCGTGTTCTTTACATCCTCAGCAGCCCGCTGCCGGACACCTTCTGGATCGCCATCTCCCCAAATACGAGAAGAGATAATGCTCTTATGTCTCTTGTCTATTGGATAATCTCCCACGCATTGACTTACCAGGTGAGTACTAATGGCGAAGCACTGAAGGTTGTACTTATTTAGAATGTCCCATCGACTTTGAACATAACCATCGTCTTCGAGGGCCTTATCCACTTCAAAATGATCACCCCAGCAAGCGATCTCCAGGCCATCATAGCCGAAAGCGCTCGCCTTTTGAGCCATTTCTTCGAACGGTAAATCGGCCCACTGGCCTGTAAATAATGTTACTGATCTTGACATTGCGTCCTCCTTGGAAAACACACCTACAATTAAATGTTTCTATCTTTGCAGTCCAATTCGTAAGTTGTGAACAATTTACGATATACAAACTGCCATCAAACTCATAGTGAAAGACGTTTAAACTTCCTAGCCTGGTTTTCGATCGCCGGTTCAGTTGCCAGTCGTTCAATGCTGGAAGCGCCGAAAAATCCGCAAATGCCTTCAGTGTGGTCAAAGATGTACTGGGCATCTTGCGGTTCGGCGATGGGACCGCCATGGCAAAGGACCAGGATGTCTGGATTGACTTCCTTGGCTGCATCATGCATCGCCTGAACTCGTTTCGCGGACTCATCCAAATCAAGGGCTGTTTCAGCCCCGATTGAGCCCTTCGTCGTCAAGCCCATATGGGGTACAAGCACATCCGCACCAGCTCCAGCCATCTGCCTGGCTTCCTCTGGCGTGAACACGTAAGGGCAGGTCAATAGATCGAGTTCGCGGGCCTGGCGAACCATATCCACCTCGAGAGCGTAGCTCATTCCAGTTTCTTCAAGGTTCGAGCGCATCAAGCCGTCGAAGAGCCCGACCGTGGGGAAATTTTGAACTCCATCGAAACCCATATCCTTCAGCTGGCGCAAGAAAACCGGCATCAAGCGGAAGGGATCGGTCCCGCATACACCAGCAAGCACCATGGTATCCTTGACTACCGGTAATACCTCGCCGGCCATCTCGACGACTATTGCGTTGGCATCGCCGTAAGGAAGCAAGCCAGCCAGGCTGCCTCGACCGGCCATTCGATATCGTCCAGAGTTGTAGATAATGATCAGGTCAACGCCACCTTGTTCGGCGAATTTCGCCGAGATACCTGCACCCGCGCCAGCCCCGATGATGGGCCGGCCTTGGGCCACAGTCTGATTTAAGCGATTGAGTGCATCTTCCCGACGTATGAATGGCATCCGTTATTCCTCTCTTACCGTGTTTGATCGTTTATTTCGCCTCTGGTTGCTCCGGTAATCGCTGCCCGGCTTCCCGTGCTTAGCTCAAGAATTCCAACAGTTTTCCTGTAACTGCGTCCGCGAAAGCATCGTCGTTGATGTTGGAATCCAATTCAAAAACTTGGATCTCCGGCTTTATGTGCTGTTTTATGGCCTCAAACAGAGCAGCATTTGCTTCGGGCCACCAAAATTCACCGCCCGGGGAATCAAGCATGGACACTCCTTGCAAAGGCAGGAAAAAGGCTGCCGGAGCTGATGTCCGGTTAGCCTTTTCGGCAAGGATCTTTCCCAGTGCTGCATTTTCCTCAGGTGTCGTGCGCATCAGGGTGACATTAGGCGACCATTCATAAAATAGACGGCCATCATGTTTGGCGGGCACGGTATCGCGGGCCCAAAAATTCACCATATCGAGACAACCGGGCGCAAGCACTTGAGGAATTCCCATCGTGCTGGCCGCGTCCAATCTTTCGGAGCCAGCCGAAAGAACTCCACCGGCCAATTCATCAGCCCACTCTGTCGTTGTGACGTCAAGCGAACCGTCAAAATAGCCTTCGTAAATCAGGTTTTCCATAGTCTGTCCGCCGGTGCCTGTGGCGTGGAAAACCAATACTTCATACCCTTTTTCTTCGAGCAATTCGCGGCATCTGTCCACCAGTTTCGTCGTGTTTCCAAACATCGAAGCCGCGATAAGTGGCTTATCCACCATCTCTGGCAGGACGGTTTCAGCCATCCCAATAACGGCCCCAACGGCATTGGCGTAGATCCTGGAGGTCACCCGGTTGACACCGGCGA
>DASRZI010000299.1:0-5504 GCA_035686605.1 Candidatus Zixiibacteriota bacterium
TCGCCGCCACACCTGTATAAGGATTGGACAAAGCCTGGCGGGGACCGTAGGTATTGAAATAGCGAAGAGCGACGGTCGGGATGTTATAGGCCCGGCCGACCACCAGGCACATCTCTTCCTGATCCTTCTTGCTGATCGCATAGGTAGAGGTTGGGATCAGAGGCTTGTCTTCATCCGTTGGCAGAGGCTTAACATGCCGGTCACATCGAGTACAATGCAGCTCCCAGTCGTGCCTGGCAAGCTGCTCTTCGGTCCGAAGCTTCGGAAACACGATACCGTGTTCTTCGCATTCGAAGCTGCCCTCGCCATATATTGACATCGACGAGGCAACCACCAATCTCCGCAGCCGATCACGTATGGAACTCTCATTAGCCACAATGTCCAACAGCACAGCCGTACCCCGGGCGTTCACGTCGACATACCGCTCTATCTGGTACATAGACTGTCCAACACCGACCATGGCTGCCTCGTGAAACACCACATCCATCCCAGACATGGCTGCTTCTAACGCGTCGCGATCTCGAACATCTCCCAGCACATACTCGGCTGCTGGATTACTGTATTCAGGCCAGCTTCCGCTTTCTCGCAGCTCCCCATGAACCTGTGGCTCCAGGTTATCGAAAACGCGGACTTCATGTCCCCGCTCGACGAGCGAATCTACCAAATGGGAGCCGATAAAACCCGCTCCTCCCGTAACAAGTATCGTTTCAGTCAATTCCTTTTCCTTTGAATATCCGTCTATTACCGCTGCAGTTCGACAGTTGATTTTACATGATCGAATAGCTCGGCATATTCACCATTTTTATACCAGGCGGTCCTCAAATCTAGCTGTCCCTGATCATTGTTCGCCAGCGACCAGAATGCAGCGCCATCATCAACTCGTCCATTTGCCAGATAGGCTTCGCCGAGCATTATCCTTGTGGCATTGTCCCACGGCGCCTGTGCATAGGCGACCTTCAGGTGTCTGAGCGCATCCTCGTACTCGCCCGTCGACAGCTCAATCTGTCCTAGACGCCGGTTAGCGCTCGCATTGCCTGGATTCAACGAAAGAGCTCTCTCATATGAATTTACCGCTGGTACGAGATCTACCTCTCGCCTGACGGCATCTTGAACAGGCCAATCCGGCCACTTATAAACACCAAGCTCAGCCTTGCCTTGCTGCACGGCCGCCAGGTTGGAATTTACCAAGGACAGAACGGGTCGCCAAGTGAAGATGAGAATCAGTGCTAGAATCCCCACTCCTATTAGAACCGCCCTCACTTGTTCCTTGGAAGTAGGTGTTCTTGCTTTTATCAGCACAGGCACGGCAAACGCGAACGGCACGAACATAAGAACCACCATCCTCGTTCCATAAACAGCATCATCGACCAGTCCATGAACAACAAGGATGAATATCGACAGAGAAGCCGCTCCAAGCAGAACTCCTTGCCTACTGTTTTGCTGGCGAGCTTGACTTTCAGGCCCAGAGCTTCCTCGTTTTCGTCTTCGTTTGACCCGCATAACTCGCCAAACCGCTTCTCCCATGAGCAGCAACATCCAGAGAAAAATAAATACCGCAATTATTCCCTGCTGAATAGTCAGATCGAGTAAGAGATTGTGCCCGTGGGTCGAAAATCCAACATGGAGAAGCAGAGCATATGATGAATAGAGCATCATAAAATTGTCGAGCCCTGCTCCAATAAAGGGATAATCGTTGATGAGAATCAGGCTATTTCGATACAGATCCGCCCTTGTCAAACCAGATTCAAGCGAGGGCAGGCCGGAGAAGACCTTGTCGGCCAAGTTTGGCGCAACTATCACAATGACAGCCACCGACAACAACACAAACGTAATCGTACCTACGAACCATGAACGACGACGGCGGCGCCCGACCACTAATAGCCGAGTGACCAGCCACCAAATCACGATGATGAAGGCCCCAGCGATCGCAACCCAGGTTCCCCTTGAACCCGACATAAATAATCCAGCAGCTGTGAAGAGAACTAAACCGAGACCAAGGACAAACTCTCTACGCCGCCCTTCATTCCATGAAACGACTGTTACACCGGCGGAAAATGGGATCATCAACGCCATAGCCCCCGCCAAAACGTTCGGGTGAAATCTCTCCAAAGATAGAGTTGGTACCGTCGAGCGTATCGACTGGCCGATCTGGGTTATGACACTGATCTTCGACGGATAAGCATCCCAGTCGTGACTCAGCATCAGATAGACAGCAAGAACAGGGCCGATTACGGCCAGCATCCAGGCCTGGATACTAAGGGCTTTGCTTCCTCTGTCGGCAGCCCAGTTAGCAAAGGCGTAATAGAGTAGTATTGCGCCGACTATCAGCCAGAATTTACTTCCTGCACTTGACCGGTCAAACGCTGCCCATAGACTCACTATTGCCGTGACCAGAAAGGCCAACAAGGGCCAGTCGAACGGCGTATGGAATCCTGGCCTGCCAGTCAGATACCATCGAGCAACCCACGGTGCCATTGCCAGGATTAAAGGCAACCAACCGATTTGGGGCCGCACCAGCCACAGCAGACATGCCGCCGAGACGCAGGCTACATCTACATACGGAAACCATGCTGGCACAATGCGCTTTGATGATTCGCTATCTAGTGCTGTTGCGATTACAAGGCTCCCAACTATGTTGAATATTCAATGCTATGCGCAATGAGGTTCTATCCAGTCTAATGCCTTTCCCGGCGAAGGATACGAACACCGACGAAGAAGACTACCAGGACAACAAGTCCGGCAGGTATTATTCCGAGCAGCGAGCTGGACAGTGGGTTATCACTATCGACTGGAAGAGGTAGCTGCCCACCTTGATCGGCATTGGAAGAGAAATCAATCTGAGGTGTTGGCGAAGGTTGCGCCGTCGGAGTTGCATCGGGCATCTGTGTCGGTGTCGGAGTTAGCTGGGGCAGCGGTGTTGGCACGAATTGGGGAAGTTCCAGCTGCCTGCTAGAGAAGAAAATCTCAGAATGCACATCAGATTCGTCCAAGTCAGATATCCCACCCGAAAAAATGAGAGCCAAATCTCCCCCGGGGGCAATTGCTCCCGCTAGACTCCCTAATGTATTGACACCCTCGACATCAAGGCTTTCTTCTTCATTCCACCTATCATCACTCCAGATCCAGTGGCTCAAGAAGAGTAAATCTTGAGAATCATCTCCTCCAAATCCGCTCGGTGAATCTGCCATACTCAGCAGATGGAACTGACCAGCTCCATCTACTTCTACATTGAAGGTTCCTTCATTACCGATGCTTGCTGCGCGAATTGGTCTTGTCCAGGTATCCCCAGTATCCGAAGAGTTCTGGTGCCAAATGGTCCCGTTATCATCCAACCAGACTATATGAACTACCCTATCTCCAATCGCGGTAACTTTGCTTGACACGATAGCCGATGACGATACCTCCACAGGCTCCGACCAGGTCAAACCAGCATCATTTGAGCGTGAATAGGATAAACTAAGTGGTTTGTCATCCGGTGGCAGGGAGCGTTGCGTCCACAAGGCGTGGAGTGTGCCGTCGGTCCCAACCGTGATACGGGATTGGCCTACTGCCTCCCAACCAGCGTCGATGGCGTCGAAAACAGACACAGGCGCTAACCAACTCGAGCCGCCATCATTTGAGCGAACCATATAGACGCCACGGGTCTCGTTGAGGGGAACCGTGTAGATGATGTAGTAATTATTGGAGCGGTCTACAGCAAACTGCGGCTCTGTAGCATAAGGACTTACGACTGGCAGTTGGTAAGGTGTTAGCCATTCCGAGCGCAATGCGGCTCTGCTGGTCGACACCTGGCTGAAGTAGAGGTTTCCAGGCTGGTTGCTCCCCCATGTGGCAGCGAGTCTGCCTAGTTCATCTATGGCGATATCAGGACTACTTGCCTCCGAGCCTGATGGTGAGGCTAAAACCAAGGAAGGTTGGGACCATCGCAATCCATCCCATCGACTATAGTAAATACCTTGTTGTTCATCGCCAACTGGTAACTCAGTATTCCAGAACGAGTGCAAGAAGCCGTCAGCATCAGTCAGAAGTATCAGGTTTCTCGGGAGATATGAAGTGGTCACGATTGAAGAAACCGGATTCCAAACGGCGATTTCCTCTTCGTCAGCCGCCGGGATAATCTCTGGCAGCGGCCGCGCTCGAACCCAAATATCACCGCCGTCACTGGTGTCACATCCCGCAATAACCAAACTGTGCTGTTTCTCTGCGCTGTCATCTACAAACACCCTTGATCGCAGGCATTCGAACACAACAGGTCTAATAGTCTGAGGATCCATGAATGTTGTAAGGGATTCCTGGAGATCCGCATCGCTCCACCTTACTCCATCAAAGGTTGACAGGAAAACACCTCGATCCGTTTCAATGAGGAGAATCAGGTAGCCGTCCGGATGATTGAGTAGGGCAAAACCCGATGGACACTCTTCAATATCCTCAAACAATCTCTCAGGATCAGGCCACGTCTCCTTGCCACTTGCAAGAATCTGCCCATAGATAGCACAGCTAGCGTTTCCATGACCTGCCAGCCAATATCTGTGGAGGGCCTCACCAGAAACGGCCGATTGAATCGACTGCGGTCCAACAGATTCTATGATATCGTCCGGTCTTCGATTATCTACTTCGACTATCGGACCCCATGACGTACCTCCATTGGTGGAACGAATGGAGTACACCCTACCCTGGAGCCGGTTGTCGAATGAAACAACAACTTTGTCGTCGTCGGTTACTACAATATCGACGTTAGCCTCTCCCGTAGGAGTAGATCGAAGGTAGGGAGATTCGAATAACAATCTTGGAGGATTCCAACTTACACCGCCGTCTCGAGACCGGCGATAATAGACCCCTGCTGGAAAAGTATCGTCCTCAACATGGCGAACATATACAGCATGGATGTTGTCTGAACGATCAACAGAGAAATCATGATCCAGAGAGTTGGCAGCAAGCTCTAGAGGGGGAGACCAGGTGTCTCGAGCCGATGACTCAAGATCCTCAATCGAACTATAGAGCAGGCTTCCACTGTTGTCTCGCCAAAGGGCATGGATCCTACCGCTAGGGCCGGCATACAGATCCGGCATCGGTAGGGGTGCGCCTAATGGACGCGTATCCGGAGGATCCGAATTAGCGAATACGGGGAGGTATATGGATTCCGGTGCAGACCACCTGGATCCATTACCACTCGTGTACAAATAGCCTACAAACTGGTCTATCCAGAGAATGTAGCTGGTTCCATCGGAAGCTATCACGATTTGAGGTGAATTGGACGATCCCGCCTTGGAAAGGTTAATTGGCTCTGACCAATCTTCGTCTCCTCCCTGAGCGTCGATATCGCCAACGACTGCAATGGCAGCGACAGATATTAATAGAAGAACAGCCAAGGGGCGGGAAAAGCGAGCAAAAAAGTGTCTTAAGAGCATAATAATTCTAGATAATGAAAATTGAGAATAAACGTGTTGCTTCAAATGATCCTTACATTGGGATTCTCATCTTGTCTCTGGAGGTTTATCGATTTC
>DASRZI010000300.1:0-2243 GCA_035686605.1 Candidatus Zixiibacteriota bacterium
GTATGTGGCCAACGCCGTTGTATGCGTCGCAACGCCCGCTGCCGCATATCCTCCGCCAATCGCCATATTCGCTTCGGCCGCCGGAGCGAGACATAGAGCAATACCGATCTGGCGCGGAACCAGCAACTTCGTATTGCCCGCAGGATTTGACAGACAAAATCCTGTGTAGGCCGTCGCCAGCGCGATCGTGGTTGTGGTATCTGCCTGACTAGCTGCATGAAACAGGTTTAACCGCAGTGCCTGCTCATACATCTTGCCATGGAGCTGACTCACACTTCGCTCTCCCTGTTGCCCGACTCGCTCTATCAGCGTCGGAATCCCATCGGGAAGTTTCATGCCGGAAGGAGCTCCAGCCATCAATACTCTTTCACCCATCTTTTTTTCCTCCTGCTCTTAAAGAGCAATTTGGTTTACTGCCAACGGCAGCATTTATGGTCCCGGTGTGACCCGCGACCTCTTCTTCTGATCCGTGGCGGCCTTGCCGATACCCGCAAGCATGGAATCCGGTTTCACCGGTTCGTTGAGCTTTTGTGCGTTCTGTGCGAGGAGTTCCTGTTGTTCCATGGCAACCGCTTCCTGTTCTTTTCTGGCCATCTCTTCCAGGCGGATCCTCCGAACCTCCGTAACCTGTGGCCGTTCCCGGATCACCTTCTGGGGAACGCTCTTCGAATCCATGCCTATCCGAATCAACTCATCGGCATCGACGTTATCCAGGCTCTCGGGAAACATATCTTTCATCCCGGCGATAAACGCCATTCCCGTGTCGATGCCCTGGGTCTGATGATATTTCTTGGTCTGCAGCGCGAGCGGTCCCTGAAACTCAATATGAATCCTTCCTCCCTGCTGAAGATCGGGAGGGGGAAAGGGAATCAAACCGTTGCGATCGCAAATATGAAAAGTCCTCTTGATCAGCGGTATCAGGCATTCGCTGTTCAGCCGGCCGATCATCGGACCCTGGACCGTAGCTTTCTCGCCCTGCCGCTCTCGGATCTCCGTCGCCGTGTACGGTCCACCTTCCAGCTGATCCATAAGCAGGAACATCTTGGTGCGGAATGAATTGCGGATCTGGTCCTTGATTTCCTCTTCCTGGTCTTTGGTCAGGGGATAGTTCTGTGCCAGGTTTATGGGAAAAATCATTTCATCCGGTTTGGTGTAGTAGTTGTATCCTCGAGGAACTATCCGCTCCATACCTTTCATGGCCGCCGGAACATTCAGCGGAGGCATTCCACCCAACTGTGCGATTTCCAGATTTGTCTTACTGACCTGGTTGAGACGGAGAATATCCTGGATAGTATCGGTCGCCGGCGAGCGCCCGTAGATCTCATCACTGTTTTTCCTCCACCTCCAGACGAGATAGGGGAACGTGTCGTATCCGCCTTCATCGATGAATTTATTCTCGTTAAACTGAGAATCGATATAGAGAGACGCCCAGGATTTGTTTAATGAATCTACCTTACCAGGCTCACGCTCGGCGCGGGGGAAACAGGCGTGAATGATCTTCGCTTTACCGAAAGGATCTGTCTCAACTCTTTCTTTACGTGCGATCGATAGTTTTTTCCCCCAGGTCTGCATCGCCTGCCGATTGGTCAACATGAACTCTCGATATAAGGTGTCCACCATCCCGTTCTTGCCCTCGGCGAGATAACATTCTTTCATATGCCGGGTGGAAAACAGGATCCGCCTGGAACTCACATCGTCCTCGACCAGCATTACAGCCGTACCGATAGAGGCCGCATCTAGGAAGAACTCGCTCATAGATTCATAGAAATTGGACCGGGCGAACTCGGCGTATAGAACCTCCTCGACCTCCTCGAGCCAATCCGCCACCCAGGGAAGATCATTCTGCCGGCGGTCTTCCATCGTCAGTCGGAGCCATCTCAAGTGTGCCGATACAAGATTGCCGAGAGTCCCATCGACAAGGAGCTGCAGTTCTGTGAGTGCTGTTCCGTCGTATAGTTTCTGTACTGGCTTCTTCCCTGGGGTTGCCTCAAGATCCCAGAAGCTAAGCCTGGGGAGTGCGTAATCGGTGACTTCTTTCCAAAGAGGTTCATAAGGCTTGCGTGTCTGCTTGAGAGTACCGAGACGTTTTACTACATCATCAACCTTCAGAGGCATTAGAACGTCACCTTTGCTTTCTTGCTGCCATACATCTGTTCTTCGAGGGGAACGCGTGGCTTAGAAGGAGCTGTGATAAAAGATTCCGATCTGGTAGCGGGGCGGGTGAGTAAGGTCTGATCGGCTCC
>DASRZI010000301.1:0-3960 GCA_035686605.1 Candidatus Zixiibacteriota bacterium
CGAGTTTTTCAAAAGAAACTTGGTTTCTAAAACTCGGTTTCTATACTCCGGTCGACTACGTCATCGACCAGGAGATCGACCCGAACCCGTAACCCGTAGGGGCAAGATAGCCGGGAACCCACCCCCCGGCCGCGATAGAACTTCCTGCCCGGCCATCTTGCCCTCTGCCGGCCGGTCCTTGAGCTTCGCCTCCAACCCCATGACTTTACTCACCTTGCCCTCCGGCCGCGCTCCCTTTACAATCTAAAAAGGCGAGGACACCACCGGCCGCAAAAACTCAACTCAAATAACCAATTCCATCCCTGCGGCCGGCTCACCCTATGGAGCTTATATGACCCAAGATCAAAAAAAGGCCCTTGAACGCCAACTATGGAACGTTGCCGACCAGCTGCGCGGCAAAATGAACGCCGACGAATTCCGCGACTACTGCCTCGGCTTCATCTTCTACAAATACCTCTCCGAAAAGCAGAGCCGCTACGCCAACAACATCCTCAGCGAAGACGGGATCGACTTCATCGACATCGACCCGGAGAGCGAAGAAGGTGCGGCCTACCTGGCCGCTATCAAGGAAGAATCCGTCGCCGAGCTGGGCTACTTCCTACGCCCGGCCGAGTTGTTCCACAGTCTCGCCGCCCGTGCCGCCAAAACCCCGCCCGAATTCATCCTCGACGACCTGACCCAGGTGCTTAACAACATTGAAAACTCCACCATGGGCACCGCCAGCGAAGATGATTTTGACCAGCTATTTGAAGACCTCGACCTCACCTCGACCAAGTTGGGCCGGTCCGAAAATGATAAAAACAGACTCATCGCCAAAATTCTGGTCCATCTCGACGCCATCGATTTCCGTTTGGATGATTCCGAAAGCGATGTCCTGGGCGACGCCTACGAATATCTCATCGGCCAATTCGCCAGCGGCGCCGGCAAAAAAGCGGGCGAGTTCTACACCCCCCAGCAGGTTTCCACCATCCTGGCCCGCATCGTCACCACCGGCAAGACCCGTATCAAGTCGGTCTATGACCCCACCTGTGGCTCAGGCTCCCTGCTCCTGCGGGTGGCCCGGGAGGTCACCCATGTCGGCGACTTTTACGGCCAGGAGATGAACCGCACCACCTACAACCTGGCCCGCATGAATATGATTTTGCACGGCGTCCACTACCGCAACTTTGATTTGCGGCAGGAGGATACCCTGGAGCGACCCCAGCATGAAGGTATGAAATTTGAAGCCGTGGTGGCCAATCCCCCCTTTTCCGCCAATTGGAGCGCCAACGCCCTCTTTTTGGAGGACGACCGCTTCAGCCAGTACGGCAAGCTGGCCCCCAAATCCAAGGCCGACTTTGCCTTTGTGCAGCATATGCTCTACCACCTGGACGACAACGGCGCGATGGCCGTGGTCCTGCCCCATGGCGTCCTCTTTCGCGGCGCCGCCGAAGGCGTCATTCGCCGTTACCTGATTGAAGGACAGAACTGGCTCGACGCCGTCATCGGCCTGCCGGCCAATATCTTCTACGGGACCAGCATCCCCACCAGCATCCTCGTCTTCAAGAAATGCCGGGAAAATCCCGAGGATGTGCTCTTTATTGATGCCAGCGCCCATTTTGATAAACAGAAGAACCAGAACATTTTGCGCCCGGAAGATATCGACAAAATTGTCACCAATTTCCGCCAACGCACGGCCGAGGACAAATACAGCGCCGTTGTGCCGCTGGCTGAGATTGCCGACAACGACTACAACCTCAATATCCCGCGCTATGTCGATACCTTTGAGGAAGAAGAAGCGGTTGACTTAGCGGCTGTGACGGCCGAGTTAAGACAGCTTGAGGCCGATATGGGCGAGATTGACGACACGATTCGCGGCTATTTTGCTGAATTAGGGATTGAGGCGCCGGTATGAAAACCAAAGGTCAAATGCCAGAATTGCGATTTCCGGAATTTTATTCTGCTTGGGATTCCAATCGGTTGGGGAATAGAGCGAGTTTTACAAAAGGCAAAGGAATTTCAAAAGCGGATATTAACGAGAATGGTAATTTACCATGTATTCGCTACGGAGAACTCTATACGCACTACGGAACTGTGATTGACGAAATTCTTTCGTTTACAAATGGCGATGTAAGTTCGCTTGTCTTGAGCGAGGGTGATGAAGTTCTGATGCCGGCTTCTGGTGAGACGGCAATTGATATAGCAACTGCATCAGTTATCAAACAAAAAGGTGTCGCACTTGGTGGCGACTTAAACATTATCAAATCAGATATTGATGGTGCTTTTCTTGCTCATTATTTGAGCGGTAGAAATAAAACCCGAATTGCTCGTTTAGCACAAGGGATTTCCGTAATTCACCTTTATTCTTCACAGCTTAAATTGTTAGAATTAGCAATCCCTTCCCTAAAAGAACAACGCAAAATCGCCACCTTCCTGGCGGCCGTAGATGCCAAGCTGGACGCCCTGCGGCGAAAGCGGGCACTCCTGGCCGAGTACAAGCGCGGCGTCATGCAAAAGCTATTCACCCAGGAGATCCGCTTTGTGCGGGATGATGACACCCCTTACCCAAATTGGGAAGATCGCGAATTGGGAGAGATTTTAAGCTATCAGCAACCTACTAACTATCTAGTTTCGAGCACAGAGTATGACGACATTTTTGACACCCCTGTTTTAACAGCTGGAAAAACCTTCGTCTTGGGTTATACAGATGAAAAGGACGGTATCTTTAAAGAGTTCCTCCCGGCAATAATTTTTGATGATTTTACAACTGCAAGCAAATATGTTGATTTTCCATTTAAGGCTAAATCATCAGCAATGAAGATTCTCACAAGCTCTGAAAGTACAACTCAAATTAAGGTTGTTTATGAGTTTATGCAACTTCTAAATTTTTCTGTAGGTAGCCACAAACGACATTGGATTTCAGTGTATCAGTTCCTAGCAATTCCGTTTCCATCGTTGCAAGAGCAACAAAAAATTGCGGAGTTCCTCACCGCCATCGACAACAAAATAACGGCTGTTGACCAGCAAATCAGCCAGATGGCAACCTTCAAAAAAGGATTACTCCAACAAATGTTTGTCTAGCTCGTCTTGTCATTCCCGCGAAGGCGGGAATCCACCGGACACCCATCGCAGTTTACTCGAGTAAAGGTGGGGGCAGGTGTGCCACGCATTAAAGGGATATCTATGTCCATCCAATCCGAAGCCGAACTCGAAGCCAGTATAGTTGAACGCCTCACTACCCTGGGCTACGGCCGCGTCAAGATCCACACCGTTGAGGCTCTGCACGCCAACCTCAAGCAGCAGCTTGAAATCCACAACAACATCAGCCTCAGCGAAGGCGAGTTCGCCAAAGTTCTCAACCATCTCAACAAAGGCAACGTCTTCACCCGGGCCAAAACGCTGCGCGACCGCTTCTTACTCACTCGCGACGATGGCAGCGCCGCCTACATCCAGTTCCTTGACACCGAATATTGGTGCCAGAACCAATACCAGGTCACCAACCAGGTCACCGTTGAAGGCAAATACAAAAACCGCTACGACGTCACCCTGCTGATTAACGGCCTGCCCCTGGTGCAAATCGAACTCAAGCGGCGAGGGATGGAGATGAAAGAAGCCTTTAACCAGATTAACCGCTACCAACGCCACTCCTACTGGGGCCAAAGTGGTCTCTTCCAATACGTGCAAATCTTCGTCATCTCCAACGGCGTCAACAGCAAGTACCTGGCCAACAACCGCGATCAATCAGTCAAACAGACCTTCTACTGGGCCGATGCCAAAAACTACAAAATCACCCAGCTCGACGACTTCGCCGATCAATTCTTGGAAAAGTGCCACCTCTCCAAAATGATCAGCAAATACATCGTCCTGCACGAATCGACCAAAAAACTGATGGTCTTGCGCCCCTACCAGTACCATGCCGTCGAAGCCATTATCGACCGCGTCAAAACCAAAGGCTCGGCTGCGAGCCACAAGAACGGCTAC
>DASRZI010000302.1:0-10371 GCA_035686605.1 Candidatus Zixiibacteriota bacterium
GTAATAATAGCTGGTTCCACAACTGAGCGTGGTGTCGCTGAAGAGCGTTGAATCCGCTGGAACAGTGTCGATTTGGGTCCACGAGGAAGTACCATTCGGCGAGCGCTCAATAAGGTAGGCCGTCTCATAAGTGGCGTTATCTTGCCAGGATAGGTCAATCTCGGTCTGGGAACCGGCCGTGGCATTCAGGTTTGTCGGCGCCTCCAGCGTACACGGCAGAGTCGTCTCACTGGCAACATTGCTGTAGCTCGAATACCCGCCATCGCTGCTTCGATAGCCGCGAACCCGGTAATAATAGCTTGTCCCACAGGTAAGGGAGTCATCACTTAAGGTCGTTGTGTTCGCCGTGACGGTGTCAATTTCAGCCCATGCTACGCTGCCGTCCGGTGAGCGCTCAATGTGGTAGGCCGTCTCATCGGTTGCGTTATCCTGCCAAGACAGGTCAATCTCGTTCTGGGAGCCGGCCGTGGCAATCAGGTTTGTCGGTGCCCCCAGCGTACACGGTAGAGTCGTCTCGCTGGCAACATTGCTGTAACTCGAATACGTACCATCGCTGCTTCGATAGCCACGAACGCGATAATAATAGCTTGTCCCACATGTGAGGGAATCATCGCTGAAGGTCGTTGTGTTCGCCGTGACGGTGGCAATGTCAGCCCATGTGCTGCCGTTCGGCGAGCGCTCAATGTGGTAGGCCGTCTCGTCAGTGGCGTTATCCTGCCATGACAGATCGATCTCGGATTGGGAATCGGACGTGGCGTATAAATGAGTAGGGGCGGCCGGCCAATTAGAAACAGGTAGGCCGCTGCCGCGATTTAGCCAGAGTCGATTCTCCCTGCCGATGGCATTGGCGACCAGGGCGTCTACATCCCCATCCCCATCGACGTCTCCCAAGGCGACATTTGCTGCGCTTTCTGTTGCAAAACCAGGATCGCTCAATGAGAGGTTCGCACTACCATCATTTAGCCAGACCTTATTTCCTCCACGATAACCGGCGATGAAAACATCGAGAAGTCCATCTGCATGGATATCAGCCAACGCTACCCCGAAGCTGGATTGACTACCCAGCAACTGGCCGCTGACCGTAAAAACAGCTGAACCATCATTCAACCAGAGCCGGTCAGGCTGTCCATCGGCAAACTCCGGTCCGCCATTAGCAACCAGGGCGTCGAGGTCGCTATCGCCATCCAGGTCGCCCAGCGCAACAGCCTGGCTGAGGGCGGTGCCAAGAGACCGGCCGCTATCCGTAAATAGACCTTGCCCATTATTAAGCCAAACTTTATTCGCTTCACCCCGCCCTCGTTCTGGATCGCCGTTGGCCACGAAGGCGTCCAGATCCCCGTCCCCGTCCAGGTCTCCCAGGGCAATGTCCTGGCTTACGGCTTTGCCCAAAGTCTGCCCACTCTTACTGAATAACGCAGACCCATTATTGAACCAGACCGAATTCGCTTCTCCTCCCCCGAAGCTGGGGTCCCCATTGGCGACGAAGGCATCTAAATCGCCATCTCCATCCAGGTCGCCCAAGGCCACACCCCGGCTAACTTCAGTTCCCAGGCTCTGTCCGCTATCGCTGTAAGCGCCGTGACCATCATTCAACCAGACTTTGTTAGGTAAGGGATCCCATTCCTCGCCATTTGCTTCGAAGGCATCCAGATCGCCGTCCCCATCCAGATCGCCCAGAGCTATCGACCAGGTAAAGGAGTTGCCTAGCCGCTGACCACTGTCGCTGAACAGCCCACTGCCATCGTTCAGCCAGACTGTGTTGGCCGGGTTCCCGTAATAATCGGCATTGCCAACGAAGGCGTCCAGGTCCCCATCCCCATCTAGATCGCCCAATTCAACTGCGTAGCTTGACTGGGTGGAATAGGGTAAAAGCTGATTCGCGATGAAGATGGGCGGCAATTGAAAGGCAAACGGCACGGTTAACTGGGATGTTCCTGACTGAACCACGATTTTACCTTCGTTACGATCCAGGTCAGGAGGTATGTGTGCTGGCTCTATGGTTACTGTAAGCGTAATAGATGCGCTTTGTCCGGCTTCCAGGCTCAGCGCACTACTACTCAGGTTGGCAATGATGGGCCAGGCAGATTCGCCAGAAAGCAAGGGACCGGTGAGGCTGAGGGTATAGCTTTTTTCTGAGGCGCTGACATTGGTAAGCCTGAAATTGCGGGAGACAAGCCATTCAGGCTGGCTGATTTCCACCATACCCAGCCCCAGGCTGCCTGGAGTCACAACGGCCGGGGCATTCATTGCCGTATCTACCTGCACCCGGCCGGCTCCCTGGGTGTGGACATTTAGTCCCAGATCAACGGCCGTGTTCATCAGATTGGCCTGGACCATCTCAGCAGTCCACTCTGGATGAGCCTGCCAGACAAGGGCAGCCGCACCGGCAACATGTGGTGTAGCCATACTCGTCCCGTCAGATGAGGCGTAACCGCCGCTCAACCAGGTCGAGATGATCCCCACTCCCGGGGCAACGATGTCTGGCTTGATCACTTCGGGGTAACCGGGCACCGGACCACGGGAGCTGAAGGTGGCGATCACATCATTTTTATCGCTGGCCCCTACTGTCAAAGCTTTGGCCTCTAGGCCAGGCGAATCAAGATTGCTGTAGCCAGGGCCCTGATTGCCGGCCGCGGTTGCCACCAGGATGCCTTGCTCAGCGGCCGCTGCTACCGCTAAAGACCAGGGATCCCCCGGGCTGCCAGCATAACCCAGGCTCATGCTGATGATATCTACCGCGTCATCGCTGGCTGGGTCCTGGTCTGGGTCGGCTGCCCGTTCAATCCCGGCGATGATAACCGAGATACTGCCATAACCACCACCATCCAACACTTTATAGGCTAACAGGCTGGCCTCCGGAGCCACCCCGGTCATCGTCCCGCTGGCGGCCACGACCCCGGCACAGTGCGTGCCGTGCCCCCCATCATCCATAGGATCGGGATCGTTGTTGCGCAGGTCATAGCCGTCCACCACTTTACATCCGGGGCCAAAACAACCCCCTAGATCCGGATGGGTGTAGTCAATGCCTGTGTCAATGATGGCCACACGAATGCCCTGCCCGGTTATCGGCCGTCCCAGGTCATCCGTCATCACCCAGACCTGGTCCGCGCCTATCAGGGGAATAGATTCAGTCAAATTCAAGTGTACCGGACTGTCAGGGTAGACACCGCTCACACTGGGCATTTCCGTCAGGCCATCAACTTCATCGCTATCCAGGGTAATAGCCAGGCCATTGAGCAGGTAAGTGTATTCGTAGTTGAGTTGGAAATGGATATCCAACTGGCGCAATTCATCAAGGAATCGTTGATGAGCCCTGGTTAGTGAAAGGCTGCGCCGGCGGAGCTGGTTTTGCTGAATTGAGGTCAGCTCTACTAAGCTGGATGTCATGGCCGCTTTATGGCCTGAAACCGGCATAGAATCAAATAGAATAACAACACTGGATTGATCTTCAAAGTCCGGTTGAACAGTAGCAAGTAAGGAAGCTGTATCCGAGCCGGGATCCGGTGAACCTCTAGCGTCAGTACGGAGATTCGCGTGGTTCTGTCCGGCTTCGTAGGCGGTTGTTCCCCCAAGGTTGAGGAATCCGGCAAAGTAGAGTGTGCCAACTAACAAGACGATCAGCAAGCCGGCTTTGGCCAATCTGCGCCAGACATAACTTGTTGCCAATCTCTACTCCTACTCCCCATGGAGGTCGATAGCTCAAATCTTGCGGACGAACCGCAGCGTTTTGTTCGCGAGCCGGGTAGTACGAGACACATCCGACGAAACAAGAAGGTAGCCGGTCACCAGGGACCAACCACCTTCCGTTCCGTAATCACACTAGTGACCGCCACAGTCGCCACCGGAATCGGAGCCGTCGTCGGTGTGACCGCCACAGCCGCCATCAGTATCGGAGCCGTCATCGGTGTGACCGTCACAACCGCCACCGGAGTCGGAGCCATCGTCCGTATGACCGCCACAGCCGCCACCCGTATCGGTGTCTCCGTCGTGCCCACCACAGCCGCCCTCCCCACCAGAACCACCACCACCTGGGTCATCCCAGCTGGTGACGATGTTAGCGTGCGGATCGATCCCGGGTGTAACGAGGTGCCCGCCGTGCTCTGGATTGTCGCTACCTCCCTGCCAGTAAAACTCTTGAACGGCCGTCCTCTTGAATAAATAACCATCCACATTTATGGTGTATTCTGAATTAAAGCCACATGGTTTCTTCGGTAAGCCGTCCCATTGGAAGTGGTTGTAGCCGTCCAATTTCACGACAGACGCCTCATCGACCAGCCATTTACGTGGACTTTTCTGAACCAGGGTGGCCTGCATCGGCTTACCATCAACAACCCATCCAACGCGACAATCAAGAGAGGCATCTTCACAATCCGCTCGTACAGCAACCGGTATGCCGTTGGTCTCTTTCCCGGTAAACTGGATATAGATGAAGCCGCGCAAATTGCCATTGGGCAATAACATTGTCTGCTGGTGGTTGTCAATCAGGTTGTTGAATAGTTTATCAAAGGGCGCGGCATGACCCTGCCAGGGCAGACCAGTTTCCTGTACCCCGGCCAGAGCAGCCGTGGTTCCCAGTAACAGCGCCATGAATAGTATCAGTAAGAAGATGAATTTTTTTGTCATGTCAGCCCCCATTTATTTTCTATATCGAGATCTAATCTGGTCTTTTGTAACTCGAATTGTTCCGGTGAAGAATGATGATCGCCCCGATCAAGATCTTTGCAGGTACCACCCAGGGCGGCAATCGGGGCGATCTCGTTAATTCTCAGGTAATTAAGGTTCCGTAGGCGTTGGGCACACCGGCATGGTTGCATAGGCAACGTCGCTGTAGATTGAGTACTGTCCATCGCTTTCACGGTAGGCGCGGACGCGATAGTAATTCAGTTCGCATCCAGGTGAACTGTCCACAAATTCAGTGATGTCTGCCACTACAGCACCAACTGGTTGCCAGTCATTCGTTGCGTCCGGCGAGCGTTCAATGATGAACTGTGTTTCATCACTCGAGTTGTCTTGCCAGGTCAGGCTGATCGCCGTCGTTGCATCAACAACCGTAGCCTCCAGGTCCGTTGGTGGCATTGGGCATGCCGGCATGGTTGCATAGTCAACGTCGCTGTAGATTGAGTACTGTCCATCGCTTTCACGGTAGGCGCGGACGCGATAGTAATTCAGTTCGCATGCAGGTGAACTGTCCACATATTCAGTGACGTTGAACTCTACCCAGCCAACTTTTTCCCAGGCCGTACTTCCGTCCAGTGACCGCTCAATAAAGAAGAATGTCTCATCAACCGAGTTGTCTTGCCAGGTCAGGCTGATCGCCGTCGTTGCAGCAACGACTGTAGCCTCTAGCCCCGTCGGTCCCGTAAAAGTATAAAGAACCTCAGGAACTTTATAATTGTGAATATACTCAAGCACTTGCAACGCATCATCGGCCGCCTGCGTAAAACCTCGAACATTGTCTATGAAGTCATAATCTAGAGGTCTTTCGTTTACCTGAACCGTTTCATAAAGTTCCACCATATCGGTGAATTGCACCTTGGCCAGGATTTCCTTGCAACTGGTTATAAAATGGTCTTCAAGTTCACTCCCATCAACCAGTTCTGGCTGTAAGACCCAGATCCAACCATCAGTCTCACATTCTTCGCTGCCACGCGATTCGAATACTCCTCTATCATATTTGAAGAGAGTGAAATCGAAGTAAGTTTTCCCTTCGACCTCACCCCCCAGAGTACCAACCTGATTGATGCCGTAAATCGAGTTGATATACACCACCTTGTCAAGCGTGATACCTCCGGATTTATCGGCCGCGGCCGCCAGCAGGGATGCCCCTAGGAGCAGTTCGTGATTGGTCAGAGCTGCGTTAGTGTGTGTATAGACTCCAAGACCACCATATTCAAGATCATCCAGTAGGCCTATAGCCTTTTCAGTCAGCACAGGTCGCGGTTCGGTTGAAGGGCCGTCACCTTCCGGTGGTCCCTTTGTCCCCGGCCGTCTACTACGAGTGGAGGATGTTGTATCTTCAGTGATCCACTCCCCCTCCGTCATCATCTTGATATAGAGGGCCAGGTTCTCCGCCGGAGAGTCGATAGTCTTGATCGTATCGTCCGTGCGGGTCAAGACCAGACGACCAACCGGATCGATACCAATAGCTGTCGAGTCATTCATGGCCTTGATCGCTTCATCGAAGGCATGGTCTATAACCTCTTGAGGCGCCCTACCCAGGTTGAGACGGCCGAAATCAACTGCCTGAGCCCAATCAGCCATGGCCTCGGTCAACTCACACTCAACCAGGTCTCCTGCGGTATCGGTGTAGGTGGCCAATGTAAACGGTTCTCCTTCCACGGCCGTAATCGTAATCACACCATCAGCTGTATTCACTTCAGCTATGCCATCCATACTACTGATAGGTTGGACACAGCCATCGACGTCCAACATAGGCACGCCACTCTCATTCCGTAGAATTACATACAAATCGCCAAACAGTTCGCCGGTATCGGGAATATCTCCCCCTCCGGCATCGGGGGGTTTCTCAGCCATAACGGGTATCACCACAATGAGAATTAGCCCCAATAAGAATATCCACTTATACCTCTTCATTTTTTTGTTCTCCCCTGAGTCAAACTGATGTCCGACTCCCTAGAGGATCGAGCTTTTGGTTGTGCATTGCCGTGCTACATAGCTAATTGCTGCCCCAACCCGATCCTGCCTACTAATCAGTCTAAGAGTGTCAAATTAGCCATCGATATTTATCTTTATCAAATTCCCACATCCTCCTCCTCAAGTGCGAGGTGCTAAATCCACCTCGTCTTGAAACAATTGATACAACTCTTCCATCGACTTGGTAAGACGTTGACGGCTGTTCATGATGATGACCCGGCTGCAATCCGCATCAAGAGCTAGCAGCAACGTTCCAGGCTGCTCACTCAGCAACGAAAGAATCGTATGGGCCCAGTCGCTATCCAGCTCATAAAGGATCAGATCAGGTTTAATGCGCAAAAGACGTTCTTGAAGATTCATTGTCGACGGGTCCAATCGAAGTGAGATTACTTCCTCATTCTCTGCCAGGCTGACGGCAATCCCATCCATCATCATCGAATTGCCCAAGAGCGCGACAATAGTCTGTTTTTCCATGAACTACTCCCACTGTATTGGATGACGCCAATTGCATTCTAATGGATAGCAGAGGCAAAAAGGAATCCCCTTCGATCTCATCCTGGCATGAAAAAAGAGCGATATAAGATCGCTCTTTTCTGGATTATGAGTTAGCTCTATTGAAGCTAGAGCTACTCCTTAATTGTCCAAATGGATGATCCTTCACCTTGGAACAGCATCCCCGACGACTTGGCTACCTCTGGGTCATTTAAGCGCCGTCGGCCGAGGGGGGGATTAGTCCTTGCTTGCGAGCATAGGCGGCCGCGTCGTATCGCTTATCCGTTTGAAGTTTGGCCAGGATATTCCTCATATGACTTTTAACTGTGTGAATGCTGATAATTAGTTCTGTTGCGATTTCAGCGTTGCTCGCACCTTGCGCCACGAGAACAAGCACCTCCTGCTCCCGAGCCGTCAGACTTTCCGGATCATCTTGCACACACCCTGAACTCTGTTGACTTATCCGGCGGAACTCCTCCAGCATGCGGCCGCCGAGAGCAGGCGTGATAGCAGCCTCTCCTTGCATCGCGCCTCGCAACAAGGCCAGCATTTCCTGGGAGCGGATACTCTTTAACAGATACCCCTGGGCTCCATTTTTGACGGCCGTGAAAAGCTCCTCATCGACGTCCCGCACCGTCAACATGACGATGATTATCTCTGGCATCTCCTGTTTGATACACAGTGTCGCCTCGAGGCCATCGCACCCGGGCATGGCCACATCCATTAATATAAGATCGGGATGCAACTGGCGCGCTTTTACTAACGCTTCCAGCCCATCACTAGCCTCCCCGACCACCTCGAAATCCGCCTGGCTCTTCAGGATATTCGCTAACCCTTCCCGAAAGAGGTGATGATCGTCGGCCAACAATACACGAGTTCTAGCCATTTCCTTGTCCCAAGGGTTTCATACGGCCGGTATCCATACCGTTGGCTGGTATTTCTGATCAGTCAACTGCTTCGTTCGCTCGCCAGCTCCGAGATCGACGGTGGGTTGCCACGTTAGCGAAACTTGTGTTCCCTGATCAATCCCAGACTTGATCGCCAATTGACCGCCTAGACGGGCGGCCCTGGCCTGCATGATATTGAGACCAAAATGGTCCTTTTTGGCGACTTTTTCTCCGGTTGGATCAAAACCCCGGCCGTTATCGGCAATGATGATCACTACTTTGTCTGACCTCGCTCCAATCTCGACAAAAATATCTGTGGCCTGAGCATGGCGGGCAGCATTGAGAAGCGCCTCGTTTATCACCCGGGATACCTGTTCTAATTCGGCCGGAATCAGAACCAAGGGAGTTACTAATTTGTCTATCAGTCGAATAATCGGCTCGCTGACTTCATTTCTCTCGTTGACCAGGTCGATTAACACATCTTGCAGCGACCGGCGTGATTGAGGAATTGCTGTCAGACTGGTAATCGCTCGCCGGACATCATGAGTCGCTTGATCGATGACCTGCCGCATTTCACCAAATTCGCACACCAGTTGGTCTGACTGCTCGTTCTGCGCCAACTCGGAGGCAACATCCGTTTTCATACCCAGGTAAGTCAAGGTTTGGGCCAGTCCATCATGCATCTCGGCCGCAATCCGTTGTCTTTCCTCCAGCACGGCCGCTTTCTCTAGCTGTTTATTAGCCAGGATCAATTCGCTGGTGCGGGCAGCTACTATTTCCTCCAGGTGATCCCGATGGGCTTGCAGTGCAGCCTGCGACCGTTGTTTCTCAATACTCTGTTCATGAAAATAGACATAGCCGAATAGCGGGATGGCCCAGATATAGAAAGTGTTGGCGATTGGGCAGAGAATACTATTGTAATTGAAATCCGAAGTGATATTGAGCAGAATCAGAAATTCCGATAGTAGAAAAGAAGACAAGGCCAGGACGATCACGTTACGCAGCCACCCTCGTTGTCGCACAAGGATGATGATGGCGACGATGATTACCGCGCAGGCTATCAAGTGCATAATCGCAGCCGACCAACTTTTGTGAAATTGCAGATTCGTATTGTTAGCTAGCTGACGCGGCCACCAGGCCAAAATCACCAGAAACTCAAGGGCCACAACGGCCAGACCGACTTGGAGGAAACGTTTAGCCAGTTGCGCATCGTCCAGAATGTAACGCAAGAAAGCACCGGAAACGACTACCACCATCGCCAGCATCATCGCATGTTCTATCGGTTCGATGATGGTGCAGGTTACCTGATATTGGGCTGGAAAGAGGATCCTGATTGAGGCATGGATGACCATGATCAATCCTCGAAAAAAACCGAGGCCAAAGCCATAAATCAGAAGCTTCTCCCTGGGATGGTTTTCATGGCGCTGGCGGAAGAAGGCGAAAATTAATAGAACTCCCCAAAAGATGGTGGCCAGGCCAAATCGCACCAGGTTGTTTTCCGGTGCACTCGGTCCCCCTGAAAACTGAGACAGGAATAGCAGAATGAAATCCAGAAACTCGTTCACAGCTTCTCCCACAAAACGCTTCTCCCTCAAAATACGGTATGGTGCGGGCGATAGCGATGATGCTCAGTTCAAACCGTCAGGACCTACGGTTACCGATGACTGTTTCGCCTACTCGTCTCTAACCCCATGTTGCTTCCGGCTGACCCCTGAGCTACATTTTGCCTGATATGCCTTACGGCAAAAGAGTATCTGGGCCGGTCCGTGTGTCTTGTTAGGGGCATCTCCCGGCACGGATGGCATCCATCTATGACTTCCTATTACAGTATACAATAAATATTGATGAAAAGTCGATACTTTGGGGGCGAACGTTTACTAATTAAAGATCGATCAAAAATAAGTCGTTTCTACTCTTGCCGGGATAGCTCAATTCTGCTACTCTTCGTTTAGAACGTTCTGAACGTAGGGGAAGATATGCACGCGAATCTCGTGGCAGTAGAAGAAAGCACTGTGGCCGGTCTCGGCCGGCTGGCCGGTTTTTTTGGTTTTAGTGAGCTGATGGGTCGTCTTTACGGCACTCTGCTGCTCAGCCCGGAGGCAATGTCCCTTGATGAGCTGGCCGAGGGTCTACAAATAAGCAAGGGCTCCGTCAGTATGAATATGCGTTCCCTGGAACGCTGGGGTATGGCCAAAGAAGTTTGGGTTCGTGGTGAGCGAAAAAAATATTACATGGCTGAATCTGACTTCTGGACAGTAATCCGTAATGTGCTTAGCGGCCGGGAGATGCGAGAAGTCCAGGTGGCGCTCCAGGTTTTGGGGGAAAGCGTTGATAAGTT
>DASRZI010000303.1:0-11040 GCA_035686605.1 Candidatus Zixiibacteriota bacterium
TGTTAGGTCGAGTTCATACCACTCTCCGATGATACGTAAAGTTGGCAGATCGTGATCGGAGAGGGCTTGGATGAGATCATACATACCAGCTATCCCGATGCGGTCAGAACCTCGAGGGCAGAGGGTATACAAGACACAGTCAGCCGGCGTACGTTGTCAGAAGGATAGGCAAAAATCTCGCCATCGACATGGATAGGTAAGGGGAGGTTGGAACGTATATCGATATAGCCGCTTTTCCGCATGGTCACATGTTTGCTTTTCACATGCGCCCCCCGCATGACTTTTGGAAGCATCCATAGCATAGTTAGTCGACCAACTGGGTTTACAGTGCAGCTATCAAGTAAACCGTTGTTGTTCTTGCCCTCTGGAGTAAGATAAAAGCCACCTCCAACCCTTGGACCAATGCCAATCGCAAGCAAAAGTGATTCTTGTTCTACAACAGCTTCGTCAAAGAGAATGTTCAGGCGAGGTGTCTGGTAATAGAGCGCTATGGTCTGCAGCACCGCCAGTAGGTACATAGGGAAGCCATGGATCCTGGTTATATTCCTTGACTGAATGGTGACCGTTGCGTCGAAACCAATGCCAATCCCATTATTGACAAGAGTATATCGTCCGCGATCATCCTCCATCCGTGCCAGGTCAACACTCCTTGGCTTGCCCGTGCAGACGGTACGGATAGCGCTCTCGGGGTCCGCAAGTAAGCCTGAGCCAAAGGCGAAATCGTTTCCGGATCCAATAGGAACGATGCCAAGGGTTGCTTGGCCGCGATCCCCATGCACAAGACCGTTGATGACTTCATGTACAGTTCCATCTCCGCCCGCAGCCACCACAACATCGTATCCCTCGTCAACGGCGGTTGATGCGAGACGGGTCGCGTGACCTTGACCTTCGGTCAGCGAAACGTCGACCTCGCCATAGTCGTTGAACCGCTTCAGAATAGTATCCTTAAGCTCAATCGCTTTCCCCCGGTTCGCCCAAGGATTAAGTATTACTTTCCGACGCACGACATCCTCCTCTCCTCAAGCGATCTACTACCGAAACCCTTGGCCATTATACGACAGGTTTTGTTCTACGTGTACGTCTAATAGTGAATCCTTCGACCTGCCAAGAGGGCGACTAAAGTACCATGAAAATTGGCCCAAAACACCTATCCCGAGTCTTTACACTCATGTGTAAACATGCTATACTCGGCCAAAGCAACGTTACGTCAAGTTGGGCGTACATCGTGCCCAGAAAGCAGTAGGTCATCAGGAATAACATGAGCCGCCTCGGGCTAGACAACGATGAGATCGTTGGACAGATGGCCGACGCTATCTGCGACCATGGTCTGCGTCTACCCGCGTTGGTCGGTCTCGAAGCAGGTCGCCCTCTATCGCTCATTGGAGGGCAGGTCTTGTGGCTGCTTCAGCCAGTTTTGGGACTTGTAATATCAAGGGAGTTGGTTGGTCGTGTAGCCAAGATGTTGGAGGAACCTGCAGCTGTCGACGAGCTAATCGGTCAACTCGAAGCGAGGGAAATTTGATTTTCTCTACTCCAAACCTTGTCGCGTTATTACTGATAGTGTTCAGTATTGCTTCCCTGTATTTTCTGACCCGGCGATATGTGGATCGGTCAGGTGTAGGCCTAAGAAATATCAAGGCCTATGAAAAACTGCAGAAACAGGCAGTGAAAGCGATGGCGAGCGGCCGGTCCATCCATTTCTCTCCTGGACGAGGAAGTCTAAGCAAGGCTACAAATCCCACCAGCCTCGCTGGTTTGTCTGGCCTGCAGAGAATTACTGAGGATGCAAGTTCAAGCGACAAGCCTCCATTGGTATCCGCTGGTGATGGAACGCTTTTTATGACCGCGCGGGATGTGATAAGAGGAGGTTACGAGCATTCCGGGCGAGCTAAAGCCTACGAGTCACAGAAATCCCAATTCATTGCCGCTGACAATAGTCCGATGGCCTTCGGTGCAGGAGTTAGCGATATACTCAACCAGGGCGAGCATGGCAGCAGCATCATAATGGGGCATATAGGATCCGAGCTTGCTTTGATGGCTGAGGCAGCCGAGCGAAAGCATCAAGATCAGATCATCGGCTCTGACAATCTTGCCGCCCTCGCGGTAGCAGTCTCGGCAACCGAAGACGTATTGATGGGAGAGGAATTATATGCCGCGGCCGCCTACCTCCAGGAGGAGCCGGCTCATATTGCAAGTCTCCAGCTTCAAGACATCCTCCGCATTCTTGTTGCTCTGGGCATCCTTATTGCTGCTATCGTAAGCCTATTTCCCCGCACATGAATCAGATTAGGCAATCCCTACCTCTGGCGCTGGCCTATGTGTTTGGCGCCTTGGCCCTTATTGGTCTGCTGTTCGTACCAGCCTTGGCCAAGACGATCACCGGGTGGGTTGGGTTTCTTGCCGTCATCGCCCTTCTCATCGGGATATTGAATTTGTTTAGCGTTCATTCGCGTCGCCTTGTACGCGGCAATATTTACAGTGGCGTACTTGTTGTAAGTCTGGTCGCCATGATCGGCTTGGGGATTACCGATTTTATCGAGCTTACCGATGGGGGTGTTTCTGCAGCATTTAAGTACGTACAGGCTCCGCTGGAGGCAGCGTTTGCATCAATGCTCGCTTTCTTTCTGCTATTTGCGGGTGTTCGTGTCATCCAACGGAGACGAAGCTGGTGGGCGATTATCTTCATCACCTCATTGGTAATCTTTCTTCTCGGCAGAACATCGCTGCCGGGCTTTCTCGGCGAAATCTTGGGAACAGTCAGTGATATCATGACCCTTGTATTCGTTAGTTCGGGTATGAGAGGAATCCTTATTGGCATAGCCTTAGGCGCAATAGCTGTTTCCATACGAGTGTTGATGGGAACGGACAGACCATATAACAAATGATTACGGTCGCATGCCCCAATTGCAGCTTTGAGAATAGCGCCCTAAGCCGGCGTTGTACTTCTTGTGGCACTGCGCTACTGATCGAAGGCTATGTTCGGTGTGACAACTGCAGAGTACTAACTCCAAAAGCACTGGAGTTCTGTGAACTCTGTGGCTCATATCTGGCTGCCGCAGCACCTTTTGACAAGCCGTTGATACTGCCATCGAGCCGACAAGACGCAAACGTAGCTGACACTTCGCCTTTAACATTGCCTGCAAACCTCAGTACCGAAAACTTACCGGATGCTCAGGAAATAACAGAACAGTACTCTCAGAGTGAAAGACAAGACCAGCCGGAGTCGAGTATCCCGGCTTGGCTTCTTGACGTGGATGCGGCTCTTAAAATGAGAAGCATATCCGAGAAGAAAGCTGATGAAACGGATTCGTCGAGTGCGACCAAATCTCCAGAAAGTAAGAAAGTTGAACCTCCGAGGACTGATGTCTATGACGAATTACTGCGACGCTTAGACACATCCCATGCCGTGACTCAGCCAGCCGACCCCAAGGAGTCTGAAGATTGGCTAGAAGTCCTGGAGGTGGACGACGATAACAGCGAGCAGGGTAACATCGAAGACCTTGCCTTCCAGGCACTTGCTGCAGCGAGTCTTGCTGCTTCTCATTTGCCGGGCAAGGAGGGTCGGGCTGATCCACCCGAGGATCAACCTCTGGTTCAGCCTCGAGCTGAGGAAAGAACGGAAAGGCGTCAAAAGGGGAGTACCCAACCACTAGATCCCAAGGGTAAGCTGCTGGGTGTACCCCAGCAGCTGGCAGCGACTGAATTGCCCGCTTGGTTAAGTGACCAGCTCCAACGCCCAGATGAAGATGAAGAGGAGTACTTCGATGACATTGAGCTACCTGAACCGAGCAGGGCAACATATCTAGAACCTACGGTGCCCGACGCTGAACAGGATGAGACAGATGGCGAAGTCATAGTTCTCGATGCTTCTTTTGACAAGTGGCTTAAACAGTTAAGCGACGAGCCTGCAGCTCCGGATTGGATGACTGAAGGTGAGAGCTCTCCAGATGTGCCATTCGAAAGCGATTCCGTACAGATGGGCGCTGAAACACCGCAATGGCTCCACGATATTCATGAAGCGGAGGGGGACACGGCCCTACTTCTCGGGATCGAAGAGACTGTTGAGGATTCTGGGCGGTTCGCTGGAATCAAAGGAGCAATCCAGATTGAGCCAGCAATAGCTGCTTCCCTCATTGGCACCCGGATGGTTGATTACAGTATTTCAAAAGAGCAGCAGCAGAAAATCGCTATTCTTGAGTCGATTGTGCACACAAAGCCGGTCAAGCAGAAGCCGAAAGCTGTCGAACCACCTAGAGATTCCTCTGTTAGGATGCGAGTCCTGCTCGCAGGTGCACTTTTTTTGGTGTTCCTGTTCGCAACTGTCGTGCCTTCATCAGCAGAATGGCTTAAAGATTCGACGTTACAGCCTGCTACGAAGCAGACTGAGCAATTTTATGACCAGCTGATGTTGGCTGCAGGCGAACCTGTTCTGGTTGCCTTTGAATACACTCCGGCAATGGCAGGCGAGTTAAACCCAATCGCGAATGTTGTTCTCGGACAGCTTGCTGACAACGATAGCCCTGTCATTACCGTCAGTCAGAGCGCGGCAGGGTCGGAGGTAGCGGCTATCATTGCCGAGGATATTGAAGGGTTGGACTTGGAGCAGCTGGGTTATATACCAGGCGAAGCGGTCGGATTGAGAAGTTTGGCCGAGTGTTTTTCAGATCCTGATAACTGCGAGACGCTGTTCGGGGAGGAAATCCCAGCCGAGCTGCAGGAGAATTTATCGGCGGTTTCCCTCATTGTCATACTCGCCAGTGATAGCGACAGCTTAATCGACTGGATTGAACAGGTTGGAGCCCAAGTCAAAGATTCAACACTAATTGCCGGCATCACCCAACTCCTGGGACCGGTGACCGTTCCATATTCTGCCTCTGGTCAATTAAAAGGAACCGTCAGTGGATTTCCCGACGCAATATATCTCCAACAAGATCTGCTTGGGATCGAAAATGAGGCGTCTGAGCGAGTCTCAGGTATTACTATTGCTATCTGGCTGGCCGCAGGTTTTCTCATAGCAGGCGCCGTCTACTACGCGGTCACTGGTCTGAATCTGCCAAGATCAGGCAAGGCAAAGGATAGATAGCCTTGGATACTTTTGGTGAGATTGGCGGACTCTTCCTCGGTTTCTTGCTGACGCTATTCGTCTATAGTTTTGTCGTCAAAGACAATCCAATGTATCGCCTTGCGGTCCATCTCTTGGTCGGCGTGAGTGCAGGCTTTGCCGCCGTTATCGCGGTTAGAGAAGTGCTCATCCCAATCGCAAAATCTGCGTCATCGCAGGATGGTTTATTGCCTTTGCTGCTATGGGTCGTACCGATCGCCCTAGGCCTGCTGTTGTTAGCAAAACTTGTTCCAGGATATGCCTGGCTGGGGAACAGTTCAATGGCTGTCCTCATTTCGGTAGGAGCGGCTGTTGGCCTTGTTGGCGCGATACTGGGAACATTGTTCCCCCAGGTAACAGCGACCTACGACAGCGGTTTGCTAACCGTTGTGGTCGCCCTCCTGACCATCTGCGTCTTGGCCTATTTCCATTTTACAGGACGGCAAGCAAGCGATGGTAGAGTCCGATTTCCAACCTGGCATAAATATGTAAGTATGACCGGGCAATTCGTAATAACTATCGCCCTGGCTGGCGTATTTGCTGGATTATTCAGCACGACACTGGTATTGCTAAGCGAACGACTAGGATATTATTTCGATTCGTTCACATCCTTGATTTCTGGCTAATGACAATGATTGAGGCACTCGAGTTACCATCCGAAGATCAGGATGAGGTAGTAGACGATCGGGAATCCTTTCCTGATTGCCGCTCGCACTTGGTCTTAGATCTTGGTTCGAGCTACACGGTTGCTACCCTTTACGACATCGTTGAAGGGCAGTATCGTTTTATATCCCGGGGCATCTCGCTTACGACTACAGGAGCACCCTGGTACGACGTTCAACGCGGTTTCCGGTCTGCCATTAACCAAGTTTCAGAATCAACCGGCCGCATTCTGGTGAACTCCAGAGGTTTTTTGATTAGCCCACGGCGGCATGACGGCAGCGGTGTCGACTGCTTCGGTATGGTCGTCAGCGCGGCCGAACCCCTTAAGACACTCTTGATTGGATTGTTGGAAGACGCAAGCCTTGAGAGCGCTCAAAGGGCCATTAGGACCATATATTCGTTGGAAGTTGATCGATTTAGCTTATCTGATGATCGGTCGGAACATAGCAAACTGGAATCCCTTCTGAAAAGGGAAATCGATCTGGTCGTCATTGTTGGTGGGAGTGATGGTAGTGCAGACGAGCGGCTGCTGGAGCAAGTTGATACCCTGTCAATCGGACTAAATCTGCTTGATGATTTCCGTAGACCTCAAATCATCTACGCTGCCAACTCTGACCTACAAACGCAGGTGCTAGAAAAGCTCGACGGTATTGCCAACATTCATCTAGCAGAAAACGTTCGGCCAACGGTTGATTATGAAGATCTCGACGACATCATTGGACTTCTTGCAACTGCCTATTCGGTCAACAAGGTTAACAAGATTGCGGGAATCCAGGCGTTAAGTGACGCCTGCACAATGCCTGTATTACCAGCGGCTCACGCTTTCGGCGGAATAACGCAATACCTTGCCGCTGTAAACCGCGGAAAGGTTGTCGGTCTTGATATAGGCAGTGGCAGTGCGACCATGGTCGTCTCCGATCCAAAGAACGTTGAGCTAGTTATTAGGAGCGATCTGGGGCTTGGCGAACCAATTGTCAACGTGCTTAATAGTAATGGTTTCGCGGATATCTTTAAATGGACAGATGGTCTCACTCGAGCAACAGAGGTCCGAGATATTATTTATAACAAGTCGCTGATGCCCCAAACCCTACCACAGGATTCCAAGGAACTGGCAATAGAGCAGGCGATTTCAGGTCTTCTAGCTAAGGAAGCTGCGACAGGATTAACGGTTGGAGAACACATAACCAAGGGCAATAAGTTAAAACCAATAAAACTATTGGTCCTCCGTGGGGGAATCCTTACCAAGTCACCATCGCCCGGCCCTCCGATTCTTTCAGTCATTGATGGGATACAACCCACAGGGGTTTTCCGGGTCGTCTTGGACGTTAACGATATCTTGCCTGCTATGGGTTTGCTGGCCTCGCACAACCCACAGCTGGTAGTCCAAGTACTAGATAGCAACACCCTGCTAGACAGTGGCTGGATTGTAGTAGCTGACGGTCAGGCAGATCTGGGTAAAGCCGTGCTGCGAATAACATTGGAAGTGAGTGGCGAACCAGCAGACAACCGGGAGATCAAATTTGGCGATTTAGTACTTATACAGCTGGCGCCTGGGAAAGTGGCAAATATGACTCTGCAGCCGGCGCCTAACTTCGATGTCGGAAAAGGTCCAGGTCAACAAGCTAAACACAGAATTAGCGGCGGTGTGCTCGGGCTGTTAATCGACGCTCGAGGCCGGCCGATAAACATCGAAGGAGACGAAGCATACAAACGCAAAATCCAGCAGCAGTGGATGAGAGTAGTTGCATCTTGACATAAATTGATTCATGAGTAAAGTAATAGGTGGATAATCGTTTCGGTCCAGGATAGCGGTTGCGATATTATGTCGTTTTTGACATCGTCAACAAGAGTTAGCTCGTACACATCAATCAAACGCGCTCGCATGCTGCCAACTATGGGCGAAGTATTTGTGCGGGTTGGTCAGGATGTGAATCCAGTTCAGGTTATCGCCCAAGCCCTTCCGACTGGTGGATATTACGTGCTGCGAGCCGGTGAAATTCTTGGTGTACCAACTGAAGAGATTCAAAAACACTTACTTGTCGAACCTGGCGTATCGCTGCGCGAGGGCATGCCGATAATGCGTAAGCCGGGCAAATTTGGCAGATCCAAAACATACAAAAGCCCCATAAATGGCATTCTGGTTGATATCTACGACGGCACACTAATCATGCAACAAGCACAAGAGCCCATTGACTTGAGGGCAATGATGCAGGGACGTGTCGCATCTGTGGTCGCGTCGCGCGGTGTTGTGTTAGAGACACGTGGTGCCTTGGTCCAGGCTCTGTGGGACTCAGGTAAAGACGGTTTCGGAAAGTTGAATACGGTTGTGAAATCAGCCAAGGAACCGCTTAATGCTGATAGAATCAGTGGCGATGCACGGGGTACGCTTCTGATAGTGGGATGGATCAGCTCAGCTGATGACCTGAATCGATTGGAAAACAATGGAATTCGTGGAGTTATCGCCGGATCTATGCCTGCGAAGATCTGCCTTATGGCAAGATCTTTTTCATTTCCGATATTCTTGACTGATGGTGTCGGGGAGCAGGCAATGTCTGAACCCATTTTTCAGCTGCTGCAGCGCGCGGAAAACAAGAATGCATCGCTGCTTACCAGTCGAAATGGCACTAAAGGTCAGATGAGTGAAATCATCGTCCCTTCTGTAGTTACAAGGGCGGAAAGCCCAATCTCGTTTAAGACTGTCGAGGTCGGCGATCTGGTTCGCGTCCTTAGAAGGAATGGAACTAATCTAGTTGGCAGGATCTCGAAGGTTGAAGAAAGGGCCAAGTACTCAGCCATAGGGCTATTGTCGCACGGAGCAGTGGTGGAATTTGGTTCCGGAGAGAAGTTGTTTATACCTTTTGCAAATTTGGATTTGATTTCGTAGCAGCTTTTAGATGGGTTTATGCAGCACTTCTAGCTGTGTGGAGATGTTACCTACTTGGTGTCCGTAGGTAGTAGTGTCAGTTTCAGGAGGCGTATATGTCAGAAGATCTTTCAGATGATTTCTCAGAGGATATGTCAGAAGATATCTCAGAAGATTTCACGAACAATGTATCAGAGGATTTCTCCGGAGGGTTCTCGGACGAGTTCGCAGACGATTTTGAAGTCGAGGATTATGAAGATACCGAGGGTGGTAGGTCGTTTCTGCTTTGGGCAGGGGCTCTACTTCTCGTCTTCATCGCGATTTCAGCCTGCATGCTCGTCTACCTCCTAGCCCGAAATGGCGATGGAACCACAGTTGCATCCAGCGGCGTTGAGGCCACTAGTACTGCGATTGCCATCGTCAATATGACCACAGAGGCGAATAATGCCTTGGTTACGCAGACCGTCGAAGCAATCCAAGCCAGCGAGACGGAACAAGCGGTACGGCATGAAGAAGAAGCTGAAGTGGCTACGAGAGAGGCAGGGGTAGCGGCAGAAGAAGAAATTGCCGCAGCGACCTCTACCGCTCAAGCCGTCGAGATTGAAGAGACGGTCGTGGCAGAAGAAAGCACCCGAGAATCAGTCGAAGCTACTAACGAAGCCTTAGAAGCGGCACCCGAAGGCACCGGGACTCCAGAAGGCGAAACTGGAGAAGGTGGCGAGGGTGGAGAAGGTGCTGAAGGCGGAGTAGGTGCTGAAGGCGGAGAAGGCGCTGAAGGCGGCGAAGGTACGGAGGGTGGTGAAGGTTCCGAAGGTGAAACCGGGGAATCAGGTGAACCGGGAACCGGCGGCCCCGGAGCGGCAACGCCTGTCGCAACAACTGCACCATCAGCCGGCGGAGACGGAACATTGCCAACTACTGGAACCAGTGCCTTGGGCATTGCAGTTCTGGGCTTTGGCCTGATTGCCGTGCTGGTTGTTGCCCGAAGATTGCGTTCGCTCTAGTCCCAATTTAACATTCTTTATGATGCCGGGATCCAGGATCGCGCAGGTCAATGATGAGACTTGTTTCATTTATCCGGCCGATCCGCCGGTATATCGGGATGCAGAGAGAACTATTGCGACTCCTTTAGCTGATGCTCATCTACTTTATCAAGCTAGATGTTAACTATCGCCGGACAGCACATACCAATGACTGATCCGGCGACCATTCTAATTGTCGAAGATGATCAGGCTCTCTTAGCCGGAATAGCCGAAGTACTCGAGATTTCAAATATTGGCTATGATCTCACAGTGCTGACGGCATCGGATGGCACTGAGGGATTGAGTGTTCTGAGCAAGCATCTCCCTGATCTTATCATCTCCGATATCATGATGCCGCGAATGGGGGGATACGAGTTCCTGAACTATGTCAGGAGAAATCCCAAGTGGCTTCATATTCCTGTCATATTTCTTACGGCAAAAGGCACACGATCCGATATACGTGAAGGGCGGCTTAGTGGGGCTGAGCTCTATATCACAAAGCCATACGACAGCGATGAATTGCTGCAGCTAATCCAGGGTCAATTGGATCGCGCCTTCCAGCTCCAACTAGATAGAGATCGCAGGCTGCACATGCTGCGAAGCAACATCGTTCAAGTTCTAAACCATGAGTTTCGGACGCCTTTAACCTATGTAACGGCCTACTATGATTTATTAGCCGAAGGCCTCTTCAGCGAAGACGTAACCGTCCTGTGGGAATACCTAAGAGGGATTCAGGCAGGAGCAACCAGGCTAAAACACCTGGTAAATGACCTTATTACGGTCATCGAGCTGCGAACTGGTGAGCTAGCCGCGCGCTTCAGTCTCCAAGCAGCGATTATTCCAGATCTGAGTGATAATCTCAGATCCTTGTGCGAGCAATATAGACGAGAACACCTGGGTAAAGGATTACGTTTCACATATCGCATCGACGAACCGATTCCTCCAGTTTACGGGAATTTGGAGTTTCTTATTGACGCTTGCGATAGGATCATCGACAACGCTGTTAAATTTAGTATTCACCAAACTGGCGAGGCAGAGGTCAGAGTCTCGGTTTATTCGGAGATGGACAATGTCAGGATCAAGGTTGAGGATAATGGCAGTGGACTACCAAACAGCGAATATGCAGAGATATTTGGTCTGTTCTATCAGCATAACCGACCCGTGCTCGAGCAGCAAGGGGCTGGAACTGGACTTACAATCGCCAGAGGTTTAGTGACACTCCACAACGGCCATATTTCCGTGGCAAGTGAAGAGGGCAAAGGAAGCTCATTCACAGTAATCTTACCGGCCTATACTCGCTCGCCAATCGATGATCGTGCTCCGGAACGTCCATGGAGGAACGTAAAGCCAGCAACAATTCTACTCGTCGAGGATGAAGTCCATCTACTTCA
>DASRZI010000304.1:0-3983 GCA_035686605.1 Candidatus Zixiibacteriota bacterium
AGCGCAGCTGGACTAACTTGGGTCGTCGGGATATACGACCAGAACAATGGAAGTTTCCCTGCTGTGCTGCGTGATTCAGCGAAGCCGCTGCCAGCGGTTATAGCTAGCATCAATCCAGACTAATTCATCCTCAGGGCCAATGAGATAGCATGCAGCGCCAAATTGGATGGATATGAGCTCGCTGCACTGGAAGAAGGCCTCGTAGCCAAATTCTGGGGAAGTCGCCCAGCCCAAAGTATCGAGAAGGGGTGAGCCTTCGGTAACATCACCTCGCCAGACAAGTCCAAACCCGCTTTCTGGTGCGTACAGGCCACTTGGTGGGGTGAAGTTCCCTGAAGTATCGTCGAGGATTGTCAATGGATCGTCGATTTGGATAAATTGTTCATGCTGATCCAGGGGCGATTGGTCAAGGGACTGGGGATAAAAGATATAGTAACGACCTAGTGATTCGAGCCAAATCATCGTGCCATGTTCGAAATGCTGTACCGCAGCCGGACTGCTGATAGTCTGCTGAGGGCAAAGTGGACCCACTGCTCGCTCAGGATCAAAAAACCAGTTGATTGGGCAGTTTAGCTGGACGTAAACAAACTGCTGTCGACTTTCTGTTCCTTCTTCTCCTTCTACGTACAAGCGAAAGCCCGGATCATAAGAAGGCTGTAGATCATCTGGGATCGTAAACTGCAGCGATCCTGTCAGGGGAACTGATTGACAGTCATCTTCAGAAAAGTATGTGTACCGGGTCACGGGGCATATTTCCGCAGATTCACCTGACGCATTCCAGCGCAATTCGGTTATCTCTCCCGGATGCAAGGTTGCCGGCGATGCCTTGAAATACTCGATTTCTGCAAGTAAGCTCTCTGTAGAAACCTCTTCCTGGGAATCGTCTCCATTAACTTGAACCGGAGGCTCGTCTTCCGCGGTGATCGGTGCCTCTATCGTCATCTCAATAGGCGGAGCCATGGTTGGCTCTATGACTTCTGCCTCGATTTTCGCTGGTATCCCAGTTGGTATCGGTTCTGTGGTTAACGTTTCTGTAGGTATCGATTCTGTTGTTGGCGACGCGATTGTCGAACTGGATTCAGGAGATGTCTCAGTGCCAGAAATTGGCTGGTTTTTACATGCTGCCAGCAACACAATCCCGACGAGCACGCAAAGGATCACTCGAAAAATCAGTCTCTGAAATCCATTCATCTTATTTCTACGCGATCTAAAGAGTGTTGTTGGCTGTTAATGTTTTCAAACAAAATCGGGCTCACCTGCTGCAAGAGTATCAAGACTGAGAAGAGTGATTTTACCATATCCAGCAGGAGCGGTGACGATCGTCAACTTCCGATTCATTCCTTCGTTGAGCATGTTAACAAGCCTCGATCTTGATACGCGTTTTGTCCGGACTTGAGGGATGAACAAGCTGGTTGCTATGACTGACGTGGAAATCATCTTTACCCCAGTGCTATAAGACGGTTTTGCTGTGTATTACTCTTATAACTATGCTAACCAGAGATCGTTGCGATCCGCTTCCTGCGTCGCAATTGGCTGCGAGTCAATTGACGAAATGTGCAATTAATATTCTGCCAGAGCGAATCGATCGCGTAAGACCATTGACGTTCAGGCCAACCGTGTCCGCTGCTCCGGTGGTCCAGGATTGAGTCACAATCAATTCTTAGGCCAAAATGACCATACCAGAAGGCGGTAGGTCCAACCTTATCGTTGCTCTTTGCCCGCGGTGTTGAACCACGACCGTCTGATCCGGGGGCGGATCTTTGAGCTCCGAGTCGGTCCATGAGCTGCGGTAGAGAAAAGTCATGGTCGAGCCATCGGGATGGAGCGAAGCATCAATAGTTATCACTGCCCCGCGACTTTCCCGGCTGTGAGTATTAAGGGCCATCAAGACCTCATTTTCAAAGAGGATTTGTGACCAGGCCACTAACTCCCCTGGTCCATAAATGCCGAAGGGATAGTTGAAAAAGGATGTCTCTCGCAGGTAAATGTGCCCGCGTCGCAAGGTTTTTCCGATCAGATCTGTCCGGTTTCGTATCCGGGCGATTGCCGCGATGCGTAGATATGTTGGATGATCAGGATTGAAGAAGTGGCAGCCTTTGGTCCGAAAAGCACCAAACTCGCCCCCGAACATGGCCTCACGCACATACCTGTCCTCGGCGAAACGACTGCTTTCTATGCTGTAGTCGTGATTCTTCTCCGAACCATCAAAGGCTTGCTCTGTTCCGTAATAAATGGCCGGGATGCCGGGGGTAGTGAGCTGAACACCGGCGACATGGGCAGCTTGGTGATAGGGGTTCTCGGCGCTGCCTTGGGCGGCAAATCGCTCCTTCACCGGCCTTGAGGACATGTCGTGATCATCGACGACCGTAACGACGAAACGTCCAAGCTGCCGGAAGCTGAGCATCAAACGGTTCTGCTCATACAAGTGGAAGAACTCGCGAGGATGGACGAGGCCTTTTACCATGCCCGACAGCCTATTCGGGTAGCTCATTATGCCCAGTACAGCGTCCAGATTCCTCCCTAAAAAGTCCACATAGCCTGGAGCGATACCTGCATCCGTAATCTCCCCTGTTAAGAGGAAATTCTCCTTGCCTATGCTCTCAGCGTATTCATGAATGGCGCTGCAAAACCGGCTTGATTGCTCGACAGATACGTGTTTCACGGCATCGATCCGGAAACCATCACAGTCACTCAAGGCTATCCAGTATTGGTACACCCTGGCTAACGAGCAAAGCGTTGATTCGTTGTCAAGATTGAAGTCCTTGAGGTCATAGAAATCTCCCCTCCGGAATTCCAAATCAGGGCTTTGTGGATCCTCCCATTGCTCAATACCCCAGTGTCCTATCTCGCCACAGCGAGTGTACCAACCGGCATTCTGAAATTCTCTTGGCCAGACGCCATCTTCCAAGTGAATGGGCACAGGCAGGCTCTCTCCTGTCGCAGATCGCCATCCATGGAGCGGATAGGGCGGTGAGTGTCGATAAGGCATCGTGGCCTTTGCTTTGCCGTTCCTTTCATCGCGGTAGTACCAATTATTGCCACTGTGATTGAAGATGACGTCGAGAATGACATACATGCCCCGATCATGAGCAGCGTCAACCAGATCTCTGAGATCCTGGCGGCTGCCGAAACGAGGATCGATATCAAGGAAATTTTGAATTCCATAGCCGTGATAGGTTTCGAGGTCGGCCCTCTGTCGCCATGGTGGGTTGATCCACAGAGTTGTGATACCCAGTCCTTGAAGATAGTTCAGCTTACTCCTGATTCCATTTATTGTGCCGCCTGCGAAACGGGTTCCAGCTTTCATCCAGCCCCCGATGTCTTCACTATGAAAACGCTCCGGCTCGTCAGGGTCATACATCTCACGCCCATCCTCGCGCCCATCGCTAAAGCGGTCGGGCAGAAGTTGGTAGAGAATCTGGTCGCGCCAATCGATGGGGCTTGGATGGACTGGACCTCGAGGTCTCAGATCGACTTTCGATAGTTCGAGGGGCGCTTCTTTTTCTATCTTGGTTAACATGCTTGGAATCTCCAGATTTGTACAGGCAGTGATTTCCTGCGCGAAGCATCGTTTAGCTGACGAAACTGTTGCCTGTCATGACGTCTTGGCTCAAAGAATGCAACTGAATGTCTCGTTTCCTGCACTGTATTTCGAATTCAAGTACTGCACGACGCATCAACTGAAGCAGATCAGCTTACTGGCTCATATTAAGGAATCTTGTCATCTTTGACAAGTTATGAAATCTCTGTTGACGATTGACATTTTCGGTCAGAGAAAACAAAACATGATTCACATGGTAGGCATCTTTTCTGATACAATGCGGATGTAGGCTTCGGCGACTATATAGACATTAACCACCTGAACTATTTCCGGCATATGGAATGCAATGAACTATATGGCGGATCACCTAGGAGAGGTTATCAATGCAGATGATTGACGTGTTGGCCGTGGTCATGGGGGGAGGTGTGGGTTCTAGACTGTA
>DASRZI010000305.1:0-7052 GCA_035686605.1 Candidatus Zixiibacteriota bacterium
TACAGAAATTCGCGGCGCGTAAGACCGTCGGCTCTCACCGTCGCTTCTGCCATGAGCAATTTCTCCTGTTTAAACTGTTGGAAACATGTGCAATGGTGGCACGACCAGAGTGTACACCTACAAGCTGTGCATTATATCAAACGAAGTAAGCGCAGCAAAAGCTTTGCTAAGCATCTGTAGTCCGTAAGGTATGTCGCGATAGGATAATGGGCGCTGAGGGACTCGAACCCCCGGCCTCTTCGGTGTAAACGAAGCGCTCTAACCAACTGAGCTAAGCGCCCTCTCTTCTCTCGAGGATTATAGCCTTAAGAGGGTGTTTTTCGCAACGATAAGGAGTTGTTGGCTTCGAGGACCCGCTTATATCGCGATCGCTTTTGGTTGTCAGGCCCTCTGCGAAACGAGCTTCGCAATTACGACGCCCATACCTGTCTGTACTGCCCTTGCTGACGATCTAGGGGAGATTATCGAAACGGAACGGGAGTAAACAGGAGGATAAATAGCAAGATCGAGAAAACACCGATCACTTTCCTCGTCAGAGTCACATCGGTGATGTCGTTCAAGGGCGGAGGATGTCGCAGGCCGCTCAGCAAAATGAAAAAAGCCCAGACAAACCAGTTAGTGGATCCCAGTAAGGCGCCTGCAACTATCAAAAAGAAAACAACCAGGTAGGCAAGGGCGTGGGCCTTTCGACCGAGGATGGCATAGGCGGCGTGCCCACCATCAAGCTGTCCCGCCGGCAGCAGGTTCAATGCTGTCAGGAACAAACCAAGCCAGGCGGCGAAGAAGATTGGATCCAGAAGCAGCGTTCGGCCGGCCGGGATATCGGTGAAAAACTGAACCAAGCCTGTAATTAAAATAGATGACCCAATCCGTTCTAATGTCAGGCCTGAAGCGAAAACAGGAACCACGTTTTCCAGCGAAAGCATCAATCCTAAATAGAGCAGAGGGACAGCCACGAGCAGTCCAGCATACGGACCGGCCATTCCTATATCAAACAAAACTTTCCGGTCCGTCATCGGCGATTTAATCTGGATGAACGCCCCGAGCGTCCCGATGCCGACCGCTGGCAAAGGTATAAAGTAAGGCAGGGTGGCCCGGACGCCATGAAGCCGGGAAGCCAGGTAATGGCCCAGCTCGTGAACGCCCAGGATGCCCAATAAGGTGACTGTAAAAGGCAGGCCGGCCAGAAGAGACTCGAATACAGCACTGAATGATCCCGACATGACGGCTGCCCATAATTCCTCGCCAGCCAGGCTCGCTCCAGCCGCTAGGGTCGTCAACACTGTCGCCAGGAACAGGACGATGTTTATCAATGGATTGCCGGTTCCGGATTTGCCGGCGACCCCCTTCACAGCCACGATCACGTCTTCTTTTTTTTGCCGCCGAAGTAAGGGCGTGTAGCCGAGATCCTGAAACCGACCCTCGATAATATCATAGGCGGATTCAGCATCCACGAGCATGCGACCGGTGAATGCGATCAACTTGCCCTGCTGTCGAAATTCCACAGAATGGACCTCGAACAGACCGACGAGCTCCCTCAGTAACGCATCGGCAGCTTCCTGTTCCGGATCGACAGCCGGCTGGGGAATGGCGTAGATACTCTCCATCTAGATCCTGGGTAAGACGATGTCGGTTTGGGCTTGGTATTTGCCCTTTCGATCCGCGTAAGATATCTCGCAGACTTCATCTGCCTCGAAGAAAAGTACCTGGGCAATGCCCTCGTTGGCATAAATCCGGGCTGGCAAAGGAGTCGTATTTGAGATTTCCAGGGTGACATACCCTTCCCACTCGGGCTCGAAAGGCGTCACGTTGACGATGAGGCCGCAGCGGGCGTAGGTGCTCTTACCTATGCACATGGTTAGCACAGAGCGTGGGATGCGAAAATACTCGATCGTCCGGGCCAACACAAAGGAGTTTGGCGGGATGACGCAAATGTCTCCTTTGTAGTCTACGAAGGATTTGGGGTTGAAATTCTTGGGGTCGACGATGGCTGAGTGGACGTTGGTGAAGATCTTGAATTCATCAGTGACGCGGACGTCATAGCCGTACGAAGATACTCCATAGGAGATTACGTCATCGCGGACCTGGTCGTCCACAAAGGGTTCTATCATCCTCTCTTCGTTTGCCATTCGCCTTATCCAGGCATCGTTCATCAAACCCATTGATATACCTCGCTTTCACATTCTGGTTGGAACGGACCCCGTCAGAAGCCAAGGCTTACCTGGCCCTTTGTTCTGTCCGGGTCGTTAGGTGGAATTACATGACCTCCGGAGCGTTCATACCCATGAGGTCGAGTACGCGGGCGAGAAGCACCATGGCTGCCCTGTAGAAGCGCAAGCGCGCCGCCCGCAGAGGCTCGGGTACTTCGCTATGTAGAACCCGGCTGCTTTCGTATGCCGGGTGGAACAGGGAAGCTAATTCATAGGCATAGAATGCGATATGATGCGGCTCATACTCGGAGACCATGAATTCTAGGACTTCCGGCAGCTCGAGCGCTTTTCGCAGGAATGCCAGTTCGTGTTCGTTGACCAATAAAGACAGATCCGCCCCTTGGTCACCGTCAGGGGGAAGTCCGCCTTCTACCCATTTTCGGAAGATACCAGCGCAGCGGACGTGAGCGTTTTGGATGTAATAAACGGGATTCTTATCCGATTGTTCTACTGCCAGGTCCATGTCGAAATCTATTGTGGAGTTTCCGGAGCGCGAAAGCATGAAGTAACGCACGGCGTCTGAGCCAACCTCATCCATCAGCTCGTCCAAGGTGACGAAGTGGCCTCGACGGGTGCTCATCCGGACCTGTTTTCCGTCCCTGATAAGGGTGACGAACTGGTGGATCAGCACATGCACGAAGTCTGGGTCAAAACCCAAGGCTTGTACGCCCATCATGACAGTTGGCGCGGTAGCGTGGTGGTCAGCGCCGAATATATCTACGACAAGTTCGAAACCCCGCTCAGCCTTATGCCAGTGATAGGCGATGTCACTCATCCGGTATGTTGGTTCACCGTTTGATTTGATCAGGACCCGGTCTTCCCGGTCACCTAGTGCCGAGGATCTAAACCACTGGGCGCCCCCTTCCTCATAAGCGTATCCTTTCTCTTTGAGGGCCTCCAGCGCTTTCCAGACTCGACCGGTTGTGTACAAGTCGTGTTCGTTGTAATAGACGTCAAAGGTGATCTTCAGCCGGCGCAAGGTCGCTTGAATGCTGGCGATGATGGTGTCTTTTGCCTGGACCGTATAGAACTCCACTGGCTTGTCTAGCAGCTCATCGCCGTGAAGGCCTACCAGCACGGCCGCGATCCAGTAAAGATATTCTCCCTGGTAGTGGTCTGGACCCAATTCGGCTTCGTGACCAAGCAGCTGCAAGCAGCGGATCTTGAGTGACTCTCCCAGTAGAACCATCTGCCGGCCGGCGTCGTTGAAATAATATTCTCGGGTTACTTCGTAGCCAGCGGCGGTCAATGCCCTGGCCAAAGTGTCACCCATCACCCCACCTCGTCCCCGGGCAACGCTTAAGGGACCGGTTGGATTGGCGCTGACGCATTCGACCTGGGCTCGCCTGCCACCTCCCAGATCAAATGAACCAAATTCTGGGCCAGCGGAAAGGATCTCTTCCACCAGACCTTGCAAGAAGCTGATTTTGAGCCTGAAGTTGATGAAGCCTGGTGGTGCAACCTCGACCTCATCCAAATAATCGGGTCTAAGCATGTGATCGGAGATAGCCACGGCGATTTTCATGGGCGCCATACGAGCCAGCCGGGCTAGCTGCATGGCCATTGGACAGGCATACTCACCGCGGTCCGACTCTCTCGGTCGCTCGATTACTACCTTGGGTATTTCAAAGGCAGGCAGATCTCCAGCCTCTTGAGCGGCTTCGATCGCTTTTCTTACCTGGTCGCCCAGGTCTTTTCGTACCATCATGACTTCATCTGCTCACTACCGTGTCGCTGGTTCAGATACTAGCGGGCATTTTAGCATGCGAAGGATTGAGGTTCAAACCAGGGGGGCAATACTCTCATCTCGTGCCATTAATGGTCAGGCAGATGCGGGTAGACACGCGGAATAGACAATAGCTGTATCGATGGCCGTCTGTTCCCAGGAGAACTCGGCAGCCCGTTTAAGACCTTTCTCTTTCAACTCGGCCGCCAGCTCCTCCTGTACGATTGTGGCGATGATGGAACCTCCGATCCGGCGCGGATCGTTTGGGTCTAGCCCGTATCCGGCCTCCCCTATCACCTCTGGCAGCGAACTGGTGTTGCCGGTCACGACCGGCACGCCACAGGCCATGGCCTCAAGTGGTGGCAGGCCAAATCCTTCATGCTGGCTCAAGAAGACGAAGGTTGACGCCCCACGGTAGATGGCCGGCTTGTCCGCTTCCTCGATGTAGCCGGCCCAGATCACACTGTCTTCCAGGTCCAGTTGTTTGATAATGCCATCGTAGTCGGGAAAACGGCTGCTTGCCTTCTCCGGCTTCCTTCCCGCCAGCACCAGTGGATAATCTTCACCCAGAGCCTGGGTCACAAAAGTGTAGGCCTCCAGCAGGGTCACCACGTTTTTGTGTATCTCATATCCGCCAAGATACAAGACATAGGATTCGGGCAGGTTGTATTTTTGTCTTGTGGCAATCTCGAGCAAGAAGTTGGCCTCGGGCGTAAATTCTGGTCCTGCCGCCAGGTGGATCGCCGATATTTTGTCCCCCGAGATGCCCAGATGCTCAACAATGTCCCTCTTGCTGGCCTCCGAATCAGTGATGATCTGTTCCGCCGCCCGCGCCCCAGCGCTGACCATTGCCGTATAGAACCTCGCTGCCAGACCACGGCGATACTCATGAACCAATAGAGTCGTCATGTCATGGATAGTGACCACGGTCGGCATGGGTGACTGGAGAGGCGGACCCCAATAGGGGACGTGGGCGATGGTTGCCCCTACTTTGCGGCAGGCCCTAGGAAATGAAACTTGCTCGAAAACGACCTTTCCCAGGTGCCCTGAGCGGATGGGAATCTCCATCGCCGTGACCTCCGGCGGCAGACCTTCGATTCCATCCGACTCCAGGCTCTTGGGCAGGATGAGGGTTATCTCCAGGTCTGAGATCAGCCGGTCCAGATGGATCACGAGTTGGCGCGTATATTGGCCGCTGCCGGTGTTCGGCTGGTTCCAGAAATACCCGTTAATGGCTAGATGCATGGGTAAAGTTTAAGCCACCGGGGAGGAGTGTCAAGGTCTGGAATTATTCATGGGGAGGAAAGAGGATGGTGTCGATCAGCAGTTTGCCAATGTAAACAATGAACAGGAAAACCACGGCTGGCACCTGCCAATAGAGAAACCATTCCGGCGTCCACAAGGGCAAGGGCGCGACGGCGATCAGAAAAGCCGCCGCCACCGCAATAGCTGCCCGTTCGAAAAATCTACGCCATCTTCTCTTCTTCATCCTGCGATTCTTTGGTTTGTCGTTGACATTCTCCTAACGATACAGATGATACGCTATCTGATATTCCCGCTGCCGGCAATAACTGCGACAAGAGAGGATCCATCTCCAAAGTGTCAGCAAACACGCTTGAAACTTAGCTCCATTCCATAGAGAGGCTAGTGATCACAGTGGACCTGGCATATATCAAAACTACGTGCTCGCCAATTTGCCACCCCTGCTTGGCGCATTCGATGGCCTATGTTAGGATAGACTCGGCTCAGGCGATCTTCTAACCCTTTCCACTGATCCCCTTGCACCAAGCCAAAACAATACAAGTTAATACTCTGGAGGCACCGATGATAGTTCGTGTTCTGGCTCCTCGTGGACGCCTTTTCCTTCTATTCCTGTTCGTTTTGTTGGTTCTGGCCATTGGCGGCACCGCTGCCATTGGTAAGGAGCTGCCGGACGAGCCGATTGACAGCGGTTTGGCTACGCCGGAATTAATCCAGCTGGCCTATGACGCTGGGGAGATTTCCGATGGTGAGCGGCTGCTCTATTTGGCCTACGCTGTCTATGAGTACCAGTCACTACCAGCACGCTATCAAGGCAGTGTGGGCTGGTATGGTACCAGCACCGTTCTTGAACTGGACCGTGCCTTTGCCAAGATCGCCAAAGGTAATGGACCAGGCGCAGCTGATTCGGTTCAACAGGAGCTGGTGCGGATGGAGGAGATCGCGGGTACCGTCTGTGATGTTGACGACGGGGCCAACGAATTGGAGAGCACTCACTTTCACCTTAATTATGAGACCATCGAAGGCGGATTGAGCGCCCAGAACTATCTTGATCAACTGGAAACAGCCTACGCGGTTGAAATAGGCGATTACAGTTGGCCGATGCCACCGCTATGCACCATTACTGCCGGTTGCTCGGCTGACAATCCTTGGGGTAAATACCCAGTGCAGACAAATGATCTCGGTACGGACTATGGCTATGTAACTACAGGAGGCGGGAACTTCACTGGGGTCATCGGTGACAATCCGAATACGGGTGAAACGGAACCAGACGCCGAAGCATCTTGTATGGTGCTCCATAGTGATTTCTCCCAGATTGGGAGTTCTGGTCCCATGGCAAATCTGTCAGTTACCACAGCCCACGAATACTTCCATGCTATTCACTTCGGCATTGGTTTTCCTGATCTGCTAGAACCGCAAATGTGGACTGAATCTATGGCAGCTTTTGTCGAAGATGAAGTACAGGACGGCGTTAACGATAACCACCAATACTTGTATCCAGACTTTAAATATTGCCTGGGAGAATGGCCGGATGCGGGTAGTTCAGAATATGCCAACTGGCTGTTCTTTCGTTATGCCGCCGAGCGACATGGAGGTACAAATACCTCGGGCGGTGGTGAAGAGATCACCCAGAGCTTTCTACGATACGCGGCTCAGCAGCAAACGGGTTTTCAGGCTATGGAATCAGCCCTTAATAGCAAGGGCACCGATCTATCCGAGTTTTTTCATGACTACGCCATTGCCACTCGCTTTATGCTATCCTGTCCAAACGGGGGTTCTTTCTGCTACGAAGAGGCTTCTGAGTATATCGGCGCGAAAGGGCCTGTGGAGAACAACGCCGATCTGTCCCCTTACCA
>DASRZI010000306.1:0-24491 GCA_035686605.1 Candidatus Zixiibacteriota bacterium
CAGAGCCGCTCAGCAGAGCCGCTCAGCAGAGCCGCTCAGCAGAGCCGCTCAGCAGAGCCGCTAGCCAGACGATGGATTTTACTTGGTCAGCGTCTTAATGACAATTCGCCTATGAAGGCGCATCCAGCCACTCGGCAAGCCGGCTTGTTTCTAGAAACAACTGGTGAATCTTACCGTTGCTGGCGACGCAGGTTGAATGATCAGGTGACCAGACGGTTCCTTTGTGATTGGAAACAAAGCCTCCAGCTTCTTGAATGATGACGCTGGCGGCTGCCACATCCCACGACCCCATACCAAGGTTGAAATAGACCTCTAACCGGCCGCAGGCAACCCAAGCCAAGGCTAGAGCTGCCGAACCAATAGCCCGGATGGTATGCACTTTGGAAGCCGTAAGTTCCAGGGTTTTGAGGATCGCGCTTCGTTTGTATTGTCCGCGACTCCAATCCAGTCCGATAATTGAAGCGTCAAGAGATCCCGTGGGAGAAACCGCAATCGGAGCATCGTTAAGCGTGCTCCCATGGCCGGTTGCCGCGCTAAACAGCTCTTTTCGAATTGGGTCGTAAATCGCCCCAGCGACCACATTGAGTGACCCATTCGCACCGGCAATCGCCGCGGCAATAGAAACGCAAAAAATCGGATGTTTCCGGCTGTAGTTGGTGGTTCCGTCGAGCGGATCAATGATCCATACAACATCGCCCGCCGAAGCTAGATCAGGCGCATCTTCTTCCGTTATGAATCCATGCAGCGGGAACCGGCTCAGAATACGACTTGTGATCAGCTCTTGGGCAGCTAAGTCTGCATCTGTGACCCAGTCACGAAACCTCTTGCTTCTGATCTCCCGGGGTTCGCTCCATTTTCGTATAACCAATTCTCCAGCCTCGGTCGCAGCTTCTTCGGCTGTGATTCGGAGCTCCGCGCTATCGACAGTCATACCAATCCTTAATAGAAAAGACGGGTCAGGAAACTAAACCTGACCCGTCATGATACGCTTACCTGCACGAGTCTGCTCGCGCAGTCTTGTTCAATGTTAGTTGATCTCTGCCATAAGCTCTGCCTGCAGGTCATTTCCGAATTCAGTCAATCCAGCAAGAAGCTCCATGATATCATCCTGTGTCCAACCTGCTTCCAGCTGCATGATTTGGTTGTAGACTTCACTAGCTTGTCGTCGGGTCTGGTCGTAGGAGATAAGCTGTGGCTCGAATGAACTATAAGGAAGTAAAGCCATGCCCTGTGCCCTTTGAGGGAACGCGGCGATGTAATCGTCAAGATATTGGATGGTTCCCGCGCGTGTGGGGAAGTAACCACTTATCTCATCCCATTGGGCTTGGATCTCAGGGGACGTAAACCACTTGAGAAAGATCCAGGAAGCCAGCTGCAACTCCGGCGTCGTCTGGGTAATCATGATGTCGCCACCGTAGATATTCTGGACGGGATCGGCGGTTGTGTGTGGAATGGCTGCAATACCCCAGGCGTCCTGCTCAGTCCCATTTTCTTCTGCGACCGTGGCTAAGTCGCCTTCGTAATAAGGTATTCCAGATGTCGATCCCTGGGCGAAGATACCGCCACGAGCGGCAAACTCAGGATTGGGATAACCCTCGGTAAAGAAGTAGGCGCAACCTTCGTCGAACATCTCCTTCAACAAGGTAAATGCTCCTAAAGTGGCGTCATTGTCATAGACGTAGCCGGTCGCTTCCTCGTTCTGGATGTCTCCACCGAAAGCCAAAGTCCAAGCGGCGATTGCCGATGCGTCGTCACGGATGATGTAGCCACCGGTACCGTCATCCTTAGATGCGGCAGCGGCGCAGGCCATCTCTTTGAATTCTTCTGGACTAGCCGGCGGACCACTAAATCCAAGCTCTTCCAGCCAGGTCTGGTTGTAGAAGAGTACTTCCATCGACCTATTTGGAGGGAATCCCAGACGTTGGTTATCAAAAGCAGCGTGAACGCTCTGGCCGAAGAAGCCACTGAAGAAATCTGCCTTATCCTCTGGTGTAAGGCCCCAATAGGAGTCATCGACATAGTCGTTCAGGTCAACCAACGTTTCGTTAAGCTGGTAGAATGCCTGATCATTCTGGTATCCGACCAGTAAGGGAGCTGGTACATCCCCGGCGGCCATGAAGTTGTTCACTTTGTCGCGGATATCACTATAGCTACCCTGGTCCTGGGACTCGAGGGTGATACCGCATTCGTTGGTATTGTTGAACTCCTCGAGAAGAGGGAGCAACTCCTCTTCCCGGTCACCGTGGTTGTACCACCAGACGATGTTTTGTCCCCGAGGATCAACTCCAGCCAGACCACCTTCTGTTGATGGAGCACAAGGTTCCATCTCCGCTGGTTCTTCCATGGGCTCTTCGGCTGGCTCTTCCGCCGCTTCTTCTGCTGGCGCTTCACTAACCGCTGCTGTGGGTTCTTCGTCAGCCGTGTCCGAGCCGCAGGCGGCGAGGATTAGGGAAAGTACGGTAAATACCGCGATAAGCAAAAATAGTTTGCGTTTCATAAGTCTTCTCCTCTTATCTAATTAATCTGCTATCTCTGTTTGTTGGAACTGTTCCCTGTCTGCAATGAACGAGTCCAACATATCAACACACTACATCAACGCAGTATCATATTCTTTGGCTTTAGGTTCTTTTTATGTTACCTCCTCTTCCTTCATACGATTAATCTCGCGAATCACGAGAACGGCGAAATTGATATGACATATAAATGCAGATCTTAAAGGGCTATCCTTTCAATCCTGATGTAGCTATGCTTTCAGTGAACTGTCTTTGAACGAAGAAGTAGAAAATTAGAACTGGTAACATCGATATGATCGAACCGGCCATTTGTAAATTGAATTGAGCTCCTGCTTCATTGAGGAAGGCCAGAAATCCATAAGATATGGGCCGCCAGCTTTCGTCTGTTGTTACAAGGATTGGCCAGGCTAATGAGTTCCAGGCGCCTAAGAAAGTAAATAGGGCCAATGTGACCAATGGAGCTCGCGATAAAGGTACAATGACGGCGAGCAGGTAGCGGACATGACCGGCACCGTCGATCTGGGCTGAGTCCCATAATTCCTCGGGAATCTGTTGGAAAAATTGGCGTAGAAGAAAGATACCAAAAGCACCAGCCATAAATGGTATCGTCAAAGCCGGCCAATTGTCTCTCCAAGCGTAGCCGAAATTCTCCAGCCACGAGACCGTGATGAAGTTGGGAACCCAGGTTACTGCCTCAGGCAGCATGAGGGTCGCTAGGAGGAGGACGAAGAGCAGGTTCTTTCCTGGAAAGTTCATCCGGGCGAATGCATAGGCGGCAAGAGTGCAGAAGATGAGTTGGCCAGTGACCGTTATCAAAGTAATTCTGACGCTGTTCCAAATATAGGTCGCGAATTTCGCCTGCTTCCAAGCCTCAGCGTAGTTTTCGAAGTGTAGTTTTGAAGGGATAAGTGATCCACCTGTTGCCTCGGTCAAATTCATCAGCGAGACGCTGACGGTGTATATGAAGGGGATCAGGGCTAATAACGCTCCAAAGATCAGTATCGCGTAGGTGGCGATCCTCCCAAAATTAATTCTACGGGCATCAGGGTGAATCTCGGCTTTCTTCTTACCGGGGGTCACGGCCTCGCTAGCCATAAAACACCCTCCTGCTAGCAAATCGATTATTGACAACCGTCAAGACAAGAATTATCAACAGCAACATAATGGCCATTGCTGAAGCATATCCATAACGCGCATTCTCGCGAAACGATAGAAAGATTACGACGCTCGCGGTGTCCGATGTACCAAGGGCAGCAGATGATCTCAGCACCCAGATATGGTTGAAGGCCTTGAACGTACCGATCGTCGACCACAGAACGAGGAAGTAGATCGTAGGCGATAACAGCGGCAAAGTTACACTTCGAAATTGAGCCCACTTACTCGCTCCATCAATGGAGGCTGCTTCGTAGAGTTCTCCGGGAATGCTTCCTAAACCAGCCAAAAACACCACGGTATTGAACCCGAAAAACGTCCAAGTACCGTAGAACATGATGGCCACTAGGGCCAGGCTCGGTCCGGTCAGACTGTCTGGCAAGTCGAGGCTAGATCCTGCAAGGATCTTAAAGATGCCATCTGGTTCATTAAGCCACTGCAAAGGTTCAAGCCCGAAAGTGGTTAGCAAGGTATTTACCGGGGCGGAAGCCCTTCCCGAAAACAATATGCGGAAGGCGGCCGCCGTCCCAATAAACGGGGCTATATAAGGAAGGAAGTAAACGATCCTGAAGGCTGTTCTCCCTTTAATTGCCTGAAACAGCAAGACAGCGAGAAGCAAGGCGATTGCCAGCTGAAAAGGTACAGTGCCCAAGGAATAAAAGATCGTTGCCTTTAGCCCCGTCCACCAATCCTCACTTCCGGCTCCTATTGCCGATGGCAGCTCGGCGATGAGTATCCAAGCGCCAACCACCAGCATTGCGGCGCCGGCCAATCTCAATCCGGTTGCCACCATCGATTGGCGATAGCTAGCGCTGCGCCACAGCAGCCATGAGAGCAAGAGCATCACGAAGCCGGTACTAATTGTCACAATTTGAGTCCAGAGCTCGAGATCCTGACCCTCTTCGATGGCGGCAGCATAAGCTGTCTCTATTTCCAGCCAGACGAGTCTGCTGAGAAAAATGGCCCCGAGCACCAGCAGCGTAGCCTGAACGAAGCCGCTGTAATATGAGGTACTTCTATGACTTTGACTAGTGAATCGGTAGACGAGAAAAGTGAGGACGGCGCCTAGTAAAAGCACCAGAACGGCAGCAAGAACCGCGTTTACAATTAAATCGGAGCGGATGGCTTCACCGAAATATTGGCGAAACAATTCTGAGGTTCTTTCCTGACCTCGCATCTTTCCAGGGATTGCGAGCAATTCGGGGATCACCACGAAAACTAGTCTTGCAACGAGTGCAATCCCAAAACCTAAAACGATCGCTGGAATGGCAAGGATCCAAGGTCTGTCCTCGTTAAGTGCGGACTCTCGTCTGATAAGGACGATCGATCGAATGGCGAGATACAAGAAAAGGAGGGAAAGCCAGAAACCCAGGATATAGGCCAGAGAATCGATGGCTCTGACGTAATTACCCAGCCCGGTATAAGTGCCAAGTACCTTATTGAGACCTCGAAGGGTGCTTTCAAAAGCAGAAAAGGCTAAGGGGAAGAGGCCAAAAGTGAAGATAATAATAAATGCTGGAAGCAAAAAGAGGTAGGCCAGCAAAGCCTCTCTCGTCTTCCGGCCTTTTCGGCTGCCCCATAATCCTGGGCGGACTCTGGTGACTGCTCTGGCGCCGGTCTCAGTGTCTCCAGTCAGGACGGTGTTGGTCATGGTAGGACTCCGGCGGCCTTTTTACCCATCAATCTTCAGTGTGATGTTGCGCAGCAAGTGACACGAATAACTGCGGCAAAAAGGGTGTGGTTTATTTGGGTATATCTGGAACGTGGTATTCGGCCAGGGAGCCGGTCTTGAACCACGCGTAAAGCTATTGGAGTTGTCGAATCACATACGATAGATTACTCATATATGCACCCGAAATGCATCCGCGAACTGACCGCGTCATTATATCACGGCCGAATTGGTGGGCAAGTAACGAAATCCCCTTTGGACCATCGATGGACGTGTCATCGAGACGGACTTTTCGACCCAATTCGGGACGAAGAAACAGTGTGTTTCAGCTGCAAATGTTGTTTGGATCGCGCATCATATATTTCTCTATCACCAATCTTACAATCCTCTAACAGAAGAGGATTAAAGTTTATCCATGTGTTGATTATTGAGGGATCTAGATGGGTTTCGGCGTTTAGTTTGGATATACAAGTGCAATCCCTCTCTCAGCAACAGTCAGATTAATTGACATAAATACATACAACAAGCTCAACCGATATCAAGTAGTTTACATAACAAATACGGAGGTATTTCAAAATGATGTGGCGAAATCACTATGGTGGAAGAAGTATGATGTGGCCAGCCCATGGGATGAGAAATGGCCGTCGCGGCCTTCGCGGCCCGCGTTGGAACATGGATTTCCAGCTTGGCGGTACTTCTGGACCCGTTCAATCCAACTTCCCCGCAATGAATGTATGGGAAGGTGATGAGGGTGTTATCGTGACGGCTGAAATTCCTGGCGTTCTTCCCGAGAATATCGAGATTACCGTTAACAGCGACAGACTTTCCGTCAGCGGTAATAGAAACGATGAGGAACTGCCAGAAAATACGCGGTACAACCGGCGCGAACGCGGGCATGGAGAATTTTCCAGAACGCTAAAGCTCCAGTACCAGGTCGACTCGGAGAGTGTGGCAGCTACCTTCACGAACGGGATCTTGCAGATCGAGCTACCCCGCCTTCCAGAAGAGAAACCAAGGAAAATTGAAATAAAGTCTGCCTAATCCGGCACGACCCACAGGGAAAATTTAACAATAGGAGTACAAAGAATGACCGACAAGACACTCGAAATTCAAGAGCAAGATGTGGAAACTACTGAAACTACACAGGGTACGTTTCCTCGCCGGCTCTACATCCCACGCGTTGATATTTACGAAAACGATGATGCGGTTTTCCTCGCAGTTGATCTGCCTGGCGTCCCCGAAGATGCTGTGGACCTGACACTCGAAAAAAACATCCTAACAATCCATGGAGCGATTGACGATATCCAACCCGACGATCACGAGCTTACTTATCGAGAATACCGGGTTGGCGATTACAAACGAACCTTCGCTCTGTCTGATGAGGTCGACCGAGATCGAATTGAAGCCACGATGAAAAATGGCGTCCTAAACGTGACATTGTCGAAGGTTGAGGAAGCCAAATCTCGAACAATTGAAGTTCGAACAGCCTAGGACGCTCCTGGAAGACATGACCCGCAGCAAATATTGCTTGAGTCTTGATAGGATATGGTTATGAATAATCGAACAATGATACCCTAGAGAGCAAACCGACTGAGTACCCGCTCGGTGGAAGATGCCTCTGATACCTGGCAGCGCGGGATTGAGAGTCTCCTGGCAGACAACACCTGGCTTCCATCAATCCCTTTCATTGACCGAACAGAAAGGTTTTCTCCACGTGTGAATATTAGTGATCGAGAAAATGAAATTGAAATCTCAGTAGAACTGCCCGGTCTAGAGGAAAATGACATTGAACTCTCGTTGTCCAGAGATATTTTGACCCTCAAGGGTAAAAAGAAACAGGAAAGCGAAGAAAGAGATGGTACGTTCTACCGCATGGAACGGAAATACGGTTCCTTCTGTAGGTCTATCTCCATCCCATCCGGTGTTGTGGATGCCGACAAGGCCGACGCAGTTTTTACTAATGGTGTATTGACGATAAACCTACCCAAGCGGGAGAAAGAAATCGAGGTTTCTAAAAGAATCGCGATCAATTCAGAACAATAATTCGCCCGCTTCTAGAGTCAATAGGTCTGCACGACAAGGCAACCATCGCCTGGTCGTACAGACCTATTTTTGATCAATCAGCTGGTTACAATGCACGGATAGGGGATGATTTAATCAGGCGAATCGAGCGAATCCATCACTTTGGTCAAACCTTCAACGATCGATGTGGTCGAGCGCCAGCCTAGTAGTTTTTCACTGCGCGCCGCGTCGGCAACCTGCTTCTGAGCTTCCCCAGGCCTATCAGGCAGTGCGCCAACCAAAGGCCTTCCCCCTCTATCGACCAGTCGATAAATCATTTGGACCAGGTCGAAAATGGCCGTCGCCTTGCCTGATCCAAGATCGAACGATTTCCCCGGCGCCAGATCGGAATCCAGCGCTGCGACCAGACCTTGGGCAACATCGTCTATATAGATCCAATCCCTAATTTGAGCACCGGAAGTCATCTTGAAATCTTTTCCCGCAAGCGCAGCACTCATCGCTGCTGGCACAAAGGTGTGAACAGGCTGATCTGGCCCGTAAGCCTGGTAGATGACGGCGCCAGATATGGGCCAGCCTCTTGTGTGGGCGAACATGGTGCAGAATGACCAGGAAGCGGATTTACTAGCCGAGTACACGTTCATGTTCGAATTTTCGCCCGGCGTGCGGGCGACAATGAGCTGTCTGGCTCTGTTGAGACCGTTTTCTGCATCGAATAACGCTTTGGCGAGATTGGCGGTTCCCAATACATTGTGCTCAATAGCGGTTTCGTAATCTAGAAAAGGATCAGTAACTCCAACGGCCGCCAGGTGAATCGCTGAATCCGGTTTCGATTCTTGGACCAGGTTCGCAACCAGGGCTCGATCCCGAAGATCGCCGGAAATTGTCTGGATCTGATGATTGTATTCAGCTAGCTGATTGGGAATCGAGGGCTTGACGCCCGTTGGTCCTTCGAAGAGGAGGACAACCTCGTAGCCCTGGGTTACGAGGCGTTGGACAAGGCATCGGCCGATAAAACCCGACGCTCCGGTGACGAGTACGCGCATTTATCGTCTACTCCTCTGCAAGAAATTTGCGATACCAATCGATTGTCTGCTGCAGTCCATCATCTAGAGTGTGTTGAGGTTTCCACCCCAATACACGACGGGCTTTTTCTGAAGACAGATATTGGTCCGGAGTCTCATTTTCGGCTTTGTTTAGGATGATGGGTTCAAGATCAGGACGCCCCGCCAGATCGACGATATTGCCTACCATCTTTTTTGCTGTGATCGGTTGGTCAAGACCGAAGTTAAACACCTGCCCACTGACATCCTGACCAGGCAATCGTTCGGCGATCATCATGTAAGCCTTAACGGCATCGCCGACGAATAAATAGTCACGCCTAAACGTTCCGTCGGAACGAATTATCGGTTGATTACCCTGAAGGGCACTCCGGATCGTTCCGGGAACGTTCCGGCTCCTATTGAGATCGCCGCCCCCATAAAGGTTCGCAAATCTGGTGATGACGATGGGCATCTCATAGGTGTTTGCATAAGCCCGGGTGATGAGGTCGGCGCAGCTCTTCGAGACATCATAGGGATGCATCCCTTGAAGTGGAGATTCCTCCGTGTAGGGCAGCGCTGCCTGAGTTCCGTAGGCCTTGTAGCTGCTGGCCACAACCAAGCGCTTCACTGTTGGATTTCTACGGACCGCTTCCAGCAGAACCCAGGTGCCCTTGATATTCGTCTCGAAGGTTGACAGTGGTACTCGGTTAGCGATTTGAACGATGGTCTGGGCAGCCAGATGGAAGACGGTGTCTATCTCATATTCAGCCAGCGTGCGCTCGAGGAGGGGGTAGTCATTCACATCACCGGCGACGACGTTGATGCGATCCAATACGGCGGAGCGCACTAGTTGGGAGTGCGGCACCTGATCGCGTATCAAACCAACCACATCGGCTCCCGCGGACACCAATTCGGCTGTCAGCCAGGAACCGATGAATCCATCGCACCCGGATACAAATACCCGCTTATCTTTCCAAAATGAGTTAATCAAACTGATTCTCCAAAATTTCTCAGTAATTAGCACACCGCGATGGGGCAGGCTGAATCACACATTCGGGCCAGAATCTCGATGATTCTGGTCAGGACGTTACCATACCTTCCATGGTGCCCCTTGCTGCCATAATTCCTCAAGCAGAAGATTGTCCTTCATGGTGTTCATTGACTGCCAGAATCCATCGTGCCTATATGCCATCAGCTCGCCACTATCGGCTAGCTGTGTAAGTACATCCTTCTCGAGACTTACATCCTTGTCCGGTGGAATTAGATCGAGGACTGCCTTCTCGAAGAGAAAGAATCCGCCGTTGATCCACTGTGATAACCTCGGTCGTTCGACAAAGCCATGAACCTGGCCCTCTTCGTCGGCTTCGATGACGCCGTACTGCAAGTTAACCTGTACGGCCGTAAGGGTTGCTAGCTTCCCATGTCGTCGATGAAATGACGCCAGGGCGTTTAGATCAACATCACTGACATCATCGCCATAGGCGACAAAAAATCTGTCAGTTGTGAGATATTGGCGGACGTGAGAGATACGGCTGGCCTTCATGGTATGGAGCCCCGTATCGACCATGGCTACCTGCCAAGGTGGATGATTTATCTTTTCGAGAAATGTGATATTGGATTCCCCATCCTGATTTACGGAATCCAGCTCAATATCTCTGGACAGAGTTTCGTACTCCATAAAATAGCGCTTAATCTGTTCCGCTTCGTATCCTAGTGTCAGAATAAAACGACTATGACCGAAGGATGAAAAGATGCGCATGACGTGCCACAATATTGGCTTACCGCCAACTCTGACCAGCTCCTTTTTGGTCTCGGTCTGGCCCCGCATACGAGTACCTTTTCCACCGCACAGAATCACCACAGGGGTATCTTTCATTGGTTCACCACGAGTCGAAAATGATGGCTTTTCAAATAAGGGACACCGTTCTTAAGATATCTCATCAGGCAGGCTGCTCGCGCCAAATGCCTTGGAGCGAGTCATCGACGGCCTTTTTTAAATTCTTAACAAAAGGTGGGTAGACGATTCGTGACTCCGTTACGATGCCTGTTACATATCGATACGGTGTGACGTCGAAAGCAGGGTTTCGGGCCGTAGCGCCCTCGGGCGCAATAGGTCTATCGATTGCCATGAGCACTTCATTCTGATCCCGCTCCTCAATAGGAATAAGATCGCCATTCGCCAGGGATAGATCTACGGTGCTGGTAGGGACTACCGCGTAGAAGGGAACGCCATTTTCCTTGGCAACCACAGCCAGCTTGTATGTTCCGATCTTATTGGCAACGTCACCATTAGCAGCGGTCCGATCAGATCCTACAAGAACGATGTTTACCTGGCCTGTTCGCATGAAATGCCCTGCGGCATTGTCGGCGATCAGATCGAACGAGATGCCACGCTGTTGGAGTTCCCAGGCCGTGAGACGCGCACCCTGCAGGCGTGGTCGTGTTTCGTCAACCAGGACGTGAATCCGCTTGCCCTGCTCATGGGCGGCGAAAATGACGCCCAAGGCGGTTCCCCAATCAACGGCCGCCAACGCCCCGGTATTGCAGTGGTGAAGGATAGTATCCCCATCGGCTATCAATTCTGCCCCGTTAAAGCCCATTCTACGGTTGAGAATGACATCGTCATCGGCTATCTGCTGGGCTTCAACCAGGAGAGCGTTCTTGATATCCTCAACATTGGAGCTGCCGGAGTTGGTCGCTAACTTCAACTGCCGAGCAACGGCCCATGACAGATTTACGGCCGTTGGCCGGGCAGCCTCAAGTACTTCAGCCGCATCCTCTAGGTCACTGGCCATCGCCGATGCCGATTGAGCGCTGCTTTGACGAGCGGCAAGGGCCATCCCAAAGGCGGCCGTCGCGCCAATTGCCGGAGCACCCCTTACGTACATCTCCCTAATGGCTCTGGCGACTTCACGATAGTCATCGAATTCAGCAATTATGAACTCAAACGGGAGCTTTCGTTGGTCAATCATCTTGACCAGATGCTGGTCATAATCCCAGAAAACTGTTCTCATACCACCTCCTACTAGGTGATGATAGCACAGGGCATTTCGCCCGCCAATCAGTGCGTTGACGCCCTTCTTTTCGATTGCTAGAATGGTTCATTGGGCATCCGATGAAGAATCAGTCACCAATTGACAATTTTTGGGATAGATGGCGAGGTTGGTTTACTCTGGGAATCGGGGTAAAGCGCTGGCTCGTCATCCTGGCGATCGGCGCCGTGATTGCCGGGACTGGTATCAGCGCCTTACTAATAGCTGTTCGCCGCTGGGGGCCGCTTTGGCGGGATGGCTACAGCCTGGTAACCCTGCAATTTCTTCCTACAGGCTTGAGGATCTTTCTTCCTCTTCTTGTGGGGTTTATCATCATGCTGTTGGCCATCTATCGCCTCAGTTCGAATCTGGTCGCCCCGTTCCGACGACCAGACGAGAATGTCGCTGTGTCTCTATTTCGACATTCCAAGCGAGGGCGTGGGCCACGAATTGTGGCCATAGGGGGTGGAACAGGGCTTCCCAACCTGCTCCGAGGTCTGACTGAATATACAAGCAACATCACCGCCATTATCACCGTTGCCGACGATGGTGGGAGCAGTGGACGTCTTCGACGCGAGCTGGGTCTAATCCCGCCTGGAGATTTCCGCAATAATATCGCGGCCTTGGCTAGAGACGAAGCTTTCATGACTCAATTGCTTCAGTATCGCTTTGGATCGCGCCAGTCTGATCAAGGAGAAAACAGCGAGGGTGGCGATCTAGCCGGACATGCTTTTGGAAACCTTCTCCTGGCAGCCTTGGCGGGCATTACAGGGAGTTTCGACGAAGGATTGGCAGCCGCGGGTCGAGTACTGGCTATCCGAGGAAGGGTTTTACCTTCGACTTTGTCCAATGTAATTCTCGTAGCCGAAGTCAAAGTTGAAGGAGAGAGTGGCACGAAACGGGTTGTGGGTGAGTCTTTGATTCCAAAGTCGGGGGGAAGTATTATCCAGGTTTATCTCGACCCAGCTAAACCTCCCGCCTATCCCGCATCAGTACAAGCCATACTCCAGGCAGACCTGATCGTCATTGGCCCTGGAAGCCTATTCACCAGCATTCTGCCTAACCTCCTCATTCCAGGAATTCTCAGTGCCCTCAGAAAGACGAGCGCCACAAAACTATTCGTCTGCAATCTTGCAACCCAGCCTGGTGAGACGGATAATTATACGGTTGCCGATCACTTGGTTGCCATCAATAGACATGTCAGCAAGGATCCGTCGGAAGATGGATTCTGGATTGACACGGTGCTTGCCAATAGCAATCTCACGATACCTTCGGACAAGGGTGGTGGGAATACGCAATTTGTAAGGCCCGAAGGAGCGATTGCCGTCCCGATTGTCACCTTCGATCTCGTCGATGAAGAGAGACCGTGGCGGCATGATAGCGGCAAGTTAGCGAGCGCGATTGCAGAAATCGCCTTGCAGCGCTAAATGCAAAGCATATGCAGCGCATACGCATCGCTAAATGCATAGCATATATTTCAGTATAAAGGAGACCAATTAATGAGTGTAAAAGTAGGTATCAACGGATTTGGCCGCATTGGCCGCCAGGTTTACAAGGCTATTTACGAGAATTACCGCGGCGTTCTGGACGTCGAAGGTGTTAATGATCTGATGGCCGTTGAAACCAACGCCCATCTACTAAAGTATGATTCGACTTACGGACGATTCCCAGGTGAGGTCGAAGCACGCGACGGTGACATCTACGTTGATGGAGAGAAATTGAAATCGTTCGCCGAGCGCGATCCTTCAAAATTGCCATGGGCGGAACTGGGTGTGGATGTAGTGCTTGAATGTACTGGGATCTTCAAAAACCGCGATCAGGCAGCCCTTCACCTCGATGCCGGTGCGAAAAAGGTCCTTATATCCGCTCCTGGTAAGAACATGGACGCAACATTCGTCCTCGGAGTGAATGAAGAAGAATACAATCCTGAATCACACCACGTGATATCGAATGCCAGCTGTACAACAAACTGCCTTGCTCCAGTGGCAAAAGTCTTAAACGACAGCTTTGGCATTAAGCGTGCCCTGATGTCAACCATACATGCTTACACAAATGGACAGCGGATTCTGGACATGGCCAGCAAAGATCTACGTCGATCTCGCACCGCCGGCATTAACATCATCCCGACGACAACTGGAGCCGCAAAAGCTGTATCAGTCGTGATTCCCGACCTGGAAGGCCGGTTCGATGGCATGGCGTTCCGGGTCCCGGTTGTGACAGTATCAGTTGTGGATCTGACCGCCGAGCTAGAAAAAGACGCCTCAGTTGATGAGATAAACAACGCGCTTAGCCAAGCAGCTGCTGGCTCGGGTTGGATGGGCAAAGTTCTCGACTACAGCGAGGAGCCATTGGTCTCGACTGATTTCATCGGCAGCCCCTTCTCGTCTACTGTAGACGCACTGTCAACACAGGTCATTGGTGGTAATCTAGTCAAGATCATCTCCTGGTATGACAACGAATGGGGTTATTCCATGCGGTTGGCAGATCTGGCTGCCTTTGTTGCCGCGAAGCTCTAGTTCTGGTCTGAATCTACATCTCGAAAATCAGGGGCGTAGCGGGCTACGCCCCTTTTTATATATATCAAATATTCTCGCTGGAAGTATATTAAGCAAACTACCCAGGCTATGGAAATAAAAGAACTGGAAGAGCGGATGCATGAGTTCGTCGCCAGCAAGGGCTGGTACGATGCCGATTCGCCGAAACAGCAGACACCTCGGAATCTAGCGATATCATTGGCCGTCGAAGCGGCAGAGATTCTCGAACATTTCCAATGGCATGATGACATCTATGACAAACAAGCCTTGGCTGGAGAACTCGCAGACGTCGCATTATATCTGCTACAATTGTCTAGCATCTCCGGTGTGAATCTCGAGGAAGCGATTCTGGATAAACTTGCCGAGAATAAACGCCGTACATGGCCTGAACCCAAGCCTTAACTATCATATATTGGTCTTTGCCCCCTGGAACGTTGTGCGTACCTCCGGGTCTATGAGGAAGATGATTGATGGTCGCTGAGCTGCGGTCTAAAGTCAGTATTGGATCTTCTCTAGAGCCGATCCCTAGCTATTTTAGCCACCCATTCAAAACCCTAAATAAATACAATCGCAGTTTCTTGCGACCTGATATTCTCGCAGGACTAACGGTCGCAGTCATTTTGCTGCCGCAGGCAATAGCTTTCGCCCTAATCGCAGAACTTCCACCGCAGATGGGAGTGTATACCGCGGTCATTGCTGCAGTCGTTGGCGGACTTTGGGGATCTTCGAACCAGGCTCATACCGGGCCTACCAACGCCATGTCCTTGCTAGTCCTATCCATATTGCTGGGTAATTTCGTGCCTGGCAGCAACGAATTCATCGCCGCGGCCGGTCTGTTGGCGATAATGGCTGGTCTGCTTCAGCTGATTATGGGAGTTGCCCGGTTAGGGATGTTGGTGAACTTCGTTTCACATTCTGTAGTCGTTGGATTTGCGGCTGGAGCTGGAGTGCTCATCGCGGTCAGGCAGATCCCACCTCTCCTTGGGTTGGAAGCAGAAGGGCACAACTTGATTCAAGCGAGTCGGGGTATTTTTCTCAGTCTGGGCGAGATCAACACAGCCACGGCAGCGCTTGGTATTGGCACGATCGTTCTATTGGTCGTCCTGCGACGGATCAACCCCAAAATCCCGGCTGCGATAATTGCCATGATCGGCGCTTCAGCCCTGGTCTACGCATTTAAATTAACCGAGCAGGGAGTTGCGGTTATCGGCGAGCTTCCGAAGAGTCTACCACCCCTATCCGATCTCCCTCTTCTTGACCTTGATTTCATTGCTAGCTTGTCAACTGGGGCTCTCGCTGTCGGGGCAATTGGCCTTATTGAGACGACAGCCATAACAAGATCGATCGCTACACAGACCGGTCAGCGATTGGACAGCAACCAAGAGTTCGTGGGACAAGGCCTCGCCAATATCTGCGTCGGCATATTCTCCGGATTTCCTTCTGCCGCATCATTCTCCCGTTCGGCGGTCAACCACAATGCCGGCGCCCGATCACCAATGGCAGCGATTTTCTCAAGCATCTTCGTCCTGATCGCCGTATTTGCCATGGCGCCACTGGCAGCATACTTGCCTCGTTCTGCACTAGCCGGTGTACTCATCGTTGTCGCTGCCGGTATGGTGGACAGGGCAGAAATAAGGCGTATTTGGCAGGGTACGCTGGGCGATGCGGTCATCATGTTGGTGACTGTGCTTGGAACTCTATTCCTGGACATCGCCTTCGCGATTCTCGTTGGCATCCTGCTGTCTTTCGCTCGATATATCTTGCGAACCAGCATGCCCCGAGTTCACCGGGTAGTCCCCGATCAGGATTTTGAGAACTTAACATACCAGCCGGATCAACCTAGCTGTCCACAGCTAGGCATCGTCGATATTCTGGGCGACCTGTACTTTGGTGCGGTCAATCACGTCGAAGATGTCATTCATGAGGAACTTGAGAAGAACAGTGATCAGCGATTTCTCCTAATTCGCATGGACAATGTCAATCAATGTGATTTTAGCGGGATCCATATGCTTGAAAGTGTAGTCCGGACTTATCGGGAGCAGGGCGGAGATGTCTATATGATGAAGGTGGGCTACCGGGTTGACAAGGTCATCAGCTCTACGGGATTTGACCAGACTCTGGGAGTCAGCCACTTCCTACCAGAACACCAGGCGATAAGCCATCTCTTCTATAGAGTACTCGATCCAGCTGTGTGCATATACGAATGCCCTCATAGGGTGTTCGCAGAATGCCAGAACTTACCCAAACAACTTTATACGGTCCATTTAGAGGAGGAAGATTATCTGGCGCAAGACGTGGTTCAAGTTCGCGTTGAGCAGCTGTGGAATGAGCTTCGGGATCACCCCAAGGAGCTCTTGGTAGTGGACGTTCGCGAACCCCGGGAATATCAACGGGGACATATACCCAATGCAGATCTGATTCCCTTGCCAAAGATCTTAGCCGGCGAGCATACATTCGTCCCAAGCCCGGGGCAGAGGGTGATTTTTGTTTGCCGGAGTGGTCGTCGGAGTCGCAGGGCAGCCCAAGCTGCAATAGGTTTGAACGGGCATGTAGAAATTGTGCGAGGAGGCATGCTTGCCTGGGAAGCGGCTGGCCTGCTGCAAGCAATTGGTTAGGCCGTCCGCCGTTCATAATCCGAATAGGAGCATATGATGCAAATTTCGCCGGGTCGAAATCTAGGACTGGATCTTCTAAGGGTAACCGAGGCGGCTGCCGCAGCTGCTGGCAGGTGGATTGGCCGAGGAGATGCTATAGGCGCCCATCACGACGCCACGGACGCCATGGCCGAAGCCCTCACAAACGTGGAAATGTCCGGCGCGATCGTCATCGGCGAAGAGAGTCGCCACCGCGAGCACTCACCCCTAGACAGTGGCGAGATGGTTGGTACCGGTGATGGCTTAGAGGTAGATGTGGTTGTCGATCCTATCGATGGAACAAAGCTGGTCGTTCGCGGACGACCGGGAGCCATTTCTTTGGTCGGGGTAACTCCCAGGGGAACTATGTGGTCACCGCCAGCGTGCGCCGTTTACATGGACAAGATCGTCGTGGATCGCACGGCTGCATCAGCTCTGGTCTATGAATGCATGGATGCTCCAGCGGCCTGGACATTAGCCCTTGTTGCCCGGGCTAAGGGTCGTGAAGTTCGCGATCTGTCAGTTGTCGTCCTTGATCGCCCTCGGCACAAAGACCTGATTGAGGAGCTGCGGGCAGCGGGTGCAAGAATCTTGCTGCGGAATGAAGGTGATGCTGAAGGAGCTCTGGAAGCAGCGATCGATGGCACAGGGGGGGACATATTGATGGGCATTGGCGGAGTTTCTGAAGGCGTGATAGCTGCTTGTGCGGTAAAAGCTCTGGGTGGCTCCATGCTAGCTCGCCTTTCCCCGCAAAGTGACCAGGAGCGACAGTCGATCAAGGACTTAGGAGTTGATCCGGATCAGATTCTCGATTGCAATGAGATAATCCGGAGCGACGATATCTATTTTGCGGCTACCGGTATCACCACCAGCCGGCTTCTGATGCCGATTCAGTACCGGCGAGGGCTGGTTGAGACTCACTCCCTTCTCCTGAGAGCGATTACCGGCACCCGCCGATTTATTACTGCCGAACATAGGTTGGACGTATTGGATCGCAAGCCGGTCATTTAGTATGGCTGGATTGAGAGGCTGTTGACTAAGGAGTGGCAATTACCGCCTCCACCGCCCCATACGCATTCAGAATTCCATATCCTGAGCCATTATTCGGAAAAATGCTGCTGTCGACGCAATCCGGCATATCCCCATCGTATCGAGTTGTTGTCTCTAGTAGAATCCTCTCAGTCCGGTCGACGTCGCGTATCAGCTCTGAATTGGCTGACCACATTAAGGCGACCACGCCGGTGACATGGGGGCCAGCCATGGACGTGCCAGACTGAATCATATACGTGTGACCGGGGAACGCGGAAAGGATATCTTCACCCGGGGCGACTAGATCCGGCTTGATTCGTCCGCTGCCGTCCGATTCAACTGGACCGAGACTGCTGAAGGATGATAGATCACCATTCTCGTTAATAGCTCCCACCGAGAATACTTCATCGTAGGTCGCCAATGGAAAGCGAACGCTGCTACACCACGGTCCTTCGTTGCCAGCCGCGACAACCATAAAGATGCCAGCTTCGCGCAGGGCCTTCGCTGCCTCGACCAGGGTTTTTTCGTCACAACCTTCGATTTCCGGGCACAACCATGAGTTGTTTATCACATGGGCAGCGCGTGACGGATCGCCATCGGAAAACGGGTCGCCACCGTTCGGATAGGGCGCGAGTAGGAATTGAAGGCAGTCGAGATAAAGCCCGGGATTGCCTAAACCTCGGACCAGGTTTGCGCACCCTATCCATTGGGCATCCGGTGCAACACCGATATTCTTGCCTAGAATGGTTCCGAGCGTGTGTGTGCCATGACCACTATCATCATAGGGTGATGTCGAATCGAACCATGGATCGAGCCAGTTGTAATCGTCACCGCCGGTATTGCCGCGATAAGCAGCCCTTAGCTCAGGATGCTCCTTCTGAACACCGGAATCCGCATGCCCAACCACGATACCTTCTCCAGTAACTCCGAAATCGCGCCAAACGCGATCGGCTCCGATTAAGGATAGATTCCAGGGTAATACGCTTGGCGCATCTGGACTGCCAGTTCTACTTACCGTCGATTGTGGTAAAGGACGTAGAATCGGATTCTCGATAACCCGGTCAACATCCGATCGCCTTCCCAACCACCAGCCGACAACCGGACCACCATCCACCACCAGTCCATTAACGAGATAGTATGGTGTGTAGGTGAGGCCAAAGTTCTCGAGGTCTTGACGAATATCAGCCTGACTGCTCTCGGCCAGATTAACCAAATAATCGTAGATCAATTTTGGTTTTTCTTCGCTGTCAACTGAAGCACTAATCCCATCTAGTTCGGCTTGTTCTTTCATGATGACGAATATTTGATCGCCGTGAAAGCCGGGCTGTCCTACTCCAAAAAAGAGGAATATTCCGGCAACCGAGGTTCCAACCATAAGGGCAAAGAATGGAACAGTAGGCTTGGCGCTAGAGAGATAGTGCCGAGCCAGAAAGAATATGACACTAATGGTGCTGGCAATGATCATCGAGACGATCGCCGCAGTAAATGCCCAATATGGAAGGTCTCTGGCGCCAAAAGCAAGAAGAAGGACCAATTCGTCTGGATCGATGAGAATCATGGGCGCTGCGACCGCAATTCCAACTAGCAAGGAAATGGCTAGCCAATTGGTTTGTTCGGCTCTGTTTTGCCCAATCCACCCAATCCCGGCGATTGCCACGCATAAGGCTGGCACGAACAGCATCAGGACTATCTGAAGGCCATTGAACCCAAATGACGAGGCCATGGCGACCAGCGCTGTTCCAGCGGCAAAACCCCCCAGTAGAAGATCGTGACCAATCCCGTTACTCGATTTTCGCAGCGGCGTTAATAGATATGATGACAGCAGTATCCCCACTGAAAGGCCAAAGAGCATGCCGGCGATTAGGTTAAGTGCCGTGTCAAGAGCTGATCCAAGGGCTCCCCTTGCCAGCCAGGGTAGAATCACAATGATACCAACCGCAGCCGCCAGCCAGATTGCGGCAACAGGCTTGTAGCTTCTCCTTCGCCAATCGCTATTGCGTCGTCTTGAATGAATCCCGAGGATCACCAGGAAGACAGTGACAAGGATTATCTGAAGGAGGTTCGCAAGTTGAGTATGAGGCGGCTTGATGAGCCTAACAGGAGAAAGAATGAGGACAAAAAACGAGCAAATTATCCAAGTATTGAACACGGGACGAACTCGGTCCGAAGGCCAATGTCTGGACAGCGGATATGCCGGTAGGCCAATAAGAAGACTCTGGCCGAGAGCAATCAGGAACCAGACCCATGCCGGCAAGACCCACCCAAGTACGAGCATGTTCTCCTCTACGGACCAGGTGACTACGTGCAGCGCTCCGCTGACGAGCAGAATCCAGAGACTAACTGCAATGACCAGCCAATAGCTGATTCGATTTTGCCTAGCCGATTGATTTTCGGAGAGTTCCGCGTCTGAATGAGTTGTTTGCTGCACGCCAGTATATTGATGAGTTCGGAGCTGCTAAGAAACGGCCTCGCCGCCCTGTGTATAGCTAAATTCGGAAGAGGAAACGTCCTTCGCTTTAATCTGTGGCTGCTGAAAGATGATTGCCAGTATGACCAAAACCGCCCAGATTGATGTAGCCACTCCAAGATGCAGTATTCGCGACCACAGGGGAAGGCTTAACCAAATATTGCTGATTCCTAGACCGACCTGAATCACGAACAAGATAACCAGACTGTACGAAATATTGGCCAGGATCTTCTCATTTCGCTCAGCCTGGCGTATTCTGATAAGCACGTAGGAGACAGCGACGATTACCGTCAAAGCTATGATGCGGTGAGCCATCTGAATTGTTACCAGATTCCTCAGACTGTCAGGAACGTTGTCAATTCCGCACAAAGGGAAGCTAGGGCATACAAGGGAGGCGATGCTTCTGGTGACGAGTGAACCACTAAGGATGAGAAGGTATGCAAAAACAGCGCAGATTATCGTCCAGGTTCGCATCTTTGGGATGTCGTATGACTGGTCCAGCCGCTTGCTTAAAGCCATGAGTTTTGGTTGAGAGACAGCAACCAGTAAGGCCAGAAATCCCACGATTGCTGTTGCGACACCAGTATGAACAAGGCCCGTCCATCTTGGCAGTTCGTTCAATACATGGAGACCACCCAGGGCAACCTGAATGATGAGCAAAATTGCTGTGATGAATGCCGGACGCCATAGCCATTTATCGGCCCTATGATTTTTGAATGCTAACCAGGTCAGAAAGGCAATCTGAATGGAGACAACCCCACCGAAAAGGCGGTGCCCAAATTCAACCCAGGCGGCTATCTCAATTGGTGGTACAGCCCGTCCGTAACACAACGGCCAATCAGGACAGCCCAAGCCATATCCGGTCACTCGAACAAAACTGCCCAACATTATTAGAAAAATCGTGCTGACGAGACTGGTCAGGGCGAGAGTGGTGAAACGCGATGTGGTCGTGGTTTGCGCCTCATTTTGAGTAGAATGATTCATAGAGTAAATCCTAAATCGGTGCGACGTGTTTGGAAATCAGCCAGACTTAAACCCAAGACCGTCCATTAAATCTGTGAAGAAGTAGACAAGCTCAGAACTAGCTCTCTCTCAAGACCATCGAGCCAATTACGCGCCTAAATTTACCACAATCGTTAATTCAATCAACGCAGGGGGACAGGTGCTGGACATATGACCAAAGCTTGCTAGAATGCTGGCTTATTTGATTTCCGGTAAGTTGTGGAATCTGCGATTCTAACAAAAGCGGCTGGAGACCACCTTTAATTCTGGATGGTACAGCCAACACTATGCTGGTTTGGAAATTCTCGAGTTGGGAGGTTATACACTCAGCATATTGCGATTGTTATGTCGCAGCATATTTAGCACAGCCTCACCATCAAATTAACTTCCGTGGGTACATTCCATCATTACAATGAGGTAAGGATAGTCACCGTATTCAGTCCAGTTCCTTGCCACAATGTATGGGTGTGATGTATTGTGGATAACTGCAGATGTACGAAGCCGACGAAGAGAACGACGACCTTCAGGAAACCAAGTCAAGAACTTGGCCGACAAAAGTGATTTCATCCTGCCTGGTGGTGGTCATGCTCTGCACGATTGCAGCAACCCCAATTGCAGTGGCCTACAGGTATTATGAACAATGGAGGGTGAGCCGAGAGTCAACTGTGGATGGCTCTGGCTCTGGTCGGGTCAATAGGATTGCCTATATATCCGCTGATCGTCAATTGGTCACATCAGCGCCGGATGGCACGGACCTGAGAATACTGTCGGCGGAAGGAGCGTTCCAGTTTCCAGCCTGGTCCCCGGACGGATCCGAGATAGCCATTATCGGCGGCAGCACGCTATACTCATTCCAAGATCGAGATGGGGCCGAGGAGTCTGGAGCATATAGTATTTTGTATCAGGATGAGGCTGATCAGCCGATCTACTTGTATTGGGCACCCGATGGACAAGAAGTAAGTTTCTTGACGAATCACGCTGACAGCTTAGCCCTCCAAATGGCAACCACTGGATCGGCGCCAGAAAGCCGGATACTGGCAACGGGACAACCATTTTATTGGGATTGGGATCCTAACGGCGATGAGCTGTTAATCCATTCGGGCCTTCCAGGGGAAGAAGCCAAGCTTGCCCTTCTCAATAGTGAAATCGATACATTTGAAAAAAGCATAGCTGAAGCGGGCTCGTTTCAGGCTCCGGGATTCTCTTCCGATGGACACTACTGGGCTTATGCTCAGATTGGCCCAGAGGGCGGCAATCACCTGACTATTCGGCGTGCATCAGATGGCCAGGAGTCGATGCTCGAATCGGTGCCGGGGATGCTGGCCATGAGCTGGAGTCCTCAGGACAACCTACTTGCGTACACAAGCGCAGGAGATCGGTCTCACGCCTTTTACGGACCCATGCATCTAGTAAACGCTGATACAGGCGATCGCCTGCTCCTGGTGAACGACACAGTCATTGCGTTTTTTTGGTCTCCGGATGGACGCTCAATTGCCTATTTTAAGTTCGCAGATCCGGTTGAAGACTCGGTCCAGGTCAATGCCGAGGCATCTTCTAGAATCGTTTTGTCAAAACCGGCAGTTCAACAGAGCCGTATTCGCCTGGAGTTGTGGGTTGCCAGCATCGGCTCCGGTGAGTCCACCTGGCTGGCAACCTTCGAACCACCCGGCCTGTACATGAGCCAATTCCTGCCGTTCTTCGACCAGTATGCGTTGAGCCATCGAATCTGGTCTCCAGAAAGCGATGCCCTCATCCTACCGATGGTCGATAGTGATGGACCGCGGATATACATTGTTTCAGCGGATGGGGACGAAATCTTACCGGTCGCTAGAGGACAGATTGGATTTTGGAGCCACCAGTAGCCAGGTTCTCAGCTGAAAGGCAGGCTGCTCAAGCCAGCAGAAGATTGTCAATTAGGCGGACGTCTCCGAAGTAGACAGCCGTCGACAGCAGCGCCTCATTCTCTATGGTAACTAACTCTTCCAGGCTCTGGGGATCGGCGACGCTAACATAGTCAACACGTGCACGAGACTCGGTTGCCAGCAAGCCAAGCATGAACTGCCGCAGATTTTCGCAACTACGCTCACCTCCAGTATATAGCTCCGCAGTTTTTAGAAGCGCATGGCTAATAATGGGCGCTGCGGCACGATCTTTTTCGGCAAGGCGCACATTACGTGAGCTCATTGCCAATCCGTCATGCTCGCGAACGATGGGACAAACGACGATCTCCAGGTCGAGATCGAGATCGCCGACCATCCGCTTAATCACAACGCACTGCTGGGCATCCTTCTGACCAAAATAAGCCCTTGTGGGCTGGACAATGTTGAACAGTTTGGCCACGACAGTGGTAACTCCTTGAAAATGCGATGGGCGTGTACGGCCCTCAAGTGCAGTTGAGAGCTGCTCGACCAGGACAATAGTCTGAAATCCGGGTGGATACATGGTCACTGTATCCGGGTTAAAAACCAGATCGACTTTGAGTTCAGCCAGCAACTGAAGGTCTCGCTCCAGGTTATGCGGATATGTCTCCAGGTCCTCGGTTGGGGCGAACTGGGTAGGATTTACAAAGATGGATACAACGACGACATCGTTCTCCTCTTTAGCTTGCTGCACCAAGGACAGATGACCCTCATGCAAATAACCCATGGTCGGAACGAAACCTATTTGAGCAGGGGTGTGATGGCTGCGAAAGGCGCGAACCTGGCTAATTTGACCCGTAACAATCATTAGCTATTTCCTATCAGAGCAAGATACTCAAAATGACCCTTGATCTCTCCTGAGAGCGAAGAGATTGCAGACCTCCAATCGCCGGTAGATATCTGATGCTTGATGAGATGGAGAAGAGCTCTATTCACGGGTACGTCGACGTTCAAGTGGTCAGCATTCCGCACGATCTGACCGTTAATCGAGTCTATCTCCGTAGGCGCCCCTCGGGCGATATCCTGGGCCATCGAAGAACGGTTTTCTGCCGTAGCTATCGCAACCTCCACAATCCTCGTCGAGGCGCTTTCATATGGCAGTTTAATCCCCTTTGCTTCTGCGACTGCTCGGGTCTCTTCGGCAGCTCGGCACATCAGGTCTTGGACAACTTTGTCCGTAGTAAGAAAGCCATTCCGAACCTGCAGCAGCGCAGTTAGGGGATTGATGCCAGCGTTGACCACCAATTTCCCCCAAACAAGCCCATCCAGATCCTGAGACAAATGCGTTTCGAATCCCGAATTCCGGAAAACGGCTGCGATTTGCGATAGCCTTTCCTCAGTGGAGGGCGTTGTCCCGACATAGGTGACACCGGCTCCACTATGATGGGTTCTTCCGAGACCCATGATCATGGCACCTTCAGAGGTAATACCCAAAGCGGATCGATCAGGGCCGACGGAAGCCTCCAGGATCTCAACGTG
>DASRZI010000307.1:0-30563 GCA_035686605.1 Candidatus Zixiibacteriota bacterium
AAATCCATCTAGTAAGAAGAGTGCATGAACATCCCTATTGAAGACAAAGAAGCGATTGAAAACGAAGAAGTGATCGAGGGCGTAGACGCGATTGAAGCGGTCGAAGCTGCGGAAGTGGCCGAAGCTATGGAAGTGGCCGAAGCAGTGGAAGTGGCCGAAGCCATAGAAGCGGTCGATGTCACGGAAGTAGTCGAAGTCATAGAGGCGGTCGATGTCATTGAGGCGGTCGATGTCACGGAAGCAGTCGAAGTCATAGAGGCGGTTGAAGTCATTGAGGCGGTCGAAGTCATTGAGACGGTCGAAGTCATTGAGACGGTCGAAGACGAAGAAGGGATTGAAGACGCAATCGCCGATGACGAGACCATTGAGGAGAGCGAGGGCATGCAGGATCTCGCCTCACTCCTTGAAGAGCATGATTATGATTCGCCGTCAGTCGGGGATATCCGAAATGCGATAATCGTTTCAATTTCCTCCCAGGGAGTCATAGTCGATCTAGGACTAAAACGCGATGGTCTTGTCCCTCCTGCCGACTTGGATGAGATGGAAGACGAGGAAAAAGAGGCTCTCAAATTAAACGACGAAGTGCCGGTCTATATCATGGACACGGGCCACGCTGACAGACTTTTGGTGTCAATACACAAGGCACGTCTGAACCAGGATTGGATTCAAGCCGAGGTAATGCTGGAGAACGGTGAGATCATCCAAGCTCCGGTTATCGGCTACAACCGTGGAGGTGTCATCGTCCCCTTCGGAAATCTCCGGGGATTTGTTCCTGCTTCTCATTTGACTGATCTTCGTCGCGGTATGGATGACCGCCAGCGACAGCAGGCGATGTCCAAGCTGAGAAACGAAGTCATTCCTATGCGGGTGATCGAAGTGAACCGCAGGCGTAGGCGTCTCGTGTTGTCACAGCGCGATGCTCAGAAGGAATGGCAAGAAGCCAGAAAGGTCGAGCTTATCGATAAGCTCGAGACGGGCGATGTGGTTAAGGGAACAGTCAGCGGCCTGCGTAGTTTTGGCGCTTTTGTTGACCTTGGCGGCGCTGATGGTCTGATCCACATATCCGAGTTAGCCTGGCACCGAGTGAATCATCCGAGAGAGGTCGTCAAAGTGGGCGACGAGATCGAGGTATATATACTAGGCCTGGACCGAGACGAACAGCGTATCGCTCTGAGTCGTAAGAGAATGCTCCCGAACCCTTGGTCGCTGGCTGAGGAGAATTACGCAATCAACCAGCTGGTCGAAGGCACGGTGACTCGAATCGTCACCTATGGAGCTTTTGTCGAGATTGAACCTGGCATCGAAGGGCTGTTGCATATCTCTCAGCTTTCACGCGACAATGTCGAGGACGTCAGTGAATTGATCAGCGAGGGTGATGTTCATCTCTTACGAATCATCAGTCTTGATACGACGCGACAGCGAATTGGGCTCAGTTTGAAGGGTGTTAGCGCAAGTGAGCAGATCGAATGGATGAGCCAACGTGAGGTCATTGAAGAGGCTGAGGATATAGCCGAGGATGTGACCGACGAAGGTGAAGTCGGAGCTGAAGTCGCTTCTGACGAAATAGACTCTGAAGAATCCGCTGATGATCTTGTTGACGGAGATGTCGATACAGGTGAGGCCGACGAAGCCGAATCACCTTCCGATGACACTGATGTCAGCGATGACACTGATGTCAGCGATGACTCTGATGTCAGCGATGACACTGAAATCAGCAACGTAACCGATGAAGTCGAGATCGACGATATGGATGTCGTCGACGTGGCAGCGGCCGTAGATCAGGCCCTAGCAGAACTCGACGAAGAAGAGTAGATCACAGTAGTTTGTCCCAGCCGATGTGCTGGATTACTGCATAAAAATAAACTCCGAGGAGGTGAATTAACCATATGCCATCCGTAAGCAGGATGCCGAACGAGTCCGATGAGAGCCTTCTGCGCCGATTTCGAAAGAAGGTTACTAAGGCCGGTGTGATGAGCACCGTTCGCCGGAAACGCTGGCACGTTTCCAAGAGCGAATTGAGGCGCATTCAGAAGAAGAAAGCCATACGTCGGATGAGGCGTCGAAATACTCTAAAAGGGGATTATGACTAAGAAGGAAGAGAAGCTAGAGGTTGAAGGCGTAGTTGTAGAAGCGCTACCAAACACTCAATTTACGGTCGAGCTTGACAATGGGCATCGCGTACTTGCTTATCTTTCGGGAAAGATGCGTCGATATTACATTCGCATCTTACTCGGAGATCGCGTTCGCGTGGAGATGACACCCTATGATTTATCAAGGGGTCGCATTACCTATCGTTATCGCCGTCAGCGTGTTACCAACCAGCAATAAACCCTGATTAGCTAGTTTTCAGTACACGAAGGTACGAACAAAGCGCCGTACCCTATATGGGGTATGGTGCTTTTTGTTTGGCAATCAGCGTTACCCAGTCCCTCGTAACAACTCTGCCGATTATCTCCCCACCAGCCCCTGAAAGAGCCCCGTCAACCGCATCGACCTGCTCATCAATGATCCCACTCATGATGATCCTTCCTTCTGGTGATATGAAGGAGAGCAGACCTTCCTGGATCAGGTTTATGATAACCGGTGCAAGAATATTCACAACCACGATATCCCATTTGCTCGGACCTACCGATGATAGAGTACCGTGGAGCAGCTCAATAACCTCGCAGCCTGGATTATTGCTGATATTTTCTCCGGCAGTCCGGATTGCTATCCCATCCATATCCAACGCGAGGACTTTCGTCGCTCCGAGTCCAGCCGCGGCAATCGCCAAGATCCCAGAACCAGTCCCAACATCAAGGATTGTGTCTCCAGGACGGATCAAATCTTCCAATGCTTCGATGCACATTTGAGTGCTTGGGTGAAGGCCGGTTCCAAAGGCCATGCCTGGATCTAGAGTGATGATTTGGGCGTCATCGTCGACGTTATCGGCTTCTATCCAGCTCGGTTGTATCCAGATGCGCCGCCCGATACGGAAAGGTTTGTAGTTCTTTCGCCATGCTGTTGACCAATCCTCGTCAACCAGCTTTTGATATCTTGGCTCTGGAACCGGATACAACCGGCCAAGATAATACATCGCTTCATCAACCTTTCTTCGAAAATCGGGGGTATCCTGGTCCTCGGGAACGTAGATTTTTACGACGATTTCGGGCTCTAAAGCATGGGGATCCGGATCGTCCGGGTCTCCCATCTGCTCAATGACGACCCCACCTTTATAGGCATATTGTTCCAGGACAGCGGACACGGCTTCGGCGGCTTCACCGTCGGTGGTAACGCTTATCTCAAGCCAATAATCGTTTTCAGTTGGCATCGTTTATGATTCAAAATTGTGATTGATCGAATCCCCCAAAGATACCGCCTAGTACTTAGACTCCAAGGACGTCGCCCAAGGCATCTTTAAGCTGGCTGAAGATGCCCTTACCGCGCTGAGGTATAACTTCTTTGCCAAGAGTCCTGGCTAATTTTTGCATCAATTCTTTCTGCTCATCGGTTAGAGTCTTCGGAACCACTACGTGGACCACAACCAACTGATCACCACGGCCCTTTCGTCTCAGATGGGGAACACCACGATCTCTCAGTCGAATTAACGACCCTGATTGAGTACCAGAGGAGACTACTAACTGCTCCGGACCGTCGACAGTTGGTATTTCTATTTCATCACCTAGTGCGGCTTGAGCAATGTTAATCTCCATCTCAAGGATGATGTCATCTCCGCGCCTCTGGAAGTAGTCGTGCTTTGAAACATGCAGAACAACATACAGATTGCCGGAAGGTCCTCCAAAAACTCCCGGCCCACCCTCGTTGGTCAGGCGGATTTGGGTATCATTATCAACGCCAGCCGGTACTTTCACGTTCAGAGTCCTGGTTTCCTGGACTTGTTTGTTTCCATGGCAAACTGTACATGGATCAGTTATCGTTTCCCCTGAGCCGCCGCAGACAGGACAGGTCGCCACATTTACGAAAGAACCAAGAAACGATTGTCTCATTTGACGAACTTCACCCGTACCGCTGCAATTGGTGCAGCCGATAGGTATGGTTCCTGGTTCGGCTCCTTTACCCCGACAATGGGGGCAGATCTCTGGTCGCCGGACCTGGATCTCTTTCTCCACACCAAAGACGGCTTCCTCAAAGGAAATTGTCAAGTCGTAACGGAGATCAGCACCCTGCCTCGGTCCTGCGCGGCTTCTTCTACCTCCAAATCCAGAGAAGAATTCCTCGAAGATATCAGTAACACCACCGAATCCGGAGAAGTCGCCATGGCCCTGGCTGCCACCTTTTACTCCAGCATGACCGAATCGATCATACGCAGCACGGCTGTTTTCATTGGAGAGCACCTCGTAGGCTTCGTTGATTTCCTTGAAGCTCTCGTCTGCGCTGTCTTCACTGTTGACATCTGGATGATAACGTCTGGCCAACCGTCGATAAGCCTTTTTCAGGTCTTCTTTACTGGCGTTTCGATCTACTTCCAGGACTTCGTAATAATCACGCATAATGGTCGGGATACTCAGCAATAAAAGGTGTAATGGTCCAACAATTGAAAAATCAAAGTGTCTGGATCATTACACCATTCGGATCGTACACTCAATTCAATATTCTGAGATGGGCTTATTCTTGACTGAATTCACCCTCGATAACATCTTCGTCTTCTGCTTCTGATGAGCCTTCGCCAGCACCGGTGTCTGGGGGCGGTTCAGTCGCCTGCTGCTGGTACATTGCTGTACCAACTTCCTGCAGCGCTTGCTGCAATCTGTTGACCGCCGACTTGATCGACTCGGGCGAACTACCTGCGGTCGATTTTACACTTTCGACTTCAGCCCGGATTGAGCTTTTTTGGGCATCCGAAAGTTTATCATCATTTTCCTCGATGAACTTCTCGGCGCTATAAACTGCTGAATCGGCAAGGTTAGCAGCCTCCACCGTTTCTTTCTTCAGAGCATCCTCTGATGCATGTTCTTCCGCTTCAGACACCATTTGTTCTATCTCATTGTCGCTCAGGCCACTCGAGGGCAGGATCTGCATGGCTTGCTCCCGACCAGTCGCCTTGTCCTGGGCATTAACATGAAGAATGCCATCCGCATTGATATCAAAAGTGACTTCAACTTGAGGAACCCCCCTTCGAGCGGGAGGAATGCCATCGAGAATAAAACGACCCAAGCTCTTATTGTCGAGGGCCATCGGCCGCTCACCTTGAAGAACGTGAATTTCTACCTGGGTCTGCATATCCGCGGCGGTAGAAAAGATCTGGCTCTTCTTCGTCGGAATTGTCGTATTGCGTTCAATAAGAGGTGTTGATACGTTGCCCAAGGTTTCGATCGACAGTGTCAGAGGTGTGACATCCAGCAGCAGCACATCCTTAACGTCGCCACCTAATACACCTGCTTGAATCGCCGCTCCAATGCCGACCACCTCATCTGGATTTACACCCTTATGGGGTTCTCTACCAAAAAACTCTTTGACTGCATTCTGTATTGCGGGCATCCGGGTCATACCGCCAACCAAAACAACCTCGGTCACCTCATCTGTCGTTACACCGGCATCCTGCATCGCCTTCCTGCAGGGTCCGATGGTACGCTTGACGAGTTCCTCGGTAAGCTGCTCGAGCTTGGACCGGGATAGGGTCATGGTCAGATGTTTGGGGCCACTGGCATCGGCCGTGATATAGGGCAGGTTTATCTCGGTCTGCATGGTCGTCGAAAGCTCAATCTTAGCTTTTTCGGCCGCTTCTCGAAGACGCTGCAAGGCCTTACGATCCTCTCGTAAATCGATACCCTGGTCCATCTTGAACTGGTCTGCGACCCAGTTAATGATCTCAAGATCAAAATCGTCACCACCGAGGAAGGTATCGCCGTTGGTCGACTTTACCTCGAAAACCCCTTCCCCTACCTCAAGGATGGAGATGTCAAAGGTACCTCCACCGAGATCGTAGACGGCAATCGTCTCATCCTTGTCGCTGCCCAATCCATAGGCCAACGAAGAAGCCGTTGGCTCATTCACGATTCGCAGAACCTCGAGACCAGCGATCTTGCCAGCATCTTTTGTGGCTTGCCTCTGGCTATCATTAAAATAGGCCGGGACGGTGATCACCGCCTGGGTGACGGACTGTCCGAGGTAAGCCTCTGCGTCCGTTTTCATTTTCTGCAAGATCATGGCCGAAACTTCTGGAGGCGAATATTCGCGACCAGCCATAACGACCCGCAGGTCGCCATTCGGTGCTTCATGTACTTCGTAGGGAACGTATTTGCGAGCCTTAGCAACCTGCGGATCGGCAAATTTCCTGCCCATAAATCGCTTTACTGAGAAGACCGTGTTTTCGGGATTGACCACCGCTTGTCGCTTTGCAATCAGACCGACCAGTCGTTCCCCTGTCTTCGGATTGACAGCGACGACGGAGGGAAAAAGACGCCCACCTTCGGCACTGGAAATAACCGTAGGTTCGCCGCCTTCCATCACCGCAGCCACTGAGTTTGTTGTTCCTAAATCTATTCCTAGTATTTTTCCCATCTTGACAGCTATCTCCTATATTTTCTTTGTTGATTCCCCAGGTTGATTACTTATTCGTCCAACTCTTAGGCAGCAACATTCACCAGGACTGGACGAATGACTCGATCACCAATCCGATATCCACTTTGCACTTCCTCGACCACAGTTCCACTCTCAAAACCCTCCGCCTCGGTCAGCGAGAGGGCTTCATGTATGTTAGGATCGAAGGGCTCTCCGACCGCTTCAATTCGCTCCACATTCAAGTCCGACAAAATGGACTCCATCTTGCGGCTCACCAGGGTGATCCCCTCAAACCAGTCATCTTGCTCGACGATCTCTGGCACGTTTGCCATCGCTCGATTGAAGTCATCCAGAACAGGGAGCATCTTCCTTGCGTAGTCGACGGAGGCTCTGCTGGAGGCCTCCGAACGTTCCCTCTCCAGTCTCTTCCTCGCGTTCGCGTATTCCGCGCGGGCTCGCTGCCAGCCATCCAGATATTCAGCAGCCTGGGATTCAGCGGCAGCTAATTTTTCCTCAAGTTCAGCGATACGTTCATCCCCGTCATTTTCTTGAGCTGCTTCATCGTCGAGGATCGTGTCCTCCGACTCAGGTACCTCTTCCGGTTCTAGATCGTCTAGATTCCTTCCATTGGGATCTTTTGCTTTATTTGAACTTTCGTTCAAGTAGTCACCTCATCTGTATTATCGATATCACTGAACTCTCTAACCGGAGATTCCAGGTAGTATTCATTTATAAATCCACTCATCAGGTTTGCCACGTATCTCACGGCCGAGATATTCCGGCCATATGGCATTCTTGTGGGTCCTAAAACAGCGACAGCTCCTGACAACTCTTCAATCTGGCCGTAACGCGCGAGGATCATGGTACAGTCTTTGAGTTCTTCCCATCGACCCTCACCGCCGATCACTACCTGAACACCACTGGCTCCTGTTTCGAGCGTTTCAGCCAACACGTTGGCCAAATAGGTCCCTTCTTCCAATACCCGGATAGCCTGCCGTGCCCCCTCGTCCTCGACAATGTTTACGAGTCCATCGCGGTATACATCGCTAATGGACCGCCTCTCTGACCTGCGCATGCCGTCAAGCACCAGCCGGATCAAATCTATTTCCAGTGCATCGTCTAGCAGACTTTGCCTGGCGTAAATATCATCATAAGATGAATCTTCAAAAAGCTGATTTATGCGCTCGGCGACAATGGTAAGCCTTGTCTGGGGCACAGGTTCAGCCAGGGTCAGCATCTGCTGCTGCACTTGCCCGCCATAGAAGACCAGGATCATCAATACCAGTCTTCCCTGAGTTGATATTAGCTGGAGGTGCTTAAAGCTGTTGGTAGTAGGTCGCGGAGCGGTCACTATACTCGCGCCTCTCGATGCGTGGGCCAGTACTGCCGCGGCCAAACGCATCCATTGATTGAGATCCAAGCGAGCCTGGTGAAACTGGTGGCTGATCATCTGTTGTTCATCGAAAGGCAGTTCAAACTCACCTACCAACCGTTGGACAAAATAGCGGTACCCCATTTCGGACGGAGCACGTCCTCCTGATGTATGCAGCTGCACTAAGTAGCCAAGCTCATCAAGATGCGACAGCTCGTTTCTCACCGTCGCCGCGCTAACATCCAGGTCATATTGTTCAACCAGGGTTTTGGAGCCAACCGGCATACCAGACTCAAGGAAATTGCGCACGAGCATCCCGAGTATGTGTTCCTGGCGGTCTGTTAGTTTTTGCATGGTCTAATTTTTGTTTATGTCAACTGTACAGGGAGAGAGGGAGTAGCAATACCTTGTGCCGTTCCCTTCCCAACACGAATTAGCACTCTGTAAATGAGAGTGCTAAAGAGTTGATTTTATTATCTTAACATGGGGTAGTATGACCGTCAAATAAGAACAGTGTTAGATCCCTAAAGCGAAGGATTCTAGGCGAATGTTCGCTGTTAGCGATGGTTCACTGAAGCCTTCTGGATCCCCCGACCAGCTGCCAAATGGTGCGCATCAATATCTTTATGTCAAGTAAAATGGACCAATTCTCTGAATACCAGATGTCAAATTTCGTCCGCTCGATGACGGAGGTATCTCCACGAAGCCCGTTCACCTGCGCCCATCCCGTCATTCCGGCTTTTTCTCGGTGTCGTTCCATATAGCGAGGTACGCTATCACGGAATACGTTTACATAATATGGTTGTTCTGGTCGCGGACCCACCAAACTCATTTCTCCAATGAGGACGTTGATAAACTGGGGCAGTTCATCGACATCTATCTTTCTTAGTACGCTTCCGAGTTTCGTCTGCCGGGGATCATCTTTCGTCGTCCATCCGGGACCTTTTTCCTCTGCATCAAGACGCATAGATCGATACTTAACCATTAGAAAAGGCTTGCCGTCCAAGCCCATTCGCTCTTGGACAAAGAAGACTGGACCCGGTGATTCCAGTTTAACTGCGATGGCGGTTAGCATCATCAAGGGAGACAAGATAATGAGACCGATAATCGATCCAATAATGTCCATTAATCGCTTGAAGAACAGAAGATAGCCGCGCATAGCGAAGTCGCGGATCGCCAGGAGGGGTAAGCCACCCAGGTCATCGATGTCCGCTTCCGAAGCCATGAACTGGAAGAAATCGGGGAATACCTTAATCGACACTCGCCCGCGTTCGCAGTAGGAAATAACCCGCATCACCTCACGATGACCTTTCTCAGGGATAGCAATGATTACCTCGTCAATGGAGAGGTTTTCAATCAATTCCGGTAAATCCTCAGGTTTGCCGACGATCGGAGTGCCGTGAACCTGATCTGCATCCAGGTCTCCATCTATAACGCCAACAACTTCATAGCCTAATTGGGGAGACCAGGCTATGCGCTGGAGGATCATCTCGGAAACATCACCGGTGCCAACCACCAGCAATCGGTCTTTACCAAATCCCCGATCACGGAGCTTTGCCCGAAGTACCTGGTGCATAATCCGGCCCAGCATGATCAACGTGATGGAGAACATCCAGGCATAGATGATCATGGCCCTGGGAAAATCGACCTCGAATATGCAGTTTTTGAAGGAAAACACAGAGATAGCCACAGCCATCATTGTCCCGATTGAGACGGCCGCAAATATTGAGTAGAACTGGTCGACGCGGGAGATGGCGCGAGGGATATAGTATTGGTTGTAGATAAACATCAGGATTACCACGGCAATTATCTGCGCGACCATTAATCCCGAGTATGCGCTTAGCGGCATCTGGTTTGTCAGTTCATTAGGCCATGGGATGACGGACCTTATTTGATAGGACAAAATGAAAGCAACTGCCAACATCGTGATGTCCAAAATAACCAGTGAAACGGAGAGTAATCCCCTGATTCTTTGATTCGACATGATAGCGATCCGTATCGTTTATGGGGCCTCTAATTTAGATGGCCCGGCCAATATATCTCCTATTATCGACCTTCTTCCCTTTATGGCAATTCCAAATAGTACGAGCCAATGCATCGGTTTCGATGTGCTGCTGCTGTAGTGTTTATAGTAAAAGATGAGCATGGCTCGATAGAATTCAACTTGCGCTCTCCGGCTGTACCGGCTGGAAGCGCGCTTGACATGGAGCACAGTTATATCTGGATTATAGACCACCTTCCAGCCCACATCTTTCATCCGCTTTGCCCAATCGAGGTCTTCACCATACATCCAGAAACGCTCGTCCATTAGGCCAACTTGGTTAACTGCTTCTACTCTCACCATCATAAACGCGCCTACCACGGAATCGACCTCTGCGATCTGGTCTTCCGGCAAAAATGTCATATTGTACCTGGCGAATCTGGGCGACGATGGAAACAATCGACTTAATCCCAACATGCGATAGGCTGAGACTTCCGGGGACGGGAACGCTCTACGACACGCCAGGTCAAGCTGCCCGTCAAGCATCATTAGTCTCGGTCCGACGATGGCGACCTCCGGGTTGGCGTCGAGATAATCCACGAGGAACTCGAAGGCATTGGATGGCACTTCAGTGTCCGGATTTAACAGCAGGCAGTACCTCGGTCTTTGCTCAATATTTGCGGTCGTTACTCCCAGCAGTTCAAGGCCCTGATTATTCGCGGTGGGATAGCCTACATTCTCTCTATTGGCGATGATCTTGGCTTGAGGGAACTCCTCCCGCACCATATTTAAGCTATCATCTTCTGAGTTGTTATTGACAACGTAGACCTCAAAGGTGATCTCCCCTTGGCTGCTGTAAACGCTCGATAGGCACGAACGCAGCAGCTCGCACACATTGTAGTTGACGATGACAATGGCTAAATTTATCACGGACCACATTCTAACATAGCGCTATATGGGCTCAAAAACGGTCTCTTCACGTATTGCCACTATTAATCATACGCTCAGTAGTTATCTATGCTTTATTTATGCGCGTGATCTAGAATTACGGAACCTGCCGCGGCAGCCTGGCGTTATAAGGATGGATCAGACTTGGCTTCAACATGGAATTGATAGGAAGACACTCAGATCGAAGACGGTAGCTTAGCTCAGGACTGGCGCTCTGCCATCCCACGGATAAATCATTATGCAATTAAAGAAGTATCAGATTTTCTTAGTTATTGTTCTTGTTCTGATGATGTTCGCCGGTGGTTATGCCTTGGGGCAGTCCAAGCATGCGCCGGTCGATCTGGCAGGATTACCAGGCGCGAGATCAACAGACATTGATGAAGCTTTTGAACCCTTTTTGGAAACACTCGAACTGATTGGCGAGGAATATTTCGAGCAACCTCTGGACAATGACCAGCTAGCTAAGGGGGCAATTGATGGCATGTTGGCCACCTTAGAAGATCCAAATACTCGGTACCTACCACCGGAGCAAGAGCACGCTGCGAGAGAAGCCATGGAGGGAAATTTAGAAGGCATTGGAGCTGAGGTCTCGACTATTGACGGAGCGATTATCGTCGTCGCTCCCTATGAAGGATCACCAGCGGAATCTGCCGGCATCCAGCCCGGTGACATTTTAAGAGAAGCAGACGGAGTGCCATTAACCGGACTGCACCCCGCCGAGGCGGCATCACTCGTCCGCGGTCCGGCGGGTACGCCTGTCCGCCTTCTTGTGGAGCGGGATGGCGAGTTGATCGAGATTGATGTCATACGAGGTGTGATAAAAATTCCAAGTGTGAGCGGAGAGATTCTGGAGGATGAAATCGCCTATATTCGACTCAGCCGTTTTGCCAATGACACTAATAGGGAACTTGAGGTCGTCATCGAGCAGTTGTCCAAAGATGATCCAAGAGGCATGATCCTCGATTTGCGTTCAAATCCGGGTGGTAGTCTGCCGACAGCGGTCGACGTAGCAGACCATTTTCTAGACGAAGGTACGATTCTGGTAGAGCGATTTGGCAAAGGCGACGAAATTGAGTTCGAATCTAAAAACCGTGGCGACGCCCAAGAACTACCCCTTGTTGTCTTAATCGACCAGGGGAGCGCCAGTGCATCTGAGGTCGTCGCTGGTGCAATTCAGGACCGAGAAAGGGGAGTCTTGATCGGGGATACTTCGTTCGGCAAAGGCACGGTCCAAATATGGAAGAGATTGAGCAATGGTGGGGGAATCAGAATTACTGTCGCTCGATGGCTGACTCCTGATGGCGCGTGGGTCCACGAACAGGGCTTGGAGCCTGATTTCTTCATCCTTCTTCCCGAGATCGAAATGGATGAATTCTCGGATACGCAGTTACAGGCCGCCATCGATTTTCTAATGGGACGGCCAATTCTTGAGAGTGACTCAGCTAGCGAAGGTTAGACGCCGTTCTTGACTTCTGCCACACGGCGGAGTATCGACTCGGCGCCGCCTATCGCATATTCCCCCATGGTGCCGAGCATCTCGGCTAACTCTTCGACTCTCCCTTCCTTATCCAGGGGCTTCACACTGGTGAGAGTCCTATCGGCGACGGTTTTCTTGCTAACTCGATAATGACCTTCAGCGTATCCGGCTAGTTGAGGAAGATGGGTGACGATGATAATCTGGTGCCCGGAAGTGATTGATATCCTCCAGAGTTTCTGACCCACAACATCCCCCACTCGACCACCGATCCCTTGATCAATTTCGTCAAATATCAATGTCGGCGTCCCATCAACCCGGGCCAGGACTGATTTTAAGGCCAACATGAGCCGGGACGTCTCTCCTCCACTAGCCACTTTTGCCAGGGGTCTGAGTGGTTCGCCAGGATTGGTTGAAACTTGAAATTCAAGCCAGTCGATACCTGTTTCGTCGAACGCGAACCTTTCATCACCTACGTAAACGCCATCCTCGTCGGCAGACCTGGAGAAAGCAACAGCAAATCGCGCTTGCTGCATATTGAGATCGGCCAACTCTCGCTCTACTTCGTCCCCTAATTGGACCGCCACCCCCTGCCTTTTCATCGACAGCTGCTGGCCCGTCTCTCCTATATGGCGAAGAAGCTTTTCCTCCTCCGTGGCCAGATCATGAATCCGGAACTCGCTGTTCGCGATCTGCTCGAGTTCGACGTTAGCCTCTTCTTGTTTTGTCAGAATAGCTTCGATACTTCCACCATACTTTCGCTTCAGATTGCCGATTAGCTCAAGACGTTCTTCTACGTGATCCAATCTGTTCGGACTATGCTCCAGTTGTTCGCAATAACTTGCTAGTTCAGCCGTCAGGTCGCTCAGCTGATAGTTCAGATCCTGGTATTTCTCGTAGAGCGCTCTCTGTCGCTCGTCAAGAATCGCAAGACGGCCGAGTGATTGTTCGGCTTGCCCGAGCAGGTCAATCGCCGAAAGCGAATCCGAATCTGCAGCATCAAGCAGCTTCATGGCCTGGCTGCCATGGATGAGCAGCTGTTCTACATTTGCTAGCTGGATCTGTTCTGCTCGGAGCTCTTCTTCCTCTCCGGGGGATAGATCCGCGGCATCAATCTCTTGGATTTGGTAGGTGAGCAGCTCCTGTCTCCTGGTCAGCGTCCGTTCATCGTGACGAAGGTCAGCCAGATTTTGACGGATTTCGCGTAACTGCCGAACACTAGCTTGAAAGTCTTTCCTTTCACCTTCAAGAGAGGCGTAGGCATCCAGGAGAGGTAGGTGTGATTTAGGGCGTAGCAGCGAGAGGTGATCACCTTGTCCGTGGATATCGACCAAACTATCTCCGAGGGTTCGGATTAGGGCCAGATTGACGGTTCGCCCGTTGACTCGACATACGCTGCGTCCATTGCTTCGCAGCTCTCGGCTCAACAGTAACAGATCCTTCTCATCACCTTCCAGTTCTTGTTCGACTAGAAACTGTTGGATTTCTGCCGGATGGGACCAATCCAGACGGAAAATCGCCTCGACATAGGCATTGCTGCTGCCTTCCCGGATGACGCCGGTGTCAGCTCGCTCTCCAAGCACCAGGGCCATGGCATCAAGGATTATCGACTTTCCTGCCCCGGTCTCCCCCGTCAGGACATTGAAACCGGTCTGAAAATCAATGCGGACCTCTTCAATAATGGCAAAATTACGTATATATAACTCGACTATCATCAGCTGCTTACCGGATTCGTGTCGACAGACTCCAAGCTATCTCATCTGGTAATAGGCCGCGCCAGTAGCCATGACTACGTAGATGCCCGACCAGAGAAGTCCAATTGACAAGCCAAAAGATCCAAAAATAATCAACGACGATGCAGCCGGTAAAATGCCTCCTATGACTACAATGACCCCTACCAACTGGGGCATCCAACGTCCTCGCCTTCTGCCGACTGCTCGAAAGACAAGACGTCCAATTAGACTTCCCGCAGCAGCCGCAAGAAATATCACGAAGAATCCGACGAAAGTCGCCAGGTACCCCGCGATCAGGCTTAATGGCAAAGCGATCAACACGGCTAGGAGATAATCAATTATTGTGGCTGAGTAATATTTTTCTTCTTGTTCGCGGATACATTGGGGGCAGCGATAGCCAACCGGGGTCCGTTGGGCACAGCTGGTGCAGATTGGTTTGCTGCAGCGGTTGCATCTCAGATGGGTTTCCCTCTTCGGGTGGTTGGCACAGTACAGAACCTCCTCCACATATTCCAAATCATGTTCATCTTCGTCGAGCAGAGAAGTTTCCGCGTTTTTGTGAACATGTTGGATTTCTGCGGTCTGGGGATTGTCCTGGACTACAGCCGGAATTGGTCCTACGGCAGAGGATGCAAGTTCGCCGGCGTTTAACGTTTCTGGCTCATCTAGCTGGGTTTGATCAGGGATCTCATCCACCTCTACAATCTCAGGCTCGTCTACAATTTCGCCATGCAGGATGGCCAATTGCCTTGTTGCTCTTGCGTTTCCCGGATCAAGCTCCAACGCTTTTTCTAAAGCAGCCTCTTTCTCATCAGAATCCCGATAAACGCCGGCTAGTCCAATCCATGCGTCTACCGTCTCGGGCGCTTCCTCAATCACTTGGTTGTATAACTTTGTCGCGGCTGACCGTTTTCCTGATTCAGCAACTTTGTTCGCCTGTCTCATGAGTAGACGAATTCGCGGACTCAACGTCTCCATTTATTAATGCCTTCTATGGTATACGGGACCAAAAACTTAAGTGCTGCATTAATCGATGATAGAAATAACTTGGTCCGTCTACACGGGCGAAGTGACTCTCGCATGTATACTTTCCAATGGTGACCTCGTCACCGCTTTGCAGAGCAATTGCATTCTGACCATCAGCCGCTGCAATCGCTTCGTGTTCCATCTCCACCTGTATCTTTACTTTGGCTTCCTGATGAAGCACAATAGGTCGCTCGAAGCTCAGGTGTGGGGCAACGGGGAGAACCAGGAAATTCTGGAGGCGGGGCGGGAGCACAGGTCCTCCAGCAGCCATCGAATAGGCGGTTGAACCCGTAGGCGTCGCCGCGATGAGCCCGTCAGCCGTGTAGGTTATTACATGATCCCCGTCGACATAGAGATGGAAACGGACCACCCTAACCATCGAACCTCTGCTGACGACAATCTCATTCAGTGCTGATAAATTAGCAATAGATTGGCCATCCCTGGTTATGGCTGCGCTCAACATGAGCCGTTTCTCTATCCAACATTCTCCCCTGATAACCTTTTCTAATTTGCTTTGCCAATCCGAAAGAGCAGCTTCGCTCAGGAAACCCACCCTTCCAAGGTTGATGCCAAATATTGGGACTTCGTAATGAGCCGCGATCCTCGCGCTAAGCAGCGTCGTCCCGTCACCCCCAAGAACGACGAGGAGATCCAGGCCGTTGATTATTTGTTCTAGCTTATCTCTGTCGGCCGTCTCTCCCATCCACACGTCGATGCCCTGTCCGGCCAGCCAGGTTCCAACCTCGCCAGCGACAGCTTGTGCCATAGGAACCGATAAGTTGTAGAAAACCGCGATATTCTTCATCAGTCCAGCTATGCCTGTCCTAGCTCGTCGTAAAACCATTGGATGATTTGATCATTGTTTACTAGTGTTTGCTCCCCAGATTTCATATCCCTGATCATAGCAGCGCCAGACTCAAGTTCGGAGTCGCCGACAATCGCCACAAAACGGACTTCATGTCTATTCGCCTCGCGCATTTGGCTCTTCATACTTCGCCGGCCTCGAGTGAACACAGTTCGGGCGCCAATATTTGCATCCCGCAGCCGGTAGACCAGCTCAATTGCAGCCAGTTTACTGTCGCCCCCGAAATGGGCAATCAATACCGGTGGCTCTGGCGGAGGGGGGAACTCAATCTTCTGTTTTTTCAAACCAATCGCTATGCGCTCGATTCCGATGCCGACGCCAACCGCGGGGAGAGGTGGCCCGCCAATAGCTTCGGAGAGACCGTCGTAACGGCCACCACCACAGAGTGATGATTGGGCGCCGATGCTCTGGTCCCAAAGTTCAAAGACCGTCTTAGTGTAATAGTCAATGCCCCGTACCAATCTGTTGTTTATTACATAGGATTGATCAAGTTTATCCAGCAGTTTTCGCAGCTCCGCGAAGTGGTCAGCACAGTCGTCACAAAGATGGTCCCGGATGATAGGAGCTCCGGATAGCAGTTGATCCATCCCCTCTTCCTTGGTATCAAGAATTCGAAGAGGGTTTCGCTGCATTCGTTCCATGTCAACTGGAGCCAATTTATCCAAATGGCCGGAGAGATAATTTTTGAGCTCGCTAACGTACTCTGGCTTACAAACCGGGCAGCCTGTGCTATTGAGCTGGAAAGCAAGTTTCTTGTAGCCCAGCTCTTTGTGCAGGTTAAGGGCTATCATCATAATTTCAACATCTGCTGCAGGATCGATCTCACCGAGTATTTCTGGATTGAATTGTGAATGTTGGCGAAAACGCGCTGCCTGCGGACTTTCTCGGCGGAACAGTGGGCCGATAGAATACAACTTCACCGGTTGGGTCCAGCTTCCCATCCCATTTTCGATATATGCCCGGACAAAACCGGCCGTGAATTCCGGTCGCAATGCCTTGCTCCTCCCTTCACCTTCGTCGAGGGTATACATCTCCTTCTTTATGAAGAAATCGGATGCGGCCCCCACGCCTCTGGTAAACAGCTCGGTGTATTCGATTATCGGAATGTCTACTCTCAAATAGCCGTATCGCTGGGCTATCCCGGTGGCTGCGTCAATTATCGCGTCCCAATACCGGCGGGCGTCGGGAAGTACGTCCTGCATGCCTGTTGCTCTTTGAATTTCTGGCAACCTAACCTCCATTTCTGGGTTAAGATCAACGTGCGCTATTATAACTCGACCGAAGTATTGGCCAACAAGAGAGAGGGGTGTAAGACACTGACAGCTTAGGATATTCACATGATGACGGATTCTCAGGCAGGTGTCCGTTATTATTGGCATCAGAAGCAGACATCGAAAGCCATCGGCCGTTTGCATCATGCAGAGATACCAAACCAGGCAGGCTTCCCTAGGACAGTAAACTCGGTCCCCTACCCTAATAACAGTGCAGATTGTAGCAAACGAGAAAGTAGGATCTTCCCGACTTCTGGTCGGTCAACTTGGGAGAATGCTATCAGGCCATCTTTAAGCTGATATTTACCTTCAATCATACCCTGGACAATAACCTTTCCCCCGGTAAGAAGTCGAAGGGTCCGCATCGGCAGCCAACCACGTTGATCTCCGATATGACGATGTTCGACCTATCGAAATTGGCCGTGATAATTACTGGCCCGGAGTCGGAGTATTCAGTGGAGTCAGCGTAACGGTTATCGTCGAGGTAGCTGCAGGGGTCTCTTGATTCGATGACTCCTCTTCAGCGATATTATCGGCAGCGGCAGAAGACAGGGCATTTAGTAATAGGTTGTTCAGACGCTCCACAATAGCCTCGATAGCTGGTTCCGCAGTTCCCGTCCACACTTGCTCGTACAACCCATCAGGTCCCCGAATTATGAGGTAATTGCCATCAGCACCGGAAAGATAATTATCAACCCCCGGCTGCATGAATCCGCTTTCCAGCAATTCATCAGTCAGGCTGACGGCTAAAGTTACGGTTATCGTATCGCTAACAACGTTACCTCCATCATCGCCGGCGAACAGCTGGCCATCATAGAACAGCGTCAGATGAAAGCCGTTTTCTGTCTGATAGTACAGGATGGTCTCCTGAGCGAGCGGTGGCTCGTAATCTCCCTCGAGCTCATCGTCTAGCATGCCAACTGTCTTTGCATCAAGATTGAGATAGAGCGGCAGCAAAACTGTCGGCAAAGCCAGTTCTGGACAAATTAGATCAATAAACCGTTCAGTGTCCTCAGATTTGATGTACAAGGTTTCGATCCCTGCATTATCCGGACAGGCCGCGGCGTAAATGGGAGCAAGTTCCGAGAGTTCAAGGTCGCTAATGAGAGAGGACAATAATAGATCATCTTCATCGATGTTCTCTGCTTCAGGGACTTCAGATTCGGTCGCCTTCCATCGCCAAAGCAGGCCATCCTCTGTCAGAGCCACGGTATGAGCAATCTGGTCTTGCGTCGTGATGCGTCTTAAACCTGCGATAGTGCCGGGAGGAAAATGTGGACCGAGGGCCATGGCCATGAAATTCTCAACGCTGGCAAGCATTCGAACATCCTGCAGCCATCCCTGATCCTGATCCCCAGTGAGCGGCAGCGAATATTCCAACCAAACGCAATGCTCGCAATCTTCTGGCAGGTCGTCGAGGGCAAGATCTGGTAATGATTGCTGCAGCTCAAGCAGGATACCAGCTTGATTCCGCCGCTCATTATCAAATCCAGTCGTCTCATCTACTATTTTTAACCTGCCCGATACGTCTCCCGACAACGATCTCTCAAGGCCGATGGCAGGTATCGTGTACTTAAGGTCGACCACCAGCTGGTCATAGTCGACGGGCGTCGCCGGCGGCGATGTTGGCAGTGGAGGTCGGGTATTCGTTGGTGGAGGTGTCGGATAAGAAGTAGCGGTAGGGTAAATTGTTGGTAAGAGGCGAGTTTCGTCTGTTGATTCTTCCACCTCCGCATCACCAACCGTGTCTGTCGGTCCTGATGTTGGAGATGGTTGGCTGCAGCCAATTAAAACAAAGACCGCCGCTATGACTGTGAGTATAAGTTTCGGCATCGGTTGATGATCGGTTTCCTATCTACTTCAGAGATTTTCCTGGTCAAGATTATACCCAGGTTCTCGGGATTTCCCGATTCAGAATAATCGAATCCTTGATTGAACAATATAGCGTAATCTCATTCGCTCCCCTGCCCGCCCAGCCGAAGACGGGGCAGCTCACCTTTGTCCCAGGCGACGAGTATTGGTACAGCGGTGAATATCGAGCTGTATGTTCCACTGAGCAAACCGACAAAAAGGACGGCGATGAATGGTCTTATAGATTCGCCACCAAATAAGATCAAAGCGACCAGTACAAACATGGCATTCAATTGAGTAACAAGCGAACGATGCACAGTCTCCAAAACGGAACGATTGACCGTTAACTCGATATCTTCCTGGGGTCTTTTTTGGTTGTTCTCGCGAATTCTATCAAACACGACTATTGTGTCTTGCAAGGAGAAGCCGGCTACCGTAAGTGCGGCTGTAAGAAACAAGGCATCTACCTCCCAATCCAACAGGAGGCCCATCAAAGCGATAAAACCAAAAATGATGACCAGGTCATGCAGCATGGCGATTACAGCGGAGGCGCCGAAACGAACGGGGTGCTTCACCTGCCTGAAACTAAATATTATGTAAAGAAGAATAACAACGGCGGCCACGCTGATCGCAAGAACAGCAGCCCGAGTAACCTCAGAACCCACTGCTGGACTCACACTCTCCACAGAGGATGCTGTTGTGTCCACCGTCGATACTTGGGCTGATATGGCATTGACGATCTCCTGAGCCCGCTCGGGTTCAACGAAGTCGGTTCTAATCTGCCAGGTGTCATGAAGCTCTGGATCTCCTAAGGAGGTTACGCGCGGGTTGCCAATTCCATAGCTTTCAAAAACCTCCCGAATTTCGTTTTCGGTCGCGGCTTCCATGAGCTTAATCTCGAAGCGATTCCCAGATATGAAATCAACGCCCAACTGAAAAGGTGCACCTGTCACGATTATCGAAGCAACCATCGCCCCAATACTTATGGCTATGAGTATGGCCGATATTCGGAAGTAATACCGACGCCGTTGGATGAAGCTAAACATCGAGTCTCTTTATGCTCTCTGGGATAAATGCGAGTTTCAAGTATCTCATATGCCTAATAACCATCTATGCCGCTCAATCCATGGAGCGAAAGCTCCAATAGTGATTCGTACCAACGTCCGGGTAACCACAATCGCCGTAAACATGCTAACCATAACCCCAATAGCCAAAGTGATCGCGAAGCCCTGGACCATACTTGCCCCGAAATTTCGGCCAAAAATCCACAAAATAAAACAAATTACGAGGGTAGCTACATTGGAATCGCGAATCGATGGCCAGGCTCGGTCGAATCCCTGCTCTATCGAATTTCTTAGCGATTCGCCGTGCCGGATTTCCTCCTTTATCCGTTCAAAGACCAGTACATTCGCATCTACCGCCATTCCCGTCGAGAGCAGGAAGCCGGCGATAGCGGGGAGGGTTAGGGTAACGGACAACCACTTAAAAATGGCGAAATTAAGGAGGGCAAAGGTCAGCAGGGCGATGTCGGCAAGTACGCCTGGTAATCGGTAGTAAATGGCCATAAAAAGCAAGACAATTGAAACACCTATAATGCCCGCCCGGATGCTGGATTGAATGGATTGCTCACCCAGCGTGGCACCGATCAGCCGGGTCCTCTCAATCCGAAGGGGGATGGGCAGACTGCCATACCGTAATTGCAGAGCCAAGTGTTGGGCCTCTTCCAGGGTGAAATCACCGGTGATTGACCCAGAGTCGCTGATCACAGAATTGATCTGGGGGCTTGAAATCACTCGCTTGTCCAGTACGATCGTGAGAAATTGACCTTGATGTGACCTGGTATATTCTTCAAAAATCGCGGCTGCTTCCGGCTCCAATTCAAAGCCCACCGAGTAGCTTCGACCCAAACCCGAGGGTCGGGAGGTGGCAGATCGCAATCCATCGCCTGTTAATACGGTGTTGAAAGTCGGTGGTACCCCGGGTGGCGGCTCAACATCCCCTGTGAGTTCGCAAGACGAAGGTCCTTCGTTTAATGAGGTCCGCACACACAACCCTTCGGGCAAAGGCTGGGGTCCGGTGTCCACGAATTCCAAGAGAGCAGTACCTTGTATGAGTTCAATCGCCAGTTCGGGGTTTTCGATGCCGGGCAATTCGACCAGTATTCGGCGGTCGCCTTCGATCTGGACGAGAGGTTCGACAACACCAATAGCATTTACCCTTTGGCTAACGATCTGCCTCGCTGTATCAATGTCTTCGGGTACAACTTCACGGTCCTCTGGTACATCGGCCTCCAGAAGGACTTGCAGCCCGCCTTCCAGATCAAGTCCTTGGTGAACCGGGTAGTCAGGATTCAATATCATCCAAATGGCGGCAACTACCATGAGGACAATCACGACGAACCAGAAAACATCTCTTCCTCTCATAAGAATAACAGGAGTTCCTTCTCTCCTCGCCCGGCAATCATTGCTGATTCGATAACTAATTTCTGGTACATCATGGGATTCGCGCGATTATATCAACGGCTCCTCCAGGGTCAATCTAGCAGCATCATGGGTACCAATTCTTTAAGGAATCATCGATTGACACGGACGTCTGATGGTATTTATAATGTCTTTAACACAAGCCTTAGATGGACACCAAGGCGGTAGGCGTCAGATGACGCATTTCTGAATCTCCAATGGTGTGCCGAAAAGCTCTGAATACCGGAAATGACGGTCGAGCTAACACCTTGTCGTGGGCCACAAAGAGATTCGCTGCGGAAAACCGCCCAGAATCTTGGCAAGCCAGACCTCCTTGCCATACCATCTAGGGCTTTCCTTTTACCTCACGATTCAGACCCAAAACGGATTATCAATTTCCTCACCTCTTCAACAGGCAGCTTGTGGCGTGTGTTGCCATCGCGGCCGGTGACGGTCCGTGCCATGAGCATACTGTTGTAGATCGCCTCTTCAACTGATTCAATCACCGCCAAGCTTAAAGCTCCAATAACTGGCTGCTCGTCGACGAGTATTGGCAGCACGGACAAGATATCGCTTGGCCTATCCTTCATCCGGTAGGCCGTGCTAAAAGCAATCACGAAATCCCCGCTGCCACCAAGACAGGTGCTGCCTGTTCGGGCCAAGCCGAACGCCGCTCGCCGGCATAATCGACCGAGTTGGCGACTTTCCAGAGGCGCATCGGTGGCTATGATGATCATGATCGATCCCGGTATGGGAATGGGCGTATTTCCCGGGGGAATTAGATGACGACCGATAGGGACTCCAGAAATGGTAAGTTCCTGGGGCCTGCCGAAGTTGCTCTGGACCAATGCTCCTACAGTAAATCCGCCAAATTTATCCGGAAGAACCCTGCTGGCAGTTCCAATCCCTCCTTTCCATCCAAAACAACTTGTCCCTGTTCCTGCTCCGACCACGCCTTCTTCAACAACCCCTGATGATGCATCGCCGATCGCTGCCCTGACTTCATCTTCGCCGATTGGTCGAGCCTGAATGTCACTCAGAAAACCATCGCTCGTTTCTCCCACAACTGGATTGACGGAGGCGTATCCTCGCCGTCCGCTTTCGTCGAAACCGATTCCAATATAGGGATTTTGCTCAATGGAGAGGGTCATCAGAGCATCGGCAACTCGTGGGACATTTAACGTGCCTGTGAGTGCGATTGGCGTCTCCAACTGGCCAAGTTCTCTTAGCTGCTCGAATCCCGCCACCTTTCCAAAGCCATTGATCGTATGCGCCGCTGCTGGAACTTTATCTTCATACATGTTTTCATCGTGCGGGAGGATTACGGTCACACCCGTACGAAAGGGCCCTCGACCAGGCATCCATACCCCATCACCTTCGTACAATGTGAAATGACCTACCTTTACGCCGGAGACGTCTGTTATGGCGTTAAATTCGCCTGCAGGTAGGGAAAATGGCGAGTGTTCTAAATCGCTGTATCGGGGCATAGTGGAGGCCTCCTAACACTTCAATAATTAGCTAGCTATGATGAAACGAGGAGCGATTCCCGCCGAGGGCGCTGTATTGGATCCCTTCTGGCGGCTGCACAAACCTTGCTTCTAAATTGAGCGCGGAATCAAACACCATCGCAGCGCTGAAAGGCCTACTCCAGATCAGTCCCCAATGGGCCGGATCTGGTGACTGCGTCATAGGACAAAGTTTGATAGATCGATGGCTAGCACCAGCCTTTTCGAGTCTTCCTGAACCACAGTGAAACCAGCTTGCACAAAGATGGACTCCGGTCCATTCCACATGTCCATCTCATCAATGTCAGCTCCGTGTCTTGGGAATGCTTCGACACGACCGATTCCTAGTTTCTTCAGGTCCACTAATATCTCAATCAGCAGGTGCGAAGCCAGGCCTCTTCGTCGGTAAGCTGGGTCGATGAGAAAACAGGTGATCGCCCAGGTTTCGGGATCTGGCTCGAGCTCAAATTGCTTGGCGAGTTTTGATAGTCGATCACGGGGCCCTACCTGGCACCAACCACCTGGATTATTATTTATGTAAAGTAAATAACCGTCGTATTCACCTTTGGTGTGAAGCTCATCCCTTGCCCGGCGATTCTCCCCAGCAGTTCGGTCGCTCCAGCCGTCCCAACCGTCAATCCACCAGGCAACGCAGAAGCACCATCCAGCATCTTTCTTTTGATTGTGAAGGTGATAGAAATCACCAACGAGATCTTTACTGAATCGTTTAACTTCTAAGGACATCGGTTACCACGATTATGGATCGTTTTTATTGGGACCGTCCCAATCTCTTTTCTGCAAGCCGACAGTCAGCGAACGCTTCAAACGTCTATTTTTTTGGAGTTAATAATAGCGCGACCGCGCTTCCTGACAGGCATTTAGCCGCGGACAGAGCTTCGCCAATCCTAGAATCGAGATAAACAGATCGGTTTGTTTTCATGTTTGAACAATGAATCGACCATTTCCAGGCAGTTCTCATCGGATATGTCAGCCAGGCCATAGTTGAAGAGTTCGGAAAATCGGACTGCACCGACGATCATCGAGGAAAATTCGGGAATTGCCATACTTATCTCAACATCGTCTGCTCGGGGATCGACGATTCGCGCCCTTCCCGCATCGAAGCTGAGAGAAATCGCCATGTCATTTTCAGGTAAGAAGCTGTCAGAGACCGATAATCGCAGGCGTAGATCATGGTTGCCAAATCTGTGATTCGCAAGGCAAGAAAACAAGCCTGGGATGTCAATCACTCTATACATGAGTCCCACGCCTTGGGAGTTCGACTCGTGATAAACGGGTGGAATAATGCGTCCGGAATCATTCCGGGGATCACTCAGAAGAAATTGGAATGATTCATCATGGGTGGCGTATGAGATCCAGGCGACTTGATCGAGCTGCGACCGGATGAAGGCCAACAGACCAAGCAGCGCCTGGCGATTCTCTGCGATGGCTTCGATGATCTGAAGATCATTCTCCAGGAATGTCTCCCCTAGCTCAAACTTCAGGAGCATGTATCCAAGCAGGTTGTCATCTCCAGAATAGCCAACGAACAGTGAAGTGGGCTGTTCAAAATGGTAGTTTAATTCTGGCCCATTCCGCAGAATCATGCCATGGGTTCGCTCCGCAAACCGATTGTAACATGAAAGCACTTCCGTCTTGTCGGATGGTTCAAGTATGCGAACTTTTGCCTTTTCACCGCCAGTTACCAGCGAGTCCGGGCGAAAGCGGTAGTGGCTCATCTTTGTTCCGTAGCCAAAACCCATTCTATGGTAAAAATCCGGTCTAAACGGGTAAAGGAGCAGCAGAGGAACCTCTCTCTCTCGATAGTGCTCGATGAAAGCACTCATCATATCACGGGCAACTTTTTCTTTCTTGTGCGCCAGATCAACCGCGACTCGACCAACCCCTCCCGCTGGCAGTCGGGTAGACTCGAACGTCATATCAAAGTCGAGGTAGATCATCCCTCCTAGCAGCTGCTCGCGGCGATAGAGTCCATAGATCGTTCTCCATGATTCGGCATAAGTCGTTTTCAGTCTTTTTGCATCCCGATTGCGATCCTCGTCACTATCAAGATGAAATCCAGGATAAGCATTGGCGGTTATGGTCACGTACTTCTCTATGTCTGATTCGGGTAATGGTTTCACGATGCTCATTAATATTCTCCAGGACCTAGATTAGGATGAACGATTATAGCCAGCTTACCTTATCTGTGCCGTTCCAGAAATACGAGGTCACTTTGCCTTGGGTTGCCCTGCAATCCGTCTAGAACACTCAAATAGAGTTTCCCTGCAGTAACGGCACCTACGGACTAGCTCAATGATTCCTGAGAGCAGTTCGGGCGTCCAGTAATATCGCGTTTCTGTTCGGACGGTATCAAACTTGTTCAGACTATGTCAGACCTGTTCAGACTATGTCTGACCTTTTGCGTTCCATTTGATACAATCCCTTGTTTTCATGGCCTCAGTCCTTGTCCGCTTAGAGATGTCTGAGTCATGCAAATTTAAGTACATTGGTTGTCCTCGACTTTATGTAAACTTATACTTCTGCGAGTTTATTAGTAAGGCGTATGTCACCATGCAGCAAATAGTCGAATGTGTGCCGAATTTCAGCGAAGGCTCTCGATCCGAGATCTACAACGCTATTGCCGATTCCATTCGGGCAGTGCCCGGCTGCTTTGTCCTCGATGTCAGTGCAGACGAAGACCACAATCGAACCGTAATCACCTTTGTTGGCGAACCAGAAGCGGTCGAAGAGGGCGCTTACCGGGCCATTGCTATGGCCGCAAGCCTGATTGACCTCGAGGAACACGAAGGGGAACATCCTCGCATCGGTGCCACTGATGTTTGTCCAATCATCCCTGTAAGAGGGATCACCGTGGAAGAATGCGTTGCCATCGCTAAGCGCCTGGGACAGCGAGTCGGCGACGATCTCGGTGTCGCTGTCTACTTGTACGGCGAAGCAGCGGCGACGCCCGCGAGACGCTCTTTGTCGATGATACGCCGGGGTGAATATGAGATGTGGCGGGATGAGGTGCAGACCAATCCTGAGCGAAAACCAGACTTTGGTCCGGCGATCCCCAAGAATTGGGGCGCTACGGTAATTGGGGTACGTCCGTTTCTTATCGCCTATAACATTTATCTGAATACCGGCGATGTGACACCAGCAAAAAAGATCGCCGAAGCTATAAGATTCAGCAGCGGCGGCCTTCGCCACGTCCAGGCGATGGGGTTTCTGGTTGACGGTCGGGCTCAAGTGAGCATGAATCTCACCAATTTTCGAAAGACACCCATTCATCGAGTCCAGGAAATGGTTCGAAAAGAAGCGGCTCGATACGGACTTTCCATTACTGATGCGGAGCTAATTGGGTTGGCTCCTCAGGAATCGCTATTTGATGCTGCACAATGGTATCTGCAGCTGGACGAATTCGATGAGCGCCAGGTGCTGGAGGTCCGAATTGGGCAAGAAACGGCGGCAGACATTACCCCTCGCGCTTTCTTGAATGCCACGGCAGATGGCACCCCTACACCAGGTGGTGGTTCGACAGCTGCCCTTGCAGGCGCGCTTGGAGCGGCACTGACCCAAATGGTTGCTAATCTCACAGTTGGACGTAAGAAATATGCCCATGTCGAGGCTGAAGCGGTGGAAATCGTTCGCCGAACAAGCCTACTGCAAGATGAGCTTGCCAGGGCAGTCAAAGCTGATTCGGAAGCCTTTGAAGAGGTGATGAGAGCTTATCGAGACAAAACGCTTTCCTCAGATGAAAAGGAAGAGGCCATCGAAAAAGCTACAATCATGGCGGGTGAGGTTCCTTTGTCAGTAGCCCGCTGGAGCTTGGAGGTTGCGGCTCTGGCTCGCGAGATTAGCAAAATTGGGAATGTGAATGCCTTAACGGATGCGGCCGCTGGAGGAATAATGGCCCAAGCGGCTGTTCAGATAGCCAGCCTGAATGTTCGCGTGAACGCAGCTGCCCTTAAAGACCGAGAACTGAGTGAAAAATGGCTGGAGGAATTAGGCACATTCGAACGGGCCATCGAAGCAACATCTAAGGAGATCCTATCTATCGCCGCCGAGCGGGGAGGGTTTTAGTTCTGATTTCGAATTCTTTAAGAGCTCTAACGATGCGCAGACGATTCGTCAGGCAAGCAGGTCTTGGTTTGATGGTATTCTTCCTGCTGTCGCTGTCTCTAGCAGCTTGCGGCAATGGATCCACGACTGAAGAGATCGCAGCAGCGAAAAACACCACATCAGACATCGAACCAACCGAATCTGGCGAGACGGTTTTCCCGCCTCCGGTGATAGTAACGGTGGCTAGTCCTAGAGACCAAAAGAGCTTTGTTGCTCCCGAGGTAACAGTCGTTGCTGAAAAATCTTCGGTGGAACCAGAGGTTACTGATCCTATTACCTCAACAGACGATCCACCTGAATCGGTATCAAGCGCGGAGACGGCTGCACCAACCATATCGCCAACACCTATGCCAACCTTCACCCCTCCTCCCTCACCTGAGACCACCTCCCTGGAGCACTTATGGCTCTCTCGACCTGTTCCTCAAGACACTACTGTCTGGACCGATAAGGCCTATCCTTACGGTACGACCAAAGGTGGGACATTGCGACCGCACCATGGGGTTGAGTTCAATGTACCCGCCAATACCGAGGTATTAGCCGCAGCAAATGGGATTGTAAGAATTGCCTCGGATGACAGCCTGCGGCTGCTCGGCGCCACACAAGACTTCTATGGCAATGTTGTGGTCATTGAGCATGACTTCACCCTCAATGGGCAACCTGTCTTCACTCTATACGGCCATCTCTCGAAAGTCCTGGTGGAGGAAGGTCAGGAGGTGAAGGGTCGGGAGGTCATCGCCCTCTCGGGTTCGACCGGTGTTGCTGATGGAGCACACCTGCATTTCGAAGTGAGAGTTGAAGAAAACGACTATCAATCGACGCGAAACCCGCTTCTGTGGCTCTACCCTTTCCCGGATCGAGGTGTTGTAGCTGGAACTGTCTCCTGGCCCGATGGCACTTTAGCCGCTGAGGTTCCCTTAACCCTTCGTCGACTTGACGCCCAATCACCTTACCGTGCCACCACGACATACAATCTAGAAGGCGTTAATCCAGATGATGGATTCCTCGAGAACTTTGCCTTCGATGACATCGACGTAGGGTTCTATGAGCTTTCAGCCGGTTCTGAACCGAATGAGGTCGAGGTTACATTTTGGGTCTATCCATACCAGACTACTTTCCTCGAGATCGTGTTAGATGGCTAGCTCCTGCGACGACTTTCTTCGCTGGAGAAGGAATCCGATCAGGGCAAGGATGAGCCCTTGGATCAGAATGCCGAGGGTCCAGATTAGGCCGAAATCAAACCAAAATTGCTCCGGGAATAGACGGATCAACGAATCGCTCATGGAGAACGTCCAGGTGTCCGGGGGGAACAATAGCTCGTGGAACTGGACGAAGACAAAGTTCCACGATATGAATATCAGGATAGCCACGATAAGCAGAATTCCCGCGGTGAGCAAGCCACCATACATGAGCGCTCGATAAGCATAAATTCTCGTTTCTGGACGGGCCAATAGATAGATCACTGCGGCAAGATAGAGGATCCCTACCACCTGAAATATCTGTCTAAAAAGATCAACAAGGTTCTTTACGTCCAGCATGTGCCCGATTTCACGTACATTGTATAAAGGCTGGCTGGAACCTGGTAAGCGTAGATCTTCTAGAAGATAAATCACCCTTTCAGCGGGTTCGCTTCGACGCAAGTAATCGAGGGTGGCTTCTCCGTACTCGAGGCGTTCGTCATCTGTGAAACCGAAACCATCGGGATCGATCCGGCCGTATTCAATAGATGGAAAACTTGGCGTGTTCCATTTAACGAGCACGCGAACCGTCCACAGTGACAGAACTATGGGAGTCGCGATGATGACAAACCAGCGGCTGATCGTCACACTTGTTCGTTTCTTCGTCTTTTTCTCTACACTCATCTATTCAACCTCCAAGTCCAGAAAGCCCAGACGGACCCTCGTCAAGCAAATAACGAATCACAAGCGAATCCACGATTATCTCCACTGGCGCTCGCTCGTCAGTAAATATGACATCACCGGCGATAGTTGGAACCAGCGACTGTTCAACTTCTTTGAGCGAACGCATCAGCAGCGGATGTGTATCATCGGCCATTTGTCTAATATTTCCACTGAGAAAATCGCGTTCAGTCGGCATGCTGGTCGCAACGAGCACGCTGTTCAGCGATCCAGATACATCCAGCGTATGAACCGAAGGGAATACTTCTAACAAGGTAGCGGTGACCGCCTCTACCAATCTCCGGTCGTTGGGCGCTCGACCAACATTGATGGCTAGAACCCCATCACTTGTCAGGTGCTCCCTGACTTCCTCGAAGAATTGTAGGGTCGTAAGGTGCCAAGGGATGTACGGAACTTTATAGGCATCCAGGGTTATCAGATCGTACTGCTCTTCCAGTTGGTTTAGTTCGTAGCGCCCATCACCCACGATGACATTGATGTTCGGCTCCGTCAGGGCAAAATATTCGCGGCCGGCCTCTACAACGTCCGGATCCAGTTCAATGCCGTCGATGGGGATCGGCCCGAACACCTCAGTGAATTGTTTCGGGATGGTTCCGGCAGCCAGGCCGATCACCGCCATATTATCCACTGGCGATTCTCCCGCATTTTGGTTGAAATAAGGTGCAGCCAACATCACGCTCCAAACGGACACACGAGGAACTCGACCACCATCACAATAAAAGGAATGGAATGCCTGGCCTTCGTTGAGCATGAGGTAATTGCAGTCGCCCTGCCGAATCACTTGAATATAGTTATAGGCCGACTCTGTCTCATAGATTTGGTCTGGATGGTCCTTTATTCCGCCGCTCGTACCGGCAATACTTATGGGGATCAGGGCTAAGGACAATCCCAATACCAGCAAGCGCTCTCTGGCTCTGACTTTCCAGAGGCCAACTAGGCCAACAATAAGCAGCGCAGCCCCAAACACGACGGCCGCAACCCGAGAACCAGCCAAAGGTATGATGATGAGCACCGGTAAATAGGTGCCCAGCAGACTTCCCAATGTCGAAACGGCGTACACCCTACCGCTTACCCTGCCAGCCTGGTTAACATCTTCTACAGCAAGCCTTATCGCAAAAGGCGATAGACAGCCAAGAAGCGTGACGGGTATGGCAAGGGTAATCATTACTCCCACCAAGGAGCTTAAGATGGCGCCGATATTAACCTCTGCCATGGCGGATGCCGCGGAGCGAAGGATGACACTGGTGAGCAGCAGGAAAAAGACGCTAAGGAAACCCGCCAGCGTGACCAGAAGGTAGAATAGATGCGCCTCTGGATGTCGATCGGCAATCCACCCACCTAAGAAGTAACCAAGAGTTAGGAACAGCAGGACCAGTCCTATCACATTGGCCCAAACGATGTTCGATGTCCCATAGACGGTCTGGAGCATGCGGCTCGTGGTGAATTCAATGGCAAGAGTCGACATCCCTGCCACGAACACGGTGAAATAGATATAGTGTCGCGAAGAAGCGCCACCGGTGATATTTATGGAGCCTGATT
>DASRZI010000308.1:0-4503 GCA_035686605.1 Candidatus Zixiibacteriota bacterium
CCTACGAGCTGTACGAAGAACGTATAATCTTCGTTAACCTCTCCTAGAGATATGTAGAATAGCTTCAGCTCTAAGGACTCGCCCGCACTAAGGCGTCGTGGTTCTATAGAAAAACCTACAAGCTCAAAGGTATTTTCGAAGTTGATCGATAGCGGATTAGGAATATCGCCAGGACGTGACCGCAGCGAGATCTTAGTTAGCACTTCAGAGTCGCGTCCGTTATCGGTCGTTAGCCGTTCTCCACTCTGAAAATCATAGAATCCAATGGTCAGCTCAAGTTCAGAAGGCGTAATGGCTGTCTCAGGTACATTCAATATGTATTGATCGACAAAGCGATCATCGGTTGACAGCAGGCTCGTCGCCAGGAGTCCTTGACCAGGATACATATCTCGTTGAGCTGCAGGCAACTGCGTTTCGGGATCATTCAGGTGGATAAACACGCTCCAGTCCCTATTCATCGCCCGAAGTACTTCCCACTGGATATTTACCTCAAGACTGTCTCCAGGTTCGACTGAATCCGCTCCAGTTGAATAACCTTCAAGAAGTATTGAGTTGCCAAATTGTCTGTCGACTATGCGAAGATCTGTGGTCTCAGCTGAAGATGGCTCGTAAGAAGGTGTGATCCAGATAAATGGTGCCAGCGCGCTCACGATGAAGAGAACTCCAGATATCGCGACGATGACGCCCTTCCCGATTGATCTCGGCATCCAGCCAATAAGTCCTAAGACAAAGATGGTGCACAATGCGGATATAGATGAAAACACAAGTCTGCCCTGAGACGACCAGGTAACGGTTGCCCAACGAACTAATCCAAAGATAATGGCAGCTGTCCACAGAACGCATACTATCAGCGCGAAGTTATCGGAGACGAAGTCAAAAATATTAGAAAGAATATCTCTAGCTCTTTTTCCTCGCCTTGAGCCTGCAGACCACCATGACACAATGAGCCCGGCTGAATAGGCAACGAAACCAATGGCTGAAATAACCGCTAGGTTATTCAGTAACCGGTAAATCCATTCGACCATGGGCACATTGAGACCGCCAAACAACCCCCAATAAGAGAGCATGAAACCCCATCGCTCATCCCACAGCTGCGCCAGGTTAGCTGGCGTCGCACGTTTGCCTAGGACAGCGATAAAAGCATTCCATCCACTCCAGTCGTCATACAGTTGGATATTCCGAAGATACCACCATCCGGCAATAAGGAGAACTGGCACCAATAAAACAGCAAATCTCCACAGCGTTTGGCGCAGGATAACAAGAACCAGGTTTATTCCTGTTTCCTCCTTGTTGGTTCGCCACTGACCGATGACTACGCCTGCAAGTGCCAAAGGGATTAGGCCAAGCGCCGATATTTTGGTTAAGGCGCCGAGGCCGATAACGACCCCAAGCAGTATCAAGTTCCAAATCTCCCGGTTGCGGCTTATTTGGCCGGTGGGATTAACCGCCAGTTTGATGGTTAAGAGCAGCGACAGCGAGGCGAGCATAATTACCAGGTTATCGTTGTTCACAGCACCGCTAATGAACAAAAACATAGGAATGAAGGCATTAACTGCGGCAGCGCCAAGATAAACTTCCGGTCTATTGGGCGCTACTTCCTTCGCGATACGATATGTCAGATATACTGTGGCGGCTCCAAGCAGCACAGAAAATATGCGAACGATACGAATCGCTAATGAAGTCCCTTGCCATGACGTTTTGGCGGGATTGTGGACCACCAGGTTTATGTTGCCGTCTCTGGTAATCACCCCGTTATCCACGTGGGGATTCAGCCATCGGACGGCATCCATATCCGATGTGTCAATCCAGAACGTGAGCGCTGCCCCCAGGTAGTAATACAGAGGTGGTTGACTTGCTTCCTGCTTCCAAGGACCTGCCAGGTCCGGATCGAATACCTGGACTGGCAGAGGATTACCGTCCGCAAGGTGTTTGACCATTGGATAGTGCCAGAGTTCATCAGAGGCCTCAAAGATCGGGGTCGTAGCGGCGTAGGTGATTCCCAAAACCGTAAAGAGGACAAGAATGAGTACCAGCCAGCGCTTTTCAGTCAATGATCATCCTACAGCGTCTATTAATTTTCGCTTTCCGATGCGATAATCTCCTCGAAAAAAGCTTCCGTCTGGGCGGCAATGACATCCCAATTGAATTGGATAGAGCTCTGCCTGGCATTGTCACCTAGCCTATCTCTGAGATCCGCGTCGGCTCCCAATGTCACAATAGCATCGCTTAGCTCTCGAGAATCGTCAACCGGCGTCAACCATACGTTCTCCCCATGAATCAGTTGGCCAACTTGCGAGTTTGGATGCGTGGTGACTATTGGGCACCCGTGGGCAAGAGCTGCCATGAGAGTACCCCTTCTGAGGGAAGCTCCATCGCGATATGGCATCACCATCAAGTCGCAGGTATAGAAGTAGGTGGATACGTCCTCATCCTCGAGAAAACCACTCCAATGAATCCGGTCCTGGAGAGAAAGCTCGTCGATTCTCTTCATCAACCGATCAAAAAACGCCTGATTTCTTGCTGAATCGCTGGAACCTATCTGCCCGCCAATGAAGACAAGCTCAAAATTCTCGGGCAGCGTGGCGAACGACTCCACCAACAGGTCAGCTCCTTTGCTCTCGTTTAGGAAGCCGAAGTACCCGAGCAGAATACTGTCCCTTTTTCTAAGAGTGGATCTCTTTAGACTTTCCACACCTTCTGGGTCCGGCACGCTTGCCTTTATATTGCTTCCAATAGGCAGTTGAACGATTGCGCTTCCTCCCGTGCTCTTTTCTTTTAGCCGATCATAATCGTCGTTGTTGGTTACGATTATCCCGTCTGCCGACTGAGCTAATCTTCTAACCATTTTTCCTCGAAGCCGTCCCGCTTTCGGAAAAAGATAAGGCACGCGCAAGTCATGAAAAGTGACCACAGTTTTTGTCATTCCACGAAGACGCCAGGGCAGGAAATTGATCGCCGGAATCCTCATGTCGTATGCAGCCGCTTGATACTGGATGTTGACGATATCCAGATCGTACCGGCTGACAATATTGGCGACAGTACTCATCGCTGGCCACCACCAGCGGCTAACTCCGGCGTGGAGCTGGGCATAGCCAACATCATATGGCTCGCGAATGTCCCAAAGACTTCTGTCCTCGACTTTCGGACGAGCCCGGCGGGAGGTGATGACATGCACTTCGTTTCCTGTTCTACTGAACTCTTTGGCCAACTCGCGAGTAAACGCGCCAACTCCACCTTCCATCGGTGGATATTCGCCAGTCACTAAGCCGATCTTCATCTCAGTCTCAGTACCCTGCAGGCTTCAGTCCTGAGCGAAGGACTGTCCAATAGGTTCGAACTCGCTGCCATCTCAACGATCGCTTATTTCCTATCACCCCTTTCGATCCTTCCAGAAGAATCTGAACTCCATAATTCATCAATAGTATGATTCGAAGGAAGCCTGATGCGAGCTTGCCATGAAACTTACGGAAATAACGCAGCTTCGCCCGCTGGTAGTTTATATGGCGAGCAGTGACCGCTTGCTCACTGCTCTTGCCAACGTGGTGCAGGATTTTGGCATCCGGATAGTAGATGATTTTCCATCCCGATTCTTTCACCCTCCTACACCAATCCAACTCCTCGGAATACATGAAATAAGCCTCATCCAAGAGACCTACCACATCCAATACCTCGCGGCGTGTCATCAGGCAGGCGCCTACTAGCCAATCTACCTCGGATTCGACTTCATCCGGCAGATCCTCGGCATAGTATCTGTCCATCATCGATTGAGGAGCCAGCGACTGGAGCCACGTGCTCTCAAAGAATCCCGTCGCTAGCGTTGGAAATCGCCGGCGTGAAGACTGAATTGATCCATCTGGATTCAGCAGCTGTGCTCCGACGATTCCAACCGCATGACGCCTTTCCAGATATTGGACCATCTTAGGCAGCGCGTCACCTACTATCTCGGTATCGGGATTTAGCAGCAGTAAAAAGCGTCCTCGTGCTTCTGAGAGACCAATGTTATTGCCCTTTGGGAAACCAACATTGTCGTCCCGGGCTACCAACCTAACCCAAGGGTAATCCAGCTCCAATAAGTTTGGTGTTCCATCAGTCGAACCATTATCGACGACGATGACCTCTAAGTTCAATCCACCTCGGCCGGCATCAACGGACTTTAGACAGGCTTCGAGAAGATCACGAGTATTCCAGCTAACGATTATGATAGAGAGAGCTAAAGTTTCAACCGATGGTGGTGAAGAGTGTATCTCATCCATATTCAACTTAGCTTGCTCCCAAATAGTTGAATAGCATTTTCTGTCGTTTGCTGGGCGATCTCTTCAAATTCCAGACCACGTATCGATGCAATCATCTCAGCGACAAGCGATACATATGCCGGTTCATTTCTTTCTCCCCGGAAGCGTTGAGGCGTCAAAAAAGGCGCATCCGTTTCCACAAGAATACGGTCCAGAGGTACCTTTGAGACAACTGCCCTCAAGTCATCAGCCTTTTTATAGGTAACCGGAC
>DASRZI010000309.1:0-4946 GCA_035686605.1 Candidatus Zixiibacteriota bacterium
GTTAAATCATCCCTAGTCTTCAGGTATTCGGCTGTACTGATAGGTGCGATAATATCGCCTGGAAGAGCCGGATTTTCTCCTCCTTCACCCAAATCACCATGGCAATTGGCGCAATTTTCGGTGAAGAGTTGTTGTCCGACGACTAATGGCGCCCCGCTGGATGCTTCCAGAGCATAACTCACCAGGGCGTCCAGCTGTTCGGCGGTAAGCACATCTCCCCAAACGGGCATTGTCTGATGAGATCCGCCAGTGGCGATGATTTCTCTAGTCTCATCAAAGTCAGTGGACGCGTCAGGATAAATGTCGCCGTGACATCGTGAACAGTTCTCATCGTAGACAGTTTGTCCATCACCCCCAATGGAGGGGTCGATGACAAAGCGAGTGACATTGTCCAGCTCGCTCGGGCTCAATTTTTCTCGCCAGGGTGGCATTTCTAGGTGAAGCCCACCGTCGCTTATCAACTCCCTTAGTTCATCTTCTTCTCCCGAAAACGCTACAGAACGTCCATGACAAGACGTGCAATTGGTAACAAAAAGTCGTCTCCCGTCAGGGGCTATCAGGAAGTTGAGTAATGCCGTTCGTTCCTCACGGCTAAGAGTTTCAGCGAAGTCAGGGAGGTCAATATCGGCGTGTGCCGGAAAGCCGGTTCCCAGCTCAAGCGAGTTCTTCATTTCCAGGGGATCGCTGGCGACTAACTCCACCGCGACATGACATTCATTGCAATTCTCTGTGAACAGCTCGCTGCCTGCTGGTGAAATGATAAAGCCAGCAAGGGCATCTATCTCATCAGTTGTTAAGTCCGCTGTCCAGGCTGGCATGCCCTCATGCTGGCCTTCGGCGATAACATTGTGAAGGTTGACCCCTATTGGAACAGTAATCGAATCTCCATGGCAGCCGGCGCAGTTGTCCGTGTATAGGACTGCGATCTGATCTCCCACAGCAGCCTCGAGGGGAGGTGGATTTTCAATAATTGATTGAACTGTAAGAAAAGCCGCACCTATGAATAGTAGGATCGTAAATCCGGTCACGATGGGCCTTGATAGGGCATGTCGCTTCGAGCTGCGGTCTAGAAATGGCAGCAGGAAGAGCAGCACGATCGCGATCGTTGGAAGGATGACGACGCCCACGACCTCTAATTTTCCAGGAAAGTATTTCAACATCTGGAAAACCGACAAGAAATACCATTCTGGCTTGGGAGTGTAAGTCGTATCCGCCGGATCAGCTGGTGGCTCCAGGGGCGTACCGATAAAATAGGCTAGGGCAACCAGCAACAGAAATACAGCCAAAACCGCCAGAGTATCCTTGAAGACTACATAAGGAAAAAAAGCCTCGCCCTTCTCCTTTTCTTCCTTGTATTTCTTTAGATAGGCATCTTTTTCTTCCCTGTTCATGAATTACTCTCCCTTCTTTGGAACTTCGCTGATGCCGATCTTCACTACGAGGTACAGATGTATTCCGAGGAGGAGCAACAATGTTGCCGGTAATACCCAAATGTGAATACCAAAGAAACGGGCTAAGGTGACGGCGGTGAGTTCTTCACCTCCCCGAAGCGCTAGCATAAAAGTCTCCCCAACTGCGGGGGCCGCTCCGGCAATTTTGGTGCCTACGGTGGTCGCCCAATATGCTTTTTGATCCCAGGGGAGGAGATAACCAGTGAATCCAAAGGCGACTGTAATTCCTAGCAGAAAGACGCCGGAAAACCAGGTTATCTCCCGGGGGAACTTATAAGAGCCTGAAAAGATGACCCGCAGCATATGCAAAACGCACAAGACGATCATTGCACTAGCTCCCCAGTGATGCAGCCCACGGATGAGCCAGCCGGCGGGTACTTGGGTAGTGATGAATTGTACGCTGTCGTAGGCGTGATCTGGAGTCGGGACGTAATAGATTGTCAGTAAAATGCCAGTGACCGCCTGGTTCACGGCTACAAAAAGCGTGGCGCTGCCTAATGTATAAAACCAGTTGACCTTTGGGACTTTTCTTAAGAAGATAGCGCTCCAGATCCCCCGCCATCCGATACGTTCATCGAGCCAGTTTCCGATTGATGTGGACATGCTAACCTCCCAAGACGTACAGTTGATCATCTTCGACCTTCACCTCAAATTGGTCGAGAGCCCTTGGCGGTGGGCCGCTCACTACTTCACCGTCCTTGCCGAAAACGGCGTTGTGGCAGGGACAAAAGAAGTTCTGTTCGTCGGTTATCCAGCGAACGCGACAGCCAAGATGGGTACAGATATTGGACATGGCGACGTAATTTCGGCCGTCTTCGGTCAGGACATAGACCGATATCTCTCTGGTGTCGACTATCCAACCCGTTTGACGCTCCTGTTGCACCTTGAAGAGGGTTGGCGTTCCTATTTCCACTTTCGACGCGGAACCAAGGCGAAGCCACTCCTCTTCTTTGTTTCGCTTCAGGGCTGGTCCCATGACGTAAGCGATCGCCGGGATCGCCATGCTCGCGCTGATGAAAGCGGCGATAGCCCCGGTTGCGATACCCATGAAATCTCGTCTGCTGAGGTTCTTAAACCTATCCACGGTTAAACTCCTAATAAAAAATATTCAGTAGTTCCGGCACCACAGTTCCACTGTGGCTTAGGGTCTGATGGTTTGTGAAGGATTTATCTACTTTTCTAGCGCGCCATCCAGGATCCAAGCCTGGAGAGCTTCTAATTCATCATCAAGCATCTGGCCAAAATGGTCGCCTGATTCTGATTGACGCTGAACTATCAAGCTCGCACTTGGATCTCCGGGAACGATCCCTGGCCCGGTTTTTCCACCTAGCAGAAGACCTTCGTATGTCGACAAGTCGAGGTCTGCCGGGGCTTCAGACCCGCTGTGGCAGAAGACGCAGCGGCCTTCGAACATCGCCCTGAAGGTAGCATCATAGGTTTGGGGGACGCCTTCAAGGAGATAGGGACTTGTATTTCGCAGAACGAACAACTGCTGCTCAAGGTACGGGACCATTTCAGGCGAGTCAAATCCGGCATAGGTCCAGTCAGGATCGTGACAGGAGGAGTTTCCACAAAACGAGCCATCGGTGGGGGGTTTGCCTTCAAGCTCTGAAAAATCGAGATCGAGATTGTCCGATGAATGGCAAGCAGCGCAAGAGCTATCGACAGCCTTTCCGTGAAGCGTCATCCAGCTGGTGTGCGTATGGGAGGGCGGCTCCGGTCCTCTTCCGACTTCGATCTGGGTTGTCAGGACCGTATTATCCGAGGTTGACGGTATCGAATGGCAGACATTGCACTCCAGGCGAATCGCTTCGCCTGTGCTGCTTAAATGATTGCCATCATGACAACGAAAACAACCTGGTGAATCCTTATGCCCCAAATTGTCCGGATGAGTCTCCCAGTCCAGCTCTTGTTCTGGGAAGGCGATCTGGCTGTAGATGTCTTCCAAAGTCGCAATGGTAAGAATTACCTCTCCCTGGTTAGCAGCATAGATTTCGGGATACTCATCTGAATAAATAAGTCTCAGATCTTGAAAGGTGTCGTGGGCAGTTTCTGAGTCAGGGTATTCACGACTCAATAGCTCGACAGACTTTTCCCTGATGAAAGGCAGTCCTTGGCTGATAAGGCCTTTACTGATAGCCCTGTCCACAGCCTCTTCGGGTGTCGGAATCGAGTGGGTAATCCGGTTATGGCAGGTAATACAGTCCATGGTCTCCAAAGTTTGTCCGGCGATATCATCTGGGGTCAAACCCGAGGCTATGTCATAGTATTCGATAATATTACCGTCCTCGTCGATGGTTCTGACATATGGGATGTCCTGCTCCAACTTGTCCGTGGCCAGGTAGCGAACTTCGTTTTCGATATGCCAGTGAATACCCTGGCCCAATCCTTCACGTTCAGTTCCCCCACCAGTTTTCAAGATGAGGTGGGTATTCTCTATCGAATTATCAGCGTCAGAGCCATAGTGCCGTATCTCGCGAAGACTATCATCCGAAAATTTCTCGGGAAAGTGGCAAGTTTCACACGACTCGCGCGCCGGTCGCATCGCCCTGGTGAAGATCGGAAACTCGAAATTTTGCGTTACTGTTGCGATCACATGCCGGAGATCACCAGCTTTTCGAGTGAACTGGGTTGTGACAATATCTCGACCAATATGGCACTCGACGCAGCGAACGCGGGCATGGGGAGATCTCAGGTAGGCGTTGTATTCCGGGGGCATGGTGTGGCAGGTGCTGCCGCAGAATTCCGGAGAATTTGTGTAGTTCCAGCCGTACACAGTTCCCACCAGTACAACTGCTGTTAGTATGCCAAGAACTGCGAACGGTACTACTCGCAGCCACAAGGGGCTGCCCTCCGAAGGAAAGAAGAACCGCTTTATGGCGGCCCACACTCTACGCATTTACTGATTCCTTTACTTAGTAGTGGAAAGTGCTAGTGACTTAATATATCGTGCCCGCATCTGCGTCAAGGGCACGATTCAAGAAATTTTACCATGACGACCCTGATGAAACTAATGTGCTTAGACTGTATACATTTTCCACCTATACGAACGGGAAGTTCCAATCATAAACTCAGTCAGAGAGACCCGCAATTTCGTTGTCCTACTCCTCCAACGAGCGGATGTAGGCGACGATATCCAGCAAGTTTGAGTCTGAGAGGTCTGAATTTCCGCCTCTAGACGGCATCACTTCACCAGTTGTGTTGAGAGGATCGTCCAATGATCTTCCGTTGGTAATAAAGGCGACGAGCTCTTCATCAGTCAACCCTCGAACGAAGGTGCTGATGGTCAGGTCCTTGCCCAGATCCGGAATTCCCTTGGCGTCTGTTCCATGACAAACCGCGCACGTATCCTGGAAAAAGGTCTCTCCAGCCGCAGCATCGCCAGAGAGGACGACTGGTTCAGGCGTCGGCAGAGGTACTGGCGTTGGTAGTGGAGGAGTATGGTACCCATCCGCCATTTCCGATAATGTCTCTAGATCCCGGTCCGCGGCCCGT
>DASRZI010000310.1:0-5746 GCA_035686605.1 Candidatus Zixiibacteriota bacterium
CGTTGCACATCTCAATGGCCCTGTCTAGGCCTAGCTCGTTATCGAAATTCACTCGCTCATTGACGGGCGTGGTTTGGTAGCGTTCGCCAAAGCGGAGATTCTCCGTCATAGGACCCGCATTGACGATGGTCCCTGGATTCAGGAGGTTGTTGGGGTCGAAGATACCTTTTACCTCGGCGTATAAACTGTACAGGTCCTTTCCAAAAAACTGCTCGTTAAGCCAACTGCGCGCTCGCCCATCCCCATGTTCGCTGGAGAGGGATCCACCGTAGCCGTGGAGCAGGTCGACCGCAAATGATGCAATCTCGGGTAGTTTGGCAACCTCGGTGGCCGTTTTGGTATTGATAAGAGGCCGGATGTGTAAGCATCCAGCGCTAGCGTGGGCATAGTAGGCCACATTTGATCCGATGTCATGACAGAACCGCTCCACTTTTTCAACGTATTCTGCAAGATTCTCAACAGGAACGGCCGCGTCCTCGATAAAGGGAATGGGTTTGTGATCGCCCTTAATGCTCATCATGAGCCCGAGGCCGACTTTGCGAACTTTCCAGATATTACCTTGCAGTTCGGGGGCAAACGCTGGGTTAACGGCGATCGCGCCACAATTCTGTCCTTGGAGATGGCTCTTTAACTTCTCAACCTTCTCTCTTAGCTCGCTATCGCTTTGACCATAGAATTCGGTGATTAGGACACAATTAGGTTCTCCTTCAATAAAGGTAGAAAGGAGTCGGGCGTACTCGGGCACATTCCGACAGAGAGTAAGGCCGAGATTATCGAGCAATTCGATCGCCGCGGGTTCTACTTCAAGCATCGCCGGAACTGCGGTCAAGGCCGTGGAGAGGTCATCGAAGTGAACGATGGCCAGGGCTGTCTTCTGTGGCAGAGGGACCAGGTTAAGTTTCACCTCGGTTATGATTGCCAGGCTGCCTTCTGCTCCGCTGATGAGATTGGCCAAATTGAACCGCCTATCCGATGGATATTTAAACGTATAACCATTGGTAGGAACCATTCGGTCCAGGTTGTATCCACCACATCTGCGCCAGTGATGGGGTGTCCCGTCGTGGATAATATTTTGATTGTCTGGCTCGCCGACGAGGGCGTTAACCTGGCGGTAGATATCGCCTTCGAGCCCGCCCTTCTTGCTGTAGACCTCCAATTGATCAGAGTCGACCGGTTTTAAGTGGACGAGAGTGCCATCGCTTAATATGACTTCCATCTCGAGGACATGATCGCAGGTCATGCCATAGAGGATGGAATGGGCGCCGGTTGAGTTGTTTGAAACGATGCCCCCGATGGCGGCCCGGTTGCTGCTTGCCGGATCTGGACCGAATTGGAGACCATGCTTTCGAAGCGATAGATTGAGTTCATCTAGAACGATGCCTGGTTGAACTCTGACCCAGTGTTCTTCTTCATTTACTTCGAGCATTGCATCGAGATGGCGGGTGAAGTCAATGACCAAAGCTTCGTTGACGGCCTGGCCTACGAGGCTGCTCCCTGCAGTTCTAGGGAGAAGTGGGACGCTGTACTTGTTAGCAAGCTCGACGGCCGCCTGGACATCGTCTGTTGACCGGGGGATAAGCACACCATAGGGCATAACCTGGTATATGCTGGCATCCGTGCTGTAGAACATACGGCTGTAGCGGTCGGTTCGGACGTCTCGTTCGCCGTTGGCACCTAACTCATCAAAAAATGGTTCAAGTTTTTCATTCACTTTCTTTTTCTTCAACTTTTCGTACGACGACTTTCACACGACGACTTTCGGGCGACGACTCTCGGGCGACGGCCCTCCGGCGACGACTCTCGGACGACGACTCTCGGGCGACGACTCTCGGGCGACGACTCAGCCGTCCAACCAACCGGGTGGCAAACCTTCCGGCAGCGGTTCGGGCCGGCCGCATCGACTATCAATTAGGACATGCTCCCCTAAATCGGATGATTCTTCAAAGGCCCGCATGATCTCCAGCACGTGGTAAGCCATGTCCCCACTTGCCCGCACCGGACGATTACCCCTGATCGCGTGGGCCATGTCAGCTACCCCAATACCTCGACTGACGTTGACCGAATGAGTAGGCTGAATCACCGCCCATTCGCCGTCCCCAGCTTGGCGAAGACGCACAGTTCCCCCGAAGTGGTTGGGGTCTGGCACACTGAGAGTTCCCTCCGATCCGTAAATCTCGAGGCGAGGCAATTCTGAGTACCAGATATCGAAACTCATAATAATGCTGCCTACGGGCCCGTCGACGAAATTCATTAAACCGGCGACAAAGGTGGGAACCTCCACCTCGATCTTCTCTCCAAATCTTGCATCGCTGGTCGCGGTTCGCTCAGGGAATGAGGCTCGAGTGATACTGCTGATTCGGGCAATGGGTCCGACCAAGTTTATCAATGCGGTCAGGTAATATGGCGCCATATCAAACAGCGGTCCAGCTCCTTGCTTATAGAAGAAGGCTGGATTAGGGTGCCAGCTCTCCGGTCCTCGGGATACCATGAAGGCTGTTGCGCCCACGACTTCTCCAATCCAACCGTCATCGATCATTTTTCGACAAGTCTGCAGCCCACCACCTAGAAATGTATCCGGCGCGCAGCCAACCAGCAATTCTCTCTGCTTCGCCGATTCCAGGATTCGCAGCCCGTCACGCCGGTTGGTTGCCAGCGGTTTTTCGCTGTAGATGTGTTTGCCGCTATTAAGCGCCATCAGGCTTACTTCCGCGTGGGCATTGGGAGTCGTTAGGTTGATGACGATATCTATATCACTGTCGGCGACCATCTCCTCGATATGGTACGCTTTCCGAAGTCCATACGCGGCCGCTTTTTCGATGGCTTTGTCATGGTACAAGTCTGCGCAGCCCGCAATCTCCAGTATCTCAAAAGACCGGCATCCCTCAATGTAGGCGCCGCTAATATCGCCGCATCCAATGATGCCAACTCTAACTTTGTCTACCATAGGCCAGTCCTTTACCTACCAAATATGCATAACTGCGTTCGACTGCCGTCATCATATCAGTCGAACAGCGGTCTAACTCTACTATCAGCCATTTCGCATACGCGTCACTGGCCTTTATGACCTCTGGATAGTTAACGGCTCCGTCTCCAACCGCCACCATGGATGCCTCAATATCAATAGCCGGGCCGTCTTTGACATGTAGAAAGGGAGCCCGGGTGCCGAATTCGTGAACGACCTTCTTCGGATCATGACCGGCAACCTGTATCCAATATGCATCCAGTTCGAAATATATGGTCGGTGAGAGTCTTTCCAGCATGATTTGGTACGGATATTGGCCGCCTACCTCTTCAAACTCCCACCAATGATTGTGAATCACAAGCTGGAGTCCATGTTCCTGCGCCGTGTCAGCGGCCTCGTTAAACAATTCAATGGCTCGAATGATGCCATCGTAGGTTCGAAATAACGCCCTATCAATCGCCCCGTTCACGATCCAACCACAATCGAGGGCAATTACCGTTTCAATAACCCGATTCTTATCGTCCCCAATTGGTAAAGGGAGGTGCGCGCCGGCGACGACTAAATCCAGGTCCTTGAATATCTTACTCGCTGCCATGGGTGTGATCGAGTCTGGGAAGCTGGCTGTCTCCACGCCAACGAATCCAATGCTGGCGATTTTCTGAACGATAGCCTCGAATTCATTTTCCATTTCCTCCCGCAGCGAGTACAGCTGTACAGCAAGTGGTTTCGTCATTCTTACCTCCGATAAACTATTTCTACGAGGCAGATCGCTGCCTTTCGCCAAATAATCCGCTTTCAATATTGTTTGTCTTTCCCTTTTCCCTCTCTAAGATGATTTCTTTGCGTACCCAGAGCTTCTCATTTTCCATCATGGGGTCAGAGAAGTATCAACACGAGGGCATTGACTAGGAGCAGGATGACGATGATTCGTTCAAAGGTGGCTGCGTCAACCCGCTGCGCTAACCAGCGTCCTGCCACTACACCCAGCGGTACCAGGGGAAGCAGCCAAGCTATCTGCCGGAGCAGATCGAGATCGAAGAGTTCCGCGTATAGATAGAATGGTACCTTAATCCAATTAAGGATGAAGAAGAATAAGGCTGACGTGGCGATAAAGACTCTTGGGGTCACATCTTGCATCAGCAAATAGATGCTTACCGGCGGACCACCCGTGTGCGCCAGGGCGGATGAAAACCCAGTGATTGTTCCGGCGACCAGTCCATGCCAATCTTGGCTTTTGTATACCAGCTTTCTCAATATCTGCTTCTCGAAAAGCTTGTATAGCGCAAAAACCAAGACGATGATGCCTAAGAGAGTCCTCAACGTCTCGGTTGGGGCATTGGTGATGAGTACGGTCCCGATTACCACCCCTACGACTGAACCGGGAATAAGTAGGAACACCAGCTTTCGATTCCACCGGCGCCAGTGTAAAGCGACTGCAAACACATCCGCTAACATGAGGATGGGCAGCACCAGACCGATAACCTTATCCGCCGGCATCACCAGGGCAAGCAGAGGGGTAGCCAGGGCTCCAGCAGTCCCTCCCAGTCCTCCTTTCGACAGGCCAATGAGGAAGGCGACACCCGCAATAACAAGGTTTATCAGCGCAGACTTGCTATCCATGCACTATTGTTTGAACGTTGCACCTGATCCTTAGAATCAGGCCTTTCTCAGTGATGTAAATGCATGTGAGAAAAACGACCCAGAGTCAATCTCACATTGGTAGGAACGAGAAAACGGCAGAACTCTGAACCATATTAGGCCGGTATTTGCCGGTCAAGGGCGTCCCTGCTAGGTGACGTTTCTAGCGTCACAGCTGCATACAGAAGCACCTTACATACCAAATTAGGAGTACCCGTCGGCAAAAATATCGATCATCAGCTTCGGGTCCCCAAGTGGATATAGAATAGGACAGGTCGCTCCGTGATCGATGTACTCTCGCACCTTTGCTTTGACTTCTTCGGGTGAACCACTGGCGGTGCACATTTGGACAACATCGTCGGGCACGAGATGCATCGCATTCTCTATCTCTTCTTCGGTGGCAGGCCAGGTCAAGACCTGGTGGATTTCATCTAGAAGCTCCTGGCTGACGCCGCTGGCCTTCATCAAGTGCGGTTGCTGGCCCAAATACTGTGTCATCATCTTGCGAGCGCCGTTCAGTGCTCTTTTTCTATCGGTATCAACCGAGCAGATCACCAATTGGGGGCGATCGATATCATCGATATTCCGACCGGCCTTCTTCGCACCCTTCTCTATGGCATCCACAGCCCGCAAATTGTAATCAGGGTGAACTAGGTAGTTGAGACAGACGCCGTCCGAGATTTCACCGGCTAACTCCATCATTTTCATGCCGGTAGCTCCGATATAGATCGGAACATTTCTTGGTTCTTTACGACCGTGAACTACATCGAGATTGATGCCATCGACCGAGTGAAATTCACCCTGAAATGTTACTGTTTCCATCGCCAGCAGACGGCTCAAGACATCAACTGTCTCGCGCATCGCTAGCAGTGGTTTTCTACGCTGAATGCCTACTTTCTGGGCCAACGGATCCCACCAGGCACCTATTCCGCAAATTATGCGGTCTTCGGCTAAATCATCCAGGGTCAAAAATGTAGCCGCCAGCAGACCGATATTTCGCGTCCAGTTGTTGGTGACTCCACTCGCCACTTTGATTGTCTTTGTTGTCGCTGCGAAGGCAGCCATTGGTACGATTGCGTCACGCACAAGCCTGCTTTCGGCTTGCCAAACAGCTTCAAAACCGTTTGCTTCAGCATATTGGACGAA
>DASRZI010000311.1:0-4526 GCA_035686605.1 Candidatus Zixiibacteriota bacterium
CAGAATCTTCCGGGCATGCCGGGAATTGGGGGTGCGGTCTGTTGCAATCTACTCCGAGGTAGATCGCAGCGCACCCTGGGCACGAATAGCCGACGAAAGCTATCTGCTGCCAGGAGTCACTGCAAGCGAAACCTATTTAGACCAGGATACGATCTTCGAAATCGCAAATAAATCAGGCGCGGACGCCATCCATCCAGGCTATGGTTTCTTAAGTGAAAACGCCGATTTCGCTGAAGCTTGTAAAAGGCAGGGTATCCATTTTATTGGTCCTTCGCCAGAAGCGATGAGAGCTCTTGGCAGCAAAACCGGAGCGCGGCTGGTTGCTAAGCAAGCCCAAGTCCCAGTCATTCCTGGCGTCGATGGCGCCGAGCACTCGGATGAAGAACTCCAGGATTCTGCCTATGATCTGGGATTCCCAGTATTGATTAAAGCCAGTGCGGGTGGCGGCGGAAAGGGAATGCGGGTCGTCAAAGATCCAGAAGATTTCCAGGACGCATTAAGGACAGCCCGAAATGAATCCCGCTCGTCCTTTGGCAGCGATCACGTCCTGGTCGAGAAGTACTTCAATGAGATCCGGCATATTGAGGTGCAAGTTCTGGGAGACCGGCATGGAAATATTGTGCACCTTTTTGAGCGAGAGTGTTCAATCCAGCGCCGTCATCAAAAGATAATTGAGGAGAGTCCATCGCCGGCAGTTTCCGCTGAATTAAGAGCAAAGCTAACAGACGCCGCATTGGCTCTTGCAAAAGCCGTTGGCTACACCAGCGCCGGAACCCTAGAGTTTGTGCTTACACGCGACGAGAAGTTCTATTTTCTGGAGATGAATACTCGTCTACAGGTAGAACATCCGGTGACGGAATTGGTGACGGGCATTGACCTCGCTGTCTGGCAGATAAGATTAGCGGGGGGAGAACGACTGGCATTTCAGCAGAAGGATATTAAGCAGCACGGACATTCAATTGAGTGCCGGATTTATGCCGAAGACCCGGCAAACAATTTTATCCCTTCGATAGGTGAAATTGAGTTCTACAGGCCCGCATCGGGACCAGGCGTGCGGGTTGACGACGGCATCGAACGAGGCACGCAGGTAAGCCCATATTACGACCCAATGCTGGCTAAAATCATTACCTGGGGGGATGACCGGGAAGAAGCTATCCGGAAAATGGTTCGCGCCTTGCAAGATACGGTGATCCTTGGTGTTACAACGAACATCCCATATCTCGTCGATATTCTTCAGCACCCAGAATTTTCACTTGGCAATACGAATACCAGGTTTCTGGAAGACCATATGGAACCGTGGAAGCCGTCACCGGATACTACCAACAGTACCTGGCTTGCGATAGCGGCCTACGAAGCGATAAAGGATGGTCGTGGATCGGGAGATTCCAGAGCTAATGGCGACCCAGGTTCGCCATCGAACGATCCCTGGACCGAATCCGGCACCTGGCGAAACGTTTTACCCGAGTAGCTTGAACAGAACTAGCCATTCCTCGATGGAAAGCGATTGGGCACGCCGAGTTCCATCTATGCCTGCCGCATCAAGCAAATCGCCTATTCTTTGTCGGTCTAGGATGATTGCTCGAAGATTCTTTTGAAGCTGTTTCCGTTTGCTGCTGAAGCCTGTTTTAACGAGCCTCATAAGATCTGCCAGTTCGCTATGTTCGATTAAGCTCTCACTGTAGGCCCTAAACTGGACCACTGCTGAATCAACGTTCGGTTTTGGCCAGAATGAGCCGGAACGAATCGTGAACTTCTTCTCAATTTCTCCGTGTAATTGGACACTGACGGCGAGGATACTCATATTGCCGGGCTTGGCAGTAAGGCGGTCCGCCACTTCACTTTGAACTGTAAGAACCATCAGATCAGGCTTGTCGGGCTCCGTGAGGAGCATCTTAAATATCGCCCCGGTGATGTAGTAAGGCACATTGGCGACGACTTTGAAGGGGGAGTCAATTATCTCGGACAACCGGCATTCAAGAATATCGCCCTGAACCAGATGGACGTTATCGTATCCCTCTAATTCTTCCTCCAAGACCGGAATCAGCCGTTGGTCAAGCTCCACAGCGGTGACAAGTCCCGCTAAATCGGAAAGCATCCTAGTTAGTGAACCAATACCCGGTCCAATTTCGAGTACTGAATCAGATTCTGTGAGCGATCCAAGATCGCAGATTCGCTGCAAGATCGGTTCATCCACTAAAAAGTTTTGTCCAAGACTTATCTTGGGATGTATTTGATGTCGGTTGAGGATCCGTTTGGGATGCAAACTCATATTCTAACCAAGCAGCGATTCATCCTATCTCTGGATGTATCGATATTATGGGAGGGCGGCTGGAATAAGATAGACGATATCCTCTAGTGGAGGTACGGGAGTCAAGTAATAAACGTCGGCGTAACCATTCCAAGCCACTAGTTCGTCCTCATCGTAACCCAGATCTATCCAACGACCTTTAACGCCACCTCCGGTATCACCCGCAAAGCCAATTCCATATCCTGGTACATAAACCCAGCTGCGGAAGGGCACAACCTTGGGATCAACGGCAACAACTCCAGTACCGGCTGATACACCGCTTGCCGTAATTCCGTAAGCAGGATGTTCAGGCGGTTTCCCAGAGGAAGAGGCTGTATAGGCTGTCGCCCGCATCCTAACGGCCCGCCAATACTCGTAGGAACCTTCGGAAGTCTCCAGGACGCGGATTTCAATTCGAGTGCCGAAGCCTGTAACCTCGTCGACAGCTTCCTTCTCCACCCATTCACCATCCGCGAAACGACCAATTTCCACACCATCTTCGTACCGAATGCGGATCCGTCTTCTTAATAATCCGGGCTCGCCGGCTGCGAGAATCGCCCGCTCGTCCAGCTCTAGCTGGTCAGTACCCTGGAACAGCGAATCATATGGGACGACTTCATCTTCCAGTAGATATTCTTCTGTGACCCGGACAATCCGAATGATGTTCCCAGGAAAGTTTACAAACTCCGGACCAGGTATTGAGTAGTCTAGTTCGCCAAGCGCAATCCCAGCTTCACTAAGGATATCCGCTGTCCGTGTGAAATTGGTCCGTTGGCTGATGAACTGGCCATCCACTGAGACAATAACCGGATCTGATCGGGTAATTTGGATAATTAGGCCAGGTGTCAACCAGGCTTCAGCGGAAGGTTCAAGTGTGTCGCTGTTAAGCAGCGTAATGCCGGCTTCAGCTAGCGCTTCGCCAACTGATTCAACATCAGTCCTTACAGACTGGCTCCTGCCATCGTCATCAATCTCTATTGTCTTGAACCTTGTGATAAAGATCTGATCCGCAAGTTCTGCCGATACAATATCTTCGAAACCTAATTGACTATTCCCAACTCTAATATCATGGCTGGGACCGACCACGATCCCATTTTCCTGGAAGAAAGGTGACAATTGGGTTTCGTGGGTCCAGAAAAGCTCGGTTCCATCGTCGGTTTGGACCTCAATCCGTCGAGCCCGTTTGACATGTATCTCGCCACCTGATTCAAGGACGGTCGATGCGGTGGGTGATACTAAATCGTATGGACCCACCTGAATGCCCGTTGCGTTAAGAACGTCTTCTACGGTGTCATAGCGGCCTTGTATTGTTACTGCCGCGTCACCGTCATATACCGTGTATTCGTCCTTCTGAAGCCAGAACCAGGCTGATGCACCAGCGAGGGCGACAGCACTGCTTATGAGCAGCCAACCTAAGATACTTAGCCTATTCATTTAGTCCATCATAGGGATTGGGTTCTGTGGGCTCTGATCGATCCAGTATGATTGAAGAGGTAGAACGCCTGAGTTAGTTTGCTGTTTGCGTCCATGAGACCAGCGACAACCAGGTGATCCTGGGCACCCAAGGATTTCGCCTTAGCGCTGCTTCCTCCCGGACCTGACGCGATTCGACGGTCCTTGCCGCCAGGGACCCAGTTATCGCCGGTCTCATGTTCACAAAACTGGCTTGAATGGTATCAAATCAGAGTTGGCCGGTCAAAACGCTGTCTCAACTCGAGAGAATTTTCTCAGAACGTTCTCAGCCTTTATCTGGTTTGGGACGGAAACAAGGGACGATGACTTTCGCTAATTCCAAGTACCGAGAACCTCTGGACCTCGATCGAGTTCCCAAGGATATATGATATAAGCGTCGGTAACCGCAGCATAATAGTCAGGCGTGTGTCCGGGGTAGAGCGAGGAAGCGGGTTTGTAATGAAGTACGCAGGTTTCAGGATTTCCCCCCGCGGCATCAATCCGGCTGGCGACGGTGACGATGTTGCGACCCCGGGTCCAAACATCGTCAACAACCAGTACACGTCTATCAGTCAACAGGTCATCTTCTGGAAACTGAATGAATTCCGGAACGGCGAATCTTTCCTCTATATGGCTTTGGAGGCCTGGGAAATCTGCGGGAAAGCGAACTGAGGCCGTGAGAATGTAGGTAATATTCAAGGCTTCGGCGAGCATACCGCCTGGTACAAGTCCACCACGGGTTACGATTACCATCGAATCGTAGCGACCATGAATCTGCGGAGCCAGG
>DASRZI010000312.1:0-6910 GCA_035686605.1 Candidatus Zixiibacteriota bacterium
ACCTCGACACCAGCAACAGCCTCCACGAAGACCAGGGCGCTCTCAGCAACGCGAAGGGCGCTGTTTATCTCACCTACAAAGTCGACGTATCCAGGCGTGTCGAGGAGATTCAGCTTTAGATCGCCCCATTCTATCGGGGCAATTGATGTGGCAATCGATCCTTGCCGGCTGATTTCTTCTTCCTCGAAATCCATGGCGGCCGATCCACTATCGACGCTGCCCATTCTGGTGGTGACGCCGGTATCGAAAAGAAGGCGTTCTACAAAGGTGGATTTGCCGGCGCCGTTGTGCGATAGAAGCACGATGTTACGTATTTGCCCTGTCTGATATTCTTTCATTAAGTGAAACCTCACGGGGAATGTTATTAGGAAAGATCCGAGCGATGATTTTAATTGAAAGGGCATAGCCTGTCAAAGGAGAATGATCACTATTCTTAGTTCGAATGGACGTGGTTCTGATCGCCTTTGCAAAGCTATTTCTCGAAGGTTAAATAGCAGCATCTCTTATTATAGAATGACCAGGAGAATCACTAGATATCCATTAAAACTGAGATGATCCAGTCACTATTGAGCGATATGGGATAGCAAGACCCGCCGCTATATTCTTTTACTTAATACCAATTGATGAATATCGATCTGTTGCCAGTATTGACGAATTGAGCCATATTTCTACCATCAGCACAGAGTGATCATATTTGGAGATTGTGGAGGACAGTCGGCGTGAGACAATATCTTGAATTGATGAGATTTGTTCGGGACGAGGGTGTTACACGCCAAGATCGAACCGGGGTTGGCACGCGTAGTGTATTTGGCTACCAGATGAGGTTCGACCTATCTGAAGGCTTTCCCGCGGTGACAACGAAGAGGCTTCACCTTCGGTCCATTATACATGAGCTTTTGTGGTTTCTGCGGGGAGACACGAATATTGCATACCTGAACCAGCATGGTGTTTCAATCTGGGATGAGTGGGCAGATGAGAATGGTGATCTTGGACCGGTTTACGGATACCAATGGCGTTCCTGGCCAACTCCAAATGGTGAGAGCATCGACCAAATAACCTCTGTCCTCGATCTCATAAATTCAAGTCCTTCGTCTAGGCGTCTCGTGGTTTCGGCCTGGAATCCGGCAGAGATAGATGAGATGGCCCTGCCTCCTTGCCACTGTATTTTTCAATTCTACATAGCTGAAAGCAAGCTCTCTTGCCAGCTCTACCAGCGAAGTGCGGATATTTTTCTCGGCGTTCCATTCAACATCGCTTCCTACGCCTTGTTGACGATGATGATCGCCCAAGTATCGGGACTTAAACCCGGTGACTTCGTCCACACATTTGGAGATGCCCACCTTTACCTCAACCATCTGGATCAAGTCGAGCTTCAACTTTCGCGCCAGCCATATGCCCTGCCGAGGATGAAGCTGAATCAGGACATCGACTCCCTATTTGATTTTCACTATGATGACTTTGAGCTCCTGGACTACCGGTATCATCCCCATATCTCAGCCCCAATAGCGGTATAGTGTGCCAATGCAAATCTCTTTGGTCGCTGCTATTGACCGAAATCGGGTAATCGGCCGGAATAATAGTCTCCCATGGCATCTGCCAGCAGACTTAAAATGGTTTAAAAAGAATACGCTTGGGAAGCTGATCATCATGGGTCGGAAGACATTTGAATCGATCGGAAAGCCCCTTCCCGGACGAACCAACATCGTCCTATCTCGAGACAAGAACTTTCTGGCCGAGGGTTGCCGAGTCGTTCATAGTGTGGATAAAGTAGTGGAGATGGCTAGGGAAGGGGAAGGGGAAGGGGAAGAGATGATGGTTATCGGGGGTGAACAGCTCTTTCGGTTGTTTATCTCTCGGGCGAGTAGGCTATATTTAACCCGAATCGATGCGGAATTTGAAGGGGATTCTTACTTTCCTGCACTCGAAGCTAGCGAGTGGCGGGTTACCTGGCGGGATGAACTACCGCAATCTGATGACAACCCGTACGATCTTCAGTTTGTAATCCTTGAGAGATTTACTCCGTCTATAGCTTGAGCTTAAAAGGCTATCCTTCGAAAAAACTACATGAGCTAGGGAGAAGCCATCCAACGAGCGAGATTCTTGAACTATCTATAGAATCAATTCTATTCGATAAAGATCTCCACTCTTTCTCCTTCTTCTTCGTCAATCACATCCATCACCTTTCCTTGGCTTCCGCTCTTCACGAGCTCTGTGATTTCGTCGAAGTCCATTCCTTCCAATTCGGGAGAAAAACGCGCTCCCATCTTCATGCCGACGTTAACCAGCCCCATAGGTATATTGACATTAACCTTGTTCTTCCCGGTTCTTGTATCTGTGACTCGAACCCTAAACCAGCGGGGTTCACTGGCCCCTTTTAACGGCGTCGACGGCTTGCTACCCGTATCTTGATCGAGCGCACGCAGCAGCTCGGCGCCCTCCGATGCGCTGATCGTTCCAGCCTCAATCATTTTCAAGATCTGCATTCGTTCTTCAGATGTTGCCATTGCTTTCTCCGTCCTGTATAGAATTTTAGTCTACCCGTTCCTATCTATGTCAATATGCATGACTCGCAAACTGCGTTTAACCGTGAAATTGGCTTCCTTTAGAAGAGCAGTCATGCTGTCGTCCTGGGCTGGATGGCTCATTCGAAGCCTGCCGGACTGGTTTCGTTTGATCTGCCCTACCACGGTCGATAGTAGAGCTCTTTCAATTCGGCTTTTTTGTTCGAAGGGGACTCGAATTGCTATTTCGTAGGGACGAGACCATTCGCTTTCGATATATGCCAGCCCGACCATGCGCCGTTTTCGAGATCGGTCCAAAGGCGCATCCGCTACCCAGATATCCATCTTCCGCCCATTCAATAGATCGCTGAATCGACGCCAGAGGCTTTTCTCGTACATCTTTGGTTCAGGAGGGTTTGGCCACCGGAGGTCAAATGGCATGCATCGACGATCGAGCAAGAAAGCTGCTTCTGCGTCTCTGCGTGATGCAGGACGGATATGAACATCCTGGTTGGCTGGAGATGCGACAAGCCGAAGCTGGATAGAAGTTGCTTCCCAACGGTTGACCTCACCCAACGATCGAAAGTTGAGTACTGAATACAAGCTGTTTGCGGCATCGTTATCACGTTCAACCTGCAGCAGGACCTCACGACCGCCCAGGCTGTGGATATAGTCCATCGTGAAAATCATCAACCCGGTGGCGATTCCTCTTCTTCTATATTGAGGATTGACCGCAACGTTGGCGACAAGGTATCTGCCCGGTTTGTGAGCCTCCAGAAGGGACAAGGTTCCGACGATACGTCCGCCTTCCTCCCATACAAATCCAGGCGCTACGATGCCAAAATAGCTGCCGATCCGGCTGCCGAAAAGAGATCCCGCATGCATTGCTGAGGGAGTGATGAGCATGCGCTGACCACGACCTCTTGGGATAGGTCCAAACGCCACGTCCAGAAGATTCAGGATTTGGCGAGAATCCTTGTTCAAATCGATCGGACGCGGACCGCTTGCCTGCTGCCCGATGACCGATACAGGTACCGCGATCATAAGATTAGATCAATGCTCGATTGCTTCCAATAAAGTGCTTGCCTCGTCCGGGGAGATAACACCCTTTTCTACCATCTTTAGGATTTTCAGCTGTTCCTCAGCAGTTGCCTTGCTTTCTTGCTTGCCAGCGGGTTGATTGGCGCTCATGCTAGCATCGACAGACGGGTCCGAGCCCCAGCGCGACCGGTTTGTTGCCATCTCCGCGCGCCGAACTGCACGGGCTGCAGCCTTTTCAGCTTTGGCGGCGGCCTCCTGGGCTTTCTTCTCCATCTTAGCAGAAAATTTTGGACCGAAATCCTCTTCCATTCGCCGCGACCAGGCAGTCATGTGTGTGCTTATCTCATCCGAGATTTGCTCTCCAAGATCAGCTAAATCAAATCCAAGATCAAACGTATAGTCTCCATTTGACGTCTGGTCCCAAGGGTCTTTGGGAGTGGACATTTGCTTGAGGATGATACGGCCCTTCGCATTCAGCAGCAAGACCGGTCCATCTTCACCAATACGACCACTGAGAGTGCCCTTCTCCTCTGTCAAGTCAAGGAGAGGTAGTTTATTTATTATCTCGGAGGCATTTGCCTCGACTAACAGGGCAGATTCTGGGGGCCAGAGAACAACAATATCGCCGCTGGCATTTATCTGGTGTTTTCCGCCAGCCAGCCCACCACGCAGCCTTGCGTCACCACGGACCTCAAGGGAAGTTATCACTCCGCCAACGTTTCTAAAGTTAGCATCTCGATGACAATTGGCGACGGTAACATCTCCATTGACCGTGCGCAGGGAGAAATCGCCCATGACTGCATCTACCTCGAGCGTTCCATTAACATTCCTGGCAGCGCAATCGCCGTGGACGGATCCAAGTTTGACATCGAAGATATTTCTCAGCATGCAGTCGCCCGAGATATCAGTGCCGCTGAAGGAGCCGTTTAAGTTTTTAACAGACAGATCACCATTGACGCTCTCCACGGTGACATTGCCAAGATTAAGAAGTGACGCGTCTCCCCTCACCGTACCGATGGACAAATCACCTTCTAGATTTTTCACAGCTAGATCAGCAGAGGATGTCTCAATGTCGACTGTGGAACCAAGTGGAACCATCATTGATAGGTCATCATCGCTGTCGATCCTGTAGCCTTTTTCGCTCTCCACGGCCGTAAACGACTGCCCGTTGATAAGCAGCGCCGCTTCGGACCATCCACGCACCCGGAGATCCCGACTGCAGCGGATGCTGAGGAACGGAGCTTTGCCCGTTTCGTATCGTTCTTTTCCCATCACAATTACTCCCTGATTAACGGCCGTGACGCATTGTAGACGGGCGGACGACCGGTCTTCATTAATCCACGAAGATCAAAACTCGTTCACCGTCTTCATCGTCCTGGACGTCTACCAACAACCCTTTCTCGTTACCCATGAAACTGGAGAGTTCATCGATGTCCAGTCCAGCCATCTCTGGGGAAAATCGCTTTCCGATGGCTAAACCATACTTAACCAGACCGACCGGAATGTTGACCTTAACCTTACTTTTTCCGGTTTTCATGTCCGATACATGCACATGGAACCATCGCGGGCGGCCGCCATTCCCTTTGCTTTCGAAAACGGGAACAACTGGTTCTTGCTCTTTCAGCACCTTGATAACTTCTTCCTGCTCAGGACTTTCGGTCTCGACGCCACTCAGCATCCTTGTGGCTTCATCAATATCGATCTTGCCGCTGGCAACCATTTCCAATATCTCTTTACGTTCCTGGCTGTTCATAGATGATCTCCTTAATAACCTTCCTAATCACTCCTCAACTTCGGAGCAATTCTATCGCTTCCTCGGCTGAGATTTCGCCGCTGGCTACTTGAGAAAGCAATTCTTTTCTTTCTTCTTCGGAAATGGGCTCTTTTCCAGCTTCACCTACCTCGTATCCCAGAGCTCGAATCACTTCATTCAAGCGAGCTCTGACTGCAGGGTAGGATAATCCCATTTCTTGTTCAACCCGGTTAATTTTCCCTTCGCAGCGCATGAACATCTCGACGAAGGCTAACTGTTCCGGACGGAGGTGAAATAGTCGTCCAAGCGCAAAATGACCACCCAATTCTGTATCGCAGTTGCGGCAATAAAGACGCGTCACCTCGAGATTCTCACTACATATGGGGCATTTTCCGATAACAGGATTCATCCAGCTGCGCTCCTCAAATTTCTTTAATCTAAATGCCTAAGATTGTTTTCAATATCCTGATTCTACTTATGGTATATATCAGAAATCACAATAAAAACATTAAGAATATTTACATATATGTAAATATTATTCATATTCCATAGAATTTGTCAAGTATTTCGATCTTGGAGTGTTTCGATCTTGGAGGGGGGTAATATTCGGATTAAGTGATCGTCCCGAAGTCAGAGGGGATGCTTCTAACTCCGGACCTGGACAGAGCGGGCCTCGACCTGATCTCTTATCGTCGCGAAGGCGACATAGGCTAAACCCAGGGTGCAGGCGGACATGAACAGAAGGGGCCAGAAGTTTGCTTTAACAAGACTGATAACAAGTCCTGTGAATGCATATAGGGCCAGCAGCAATTCAACAAGAACTATCCAATCAAATGGCAGGTGGTAAGCTGCCGGATGTCCATCGTCCTTGTCCTTACTTCCCCTATGGGCTTCCCCCTTTGGGGTGCGAACGAAGTCGTTTCGGCGACCTCCAATCGCTTCGACGATGGCCCGGCTATTGGACGGCGCCAGGCCAATAGCGATCAGCAGCAAGGCGGGCATGTAACGCAATCGACTCAGCCAGTCGCCGTAAAGAGATTGCTGCCCGAAAACAAAGAGAAGTGGTTGAGCTAAGCTCAGTACGGCAAACAGCAGCATAAAGGAAGGGGGAGTATACCCGAAGTAAATCAGGGGTACTTGAACAAGCAGCAGCAGCAGCATGAGCAGGTGTGTCGTGTAGCCAGCCATAGAAAGAAGGGCATATACTCTAGCTATGGGCGGGTGACGACGTGTCGTCAGAATTGATGGTCCGAACTTGATGAGGCATTGAGTCGATCCCTTGGCCCATCTAGACTGTTGGTTTTTATAGGCGGATATCGTTCTTGGCAATTCGGCTGGGGCGACAACTCCATTGAGATAGCGGAACCGCCATCCCTTGAGAACGGCCCTGGTACTCAGGCAGAGGTCCTCGCAGACTGTATCATCTTGCCAACCGCCGGCGTCCAACAGGCACCGGCGACGCCATATTCCCGCAGATCCGTTAAACTTTGGGAAAAGGTTAGCCCTATGGCGCGCGCTCTGCTCCATGGCGAAGTGTTTATCCAGGGCGATTGTCTGGGCGGCTGTTAGGATAGACTCATCGCCGTTTAAGTGTCCCCACCGGGTCTGTATCATA
>DASRZI010000313.1:0-2462 GCA_035686605.1 Candidatus Zixiibacteriota bacterium
GCTATTTCTCTCTGAAAGATGAATTGGCAACAAGGGTTTATTGATGCAATTTTGGACGCGAGCCTTCCGGATAGAGCAGTCTAGCAGATCTTTAAAGCGACGCAATCCGGCCGATGAAACCTATTACTAAAAGACCATCTCGTTGCCTTACAGCCATGCTCAACCACTTGGTAAGCGACGTCACTGCTTAGATGGCAGTAAAGGCAGCAGTATAATGTCTGGTGCGTTGCCCTAGTCGATACAGACGAAGCGAGCATCACCGGCTTATGGTATGACCAGAACACAATCGTTTTTTCTCTACTTCCGTATGTCCCGTTCCAACCAGCACCTGCTGATAGCGGCGGTCTACGCTTGGGGAGTGCTGGTAGCCATCGCTCTACCGCATACAACGGAATCCGGTTTTGACCCGATTTCGGTGATCGCCCCTCTGGTTCCCTTGATTCTTATCAGTGCCTCTATCCATTACGCCAATGAGTATGCGGACCACGAAACCGATGCCCTCACAGTTCGAACTCCCTATTCAGGAGGAAGCGGAGCGCTGCGGGATTACAGCGCATCACCTAAGACCGCACTGATGGCGGCCTGGGTGTCACTGATCAGTGGTTCGATCATCGCCATCGTGATGTACGCGACCGGTTATTTGCCATTCATCGTCTTGCCGATACTTGCTGTCGGAGCCTTTGGAGGATGGATGTACTCGCTCCGGCCTTTGGCCCTGGCATGGCGAAGGCGGGGGGAAATTATCAACGCTTTTCTAGGAGGCATTCTTCTACCTGTCATGGGTTATGCCGTGTACTCAGCCCGTGTCGACCGGCAGATCATTTTACTAACTCTTCCGTTCGCCTTACTCGCTTTCGACAATCTGCTGGCGACCACCTGGTCAGACAGAGCGGCCGACGAGCAAGTAGGTAAATTCACCCTGGCCACAATGTGGAGTACCGGTCGCCTGCGCAAGATATACTTTCTTTCCTGGACAGGAGCTTTGCTGGTATTGCTGCTCAGTCAAGGCAGCGTCCTACCAGTCCAAATCTGCTGGGCTTGTTTCCTAATTCTGCCAGCCGTTATTTGGGCTGATCGCTCATATACGAGGAAGTAGTCACCTTTCCCAAGTGTCATGGTAATGGTTCTTTTCTTGATAATACAGCTCGCCGGATGGAGAGCGATGATTGCATTACCAGATGCTTTCAACCTGATCGTCTAGGTGCTGCCAAGCCGGGACGCTCTTCTCGGCGACAGTAGTGACTGCTGACCAATCCGGACCCGACCAATCCCCCCATATCGTAAGCGTCTTCACTGAAAGAATTGACCAATTGGTGAAAAATAGAATCAGAACCAGCAACATTATTATTCGCCAGTGAAGTGCAAAATTAATGATCAATGAAGAATCTGTAAATTTGATAGATATAACCAAGATGCCAGTCCGAAGTGGATCGTCTTTCTTTGACGCCTTGATCAGAGCACGCGAATTCTTGCTCAATACGATTTCTGGGGTAGATGATAAGAGCGTCGTCAACCGGAACATGGTGCCCGGCGACATGAAGCCCTCGACCGACCTGGCCGAGAAACTGAAACAAACTCTCGACGACCTAAAAATATCTGTCATGGACGCCGAAGGGGTTAACGTTAACCACGAAGCCTTGAGATCCAGCAAGGCCTACGCTGCCTATCATGAAGAGTGCCTGGCGGTGCTCGATCTCTTCAACCCTGAGGAACTAAAACCGGGGGAAGCGCGACGGGCGTTTTGGATAAATCTCTATAACGCGCTGGTGATGGATGCTGTGATCGATCTCCGCGTGCAGCGATCGGTTACTGAAGGCCGGCTAGGTATGCTGACCTTTTTTCGGAAGGCGGCCTACTCGGTATACGGTAGGAGGATGAGCCTGGAAGATATCGAACATGGTATCCTTCGAGCCAATCGGGGCAATCCCTACGTTCCCGGGGTTCAATTCTCATCGAGCGATAGTAGATCAGAGTGGGTATTGCCCATCGATGTCCGGATTCACTTCGCCATCAACTGCGGCGGGCGCTCGTGCCCGCCGATACGCTCATATTCTCCGGACAAGCTGTATGAACAGCTCGATATTGCTGCCAGATCATTTGTCCACGGGACCGTGGTAGTCCGACCAGAAAGCAACGAAGTGTCGCTTTCCAAGATCTTCCGCTGGTACCAGGCCGATTTTGGTGGACATGACGGGGTGGTCGAGTTCTTGATAAACAATTTACCCAACGACAGCCGTCGAGATTTCCTGCGAACATTCGGAGTCAACGTGCGGCTGGTCTATGAGCCGTATAACTGGGATCTAAATGGGTATGGAGCTGCAATAGATTGAGGGCGACGTTGCCTTAATCCTGGTACAAAAGAACCCGCGCTCCCTGATCAAGCCTAGAAAATAGAAACTGCCGGAAATTGGATTTTCCGGCAGTTTCTTTTCTGTTGTTCAGATGTTAATTCTTGAACGAGT
>DASRZI010000314.1:0-3479 GCA_035686605.1 Candidatus Zixiibacteriota bacterium
CTATATGCTGCACAGGATCGCCCAGTTGAGAGTACCGAGGATTCTTCCAGGGAGTTAAGCTATGAGCGACCATCTCGAACGCATCATCTCGGCCCGTGACTACATCTGGGGCCGCTCAGCCATTCGACCGCAGTTAGCCGCCATCCTCGGCTCCGGTCTTGGAAGCCTGGCAGACGAAATAGATGTCGATGCTGTCATTCCTTACGGCGAAATACCAGGATTCCCCCAGCCTACGGTCGAAGGCCATGCTGGACGGCTTGTACTAGGAAAGTTGGAAGGCAAAAACGTGGTCATGATGCAAGGCCGATTCCACTACTACGAGGGGCACCCAATGTCCAAGATCGTCTTTCCGATCAGGGTGCTCAATGCATTAGGAGCGAGAATGCTCGTGGTAACTAATTCCGCTGGAGGGCTGAACCCAGATTTCGAACCTGGGGACGTCATGCTCATAACCGATCACATCAATGTGATGGGCACAAATGCTCTGATAGGCCCGAATGAGGACACAATCGGACCACGATTTCCGGACATGACCCACCCCTATGCCCAAGATTTGCAGGAGCTTACCAGACATATCGCAAACCGGATGGGAATTCCATTACGCCACGGCGTATACGCAGCCGTTTCGGGACCGACTTATGAGACCCGGGCCGAGCGTCGATACCTGCGAATCATTGGTGGTGATGCTGTTGGTATGTCCACAGTACCTGAGGTGACCGCTGCCAACCATGCAGGCATGCGGATTCTTGGTCTATCGGCTATCACCAATAAAGCGACGGGTGATGTGGACCAGGAGCCTGATAGTCATAAAGAAGTGCTGCTAATGGCCCAGGTAGCGGGAAGGAAGCTGGTCCATCTCCTTCGAAAAGTGATCAAAGTCGTGCCCGTTCTCGAATATATGAATCCCAGCGACCTGGCTGAGCTGATTGCTCGAGAACCGGACAAGATAGCCGAAATCATCGATCACACACTCCTGAAGCCGGACGCCACCAGCCAACAGATCAAACAGCTATGTGAAGAAGCGCTTGAATATGAGTTCGCCTCCATATGTATTAATCCCATTCACGTTCGATATGCCGTCAGCCTGCTTGCCGACTCTCCGGTGAAAGTTGGTACGGTTGTTGGCTTTCCTCTCGGCGCAGTGTCGGTCGATGATAAGATCCGTGAAGCGAAACAGGCGATCGACGACGGCGCGACAGAAGTTGATATGGTTATCAATATTGGGGCGGTCAAGGAAGGAAATGATGCCTTGGTCGAACGCGAGATCGCTAGCGTTGTCAATACGGCCCACAGTAGAGGTGTTCTTTGTAAGGTCATCATAGAAGCCGGGCTGTTGGATGATGAAGAGAAAGTACGAGTCTCGTTGTTGACCAAGAAGGCTGGAGCTGATTACGTGAAAACCTCTACGGGATTTACCGCCGGAGGAGCACAAGAGGCGGACGTCAGATTGATGCGGCGAACAGTCGGTCCGCACATGGGCGTTAAAGCGGCCGGGGGCATACGCGATTATAAGCGCCTAAGGGAGATGGTTTCAGCCGGTGCAAACCGGATTGGAACCAGCGCTAGCGTGGCCATAATGGAGGAAATCAGGGGAGAGCGGTAGGTTTCTTTCTCAATCTGCCGTACAGTCTAGCGTTCTTGCTTCCCAAGGAAGTTTCGACTGTTTGGTGTTTGTGGCTAGCTTGCATGCGCACAGCATCAGCTGATTGAGTGTGGTCAAAAATGGAGATTTGGCTGGATATTGGATGGGGCACCGATAGTGCGATAATTCCCTTTTGATAATGGTATTAACTTTCATCATTCTGTTGATCACGATCGTCCTCTTCATCATCGGCCGCTGGCCTGCCGATCTGGTGGCCCTCTGCTCGGTATTAGCCCTGTTCCTTGCCGGAATCCTGGACCTTGAGCAAGCTCTCTCAGGGTTTTCCAGCTCAACCGTGATAATGATCGCCTCGCTATTCATCGTCGGCGAAGGCCTTTCCAGAACAGGGGTCACGGCCTGGCTGGGGCAAAAGATGCTCTCTGTGGCTGGCAGCAGCAAGCTCAGGCTGCTGGTGGTCATTATGGCAGGTACAGCCCTCCTGTCGGCCTTCATAAGTAATACGGGAACCGTTGCGACACTCATGCCAGCAGTCACCAGCGCCTCCTGGAGTGTTGGCAGCATTCCCTCGAAGTTTCTCATGCCCATGGCCTTCGCCGCAAACTCCGGCGGACTGCTCACTCTTACCGGAACACCACCCAACATTATCGTCAACGATGTTCTGGCAGCCTCAGGTGAAGAACCATTCGGATACTTTGAATACGCCCTTATTGGCCTGCCTCTGCTGTTAGCTGCCATCGTTTACATGGTTTCTATTGGGCGCAGGCTGCTCCCCTCCCGGCGAACCGAAGAAAGACCGCCAGAGTTGTTCGAATCAATGGGCGAGCTGGCCGAAGATTATGTATTACCCGGCAACATCTACCAGCTGCGAGTTCGAAACGGTTCGGAATTGATCGGGCAAACGCTGGAGCAAGCTGGACTCGGACGCGATTACGGCGTTTCGGTGCTCAGTTTGAACAGACATGACGCTCGCATCGGTGATGTATCTGGCCTGGGGCGAAGCCGGCAGCTGGTTCGCGAAGGAATAGAAAGACTCCAAACGGATCTACAAGACGAAGTTCCTGGACCAGACACGGTAGTGAGAGTCGATGATATCTTGCTGGTGAAGGGTGCATCCGAAGCTATACAGGCCGTTATGATTCGATTCAATGTCGCCGTTCAGCCAGCCGATACCGGGCAAGACCAGCTGACAACAGACCTGATATCACACGAAATCGGGTTGGCGGAGGTCGTTATCGCCCCCCGATCGGCCTATCGAAGACGGACCGTGGCCCAGGGCCATTTTGCGGAGAAATACAGAGTGCAGGTTCTAAGCCTACGGCGAGTAGATCAGACTCTTGACCTTAAAAACGCGCGGCTTTCCGTTGGCGATGCCCTCCTTGTCCGGGGAACTTGGGAAGATATTGAGCTTCTAAAGAACGAGAGGCGTAATTTTGTTGTGGTAGGCAGCCCGGAGGAGATGGTTCGCCAGGTGGTTGAATTAAGCCCTCAAGCGGCTATCGCCGTCCTGGCGCTGGTTGGGATGATCATTCTCATGGTATCTGGCCTTGTCCCCGTCGTGATAGCTGCTCTTCTGGCGGCCGTGGTCATGGTCTTGGGCAGATGTTTGAGTATGCCCCAGGCTTACAGGACCATCAGTTGGAACAGCGTCGTACTGATCGCCGCCATGATCCCCATGAGCATCGCTCTGCAAGAAACCGGCGGCGCCGAGTTCGTGGCTAATGGCATGATTAACACTCTCGGTTCAATTGGCCCCGTGGCTCTCATGGCAGGCATCTTTTTAGCGACCACTGCCCTGAGCCAGGTTGTGAGCAATTCGGCCACGACCGTGCTGATGGCCCCAATCGTACTTCAGGTTGGTTTGGATATGGGTCTAGCC
>DASRZI010000315.1:0-12782 GCA_035686605.1 Candidatus Zixiibacteriota bacterium
AGAAACACTCAAAGTTTGAGTACCACCATCAGTTCCTGTATTCCCTACAACATCAGCACCATTGAGCGTTGCAGACGCGATCCCAGCTACTGTAAAAATATTGAAATCGATGTTACTGCTAAAACTCGTACCACTATCTGACAGACCTATAGTACCCGTACTACCCGCCGATGAGATACCTATCCTGGCATACAAAGTTCCCTGATTATGATCGTGAGTTGTTGTGTTCATAGTTGAACGATTAATAGACGGAGACCCATCGACATCCATGCCATTCTCGGCTGTGGCATCGTCTTGATCCACACCAAGAGCAACAGCAGTACCACCATTCACATCGACACCTTGGGTTCCAGTACCGCGTAAAAACCTATTCCGTAAGTCAGGCATACGGAACTCACCACCTGCACAAGTTGCCTGATTCCATCCCCCCGTAACAACTTCAGCAGCTAGTGCAGGATAAGTAGCTATCGTTTGACAAGACCCATCTGCTGCAAGCCATCCTGCTGGGACAGTTGTACCAACTTGCGGGGCTATTGTGCCTGTGGGTACAGATAGCCCAGAACCCACATCCCCCCAAGTCGCGCCGTTGTAGAATTTCACAGTATTGGAGGTTGTATTATAATACATGCGACCAGTGAACAGATTGAGTACCGGATCTGCTGCGGCTGTCTCAAAACCCGCTTTCTCTAGGTACCCGTTCACAACCATCTTGGCCGAAGCTGTGACAGCTACGACTGTGAGTATTCCTGCTAACCACCACTTAAATCGATTCATCTTATCTCCCGACCAAAGTATAAGTACCCGCTGCAGGCGCGACATCAAATGTCACTGTGACATTGGTATCTGATGTATGGGTGATATATGCACCCGCTACAATCGCGTAGTCATCTGAGTTGTCTTTGAACTGCCACACCATCCGCTTGGCGTTGGTTACGGTAGCAGAGACATTGTATGCCACCGAAGTGGAAGCACCTGTCCAGCCTACTGCATCCTCGAAGTAGAATTGATCTGTAGATACTTGCAGCCAAGTACCACCTGTATCAACATACATGGAGGTTCCGGCTAGATCCCAAGCCAATCGTCCGGGGTTAGATGCGGAGGCTGCAGGAAGACCTGCAAAGTTGGCGGCGTTCTCCATGCGGAAGCCGATACCTTCGCCTACCATGTAGAGGTTATCCCACCGCCTACTTAAAGCCCCCAAATGAACCGCTGTGTCCGTAAATGGAAGCGCACTAGACTGGAAGAAGATATTACCTTTAGAAGCATTGCTTGTAGATTCCAACACCAGACTAGACCCAGCATTAACCCCACCAACTAATGTCTGCCCAGATGCCCTCCCTGCTAGTAATGCATACTGCATGTGATGATCTAGGTTCAGATTCGATATATCGCCATGATCAATTTCGGTATCCGGCAAGCTCGGGAGCCACTTCTGAGCAGCATTATTCCAAAACAGAGTCATGCCATCCGCGACACCAACATTAGCATCCCTAAATGACATCAGAGTCGGCATCGTGATTGCGTCAGTACCATCTTGGATAGACGTACTCAGGTATAGATTGCTGTACCTTACAGAAGGTAATCCCAGTGAAGCTCCCCCGTCAGCAGCCGGGGCCACAACGGTCGTGTCCGTTATCAAAAACCCAGTAGGGCTTAAGTACATCTGCCCAACACTATCTATCGTGAAATCGGCAGCCTGTATGAATGAAGCTTGCTGACCTATTGTGGTCTGCGATTGTAGGAAAAGTCCCGCCGAAGTAGCTACACCTGAGGTGTGCCCCAAGTACAGCTTGCCATTTACGTCTACCCTAAAGTGATTGTTATCTACAGATGATGCCGCAGCAACACCGCCAACCACAAAATCGTAATTCCCTGCAGTCTGAGCACCGCTACCGCATGCTATGGATCTAATATGCGAGGCCGTATTATTAGTCCCACCGAATGCTGTGGCATAGTTCGCGCTCACAGCATTACTGCTGCCGCCCAAGATAGTGGTATTGATTCCTGCTGTGATGTTATTTCCACTACCGCCAAGAACTACCGAATCCTGTCCTAATGAACTATTGCTACTCCCCCCAAAAAGAGCAGACCTCGTACCGGATGAAGTATTCCCAACCCCACCGAAAGAAATGCTGTCTGCCCCCGATGCCGTATTGCTTCGACCGGCAAGAATCGAATCGTCACCAGATGCCACTTGGGTAGCGGGACCACGGATTACTTGAAAATCTACAGCGTTATCACCTCTGGCGTTACCACTTGAGGATAGTAAGAAAGATCCGGTTCCTTTAGGGACAATGATTGCATCTATGTCGGCGGCCACACCGTCGTCCATTGTGATGGTGTCGGTTGCGAAATTCCACCACCCCAAGGTGCCAGTAGTCCCAGTCACATCATTAGCGGTGATGTCGCCTGTAGTTGTGAGGTCTTCGTCATCGAAATCTATAAGGCCACTGGTGTCGATAATAGAGCCGCTGCTGATAGTGAGAGTGCCAGCAGTAACAGAAGCGCTTGTAGTGAGAGTTTCATCATCAAAATCAATAGCTCCACTAGAATCAGTGATTGAGCCGCCGACAATATTAAGAGTGTCAATTTGTGCTTCGTCCGCCCAAACTTTATTCCATCTCTCAGTTGTAGTACCCAGATCAATAGAGGTACCAGGGAAAGGCCGAAAAGGATCTTCAGTCTGTACAAATCCTGTTTGAGCACCTACACCATCTCCTGCGTTTGCGTGGAGTGTCAGATGAGTACCGGCTGTGACGCCGCCATAAACGTGTTGACCAGCAAGGTCTCCTACGAGCGCAGTACCAGTCTCATCGGCATCGTCGCGACCTTGTTTATGAACATACTCATCTTGAGTGATATCTAGGAAGGCCGCGAGTATTGCATCGCTTGACCAATCGAAGTCATAGATTTTATACCACTGAGCCGACCCGTCGCCTTCTCTTTGTTCCCAACGGTATCCGGCTTGTTTCCCGTCGCCATCGTCTTGCACAACACGATAGTCATTGATTGTATTGCCGACGAGAGGGAGTGCGGCGGGGTTAGCTACTGAAGCCTCTAGGTTCGGGTAAAGGACCGCGAAGATCCAGTCCATCGCCTGCCCGATATTGGTAATCAGGCCACCCGAAGCGGCGGTAGTATACGCGATATCTTCGGGAGCATGCCTATACGGATGCTGACCGATGTTCCATATCTGATAGCGTCCGTGCTGAAAAATCATGGGAGTGGTCCTACTAATTCATAGGCAGCAAGCCATTGTATTTTGACGCCGTTGGAATCGACTGCGCGTTCGATCATTTTCTCAACCTGATTGCCGGGAGTGCCTACAGGGGTCACATACTCGTAGCGAACTTCAGTGGCAGGTCCAAGATCAGAGGTATGGGTAGGGGCTGTGACAATTCGTGTCACTCTACCATCAGCGTCATACTCTAGGAATTGTTTTGTAAGCGTATGCAGTTGCGATTTTAGGTCGTCTGTATTTTGTCCAGGCGGTGATGCAGCCATTTTCTACCTCGCAAGAAAGGGGGGCCGAAGCCCCCCGACTATTACATTTCCCAATAAATCCAAAAATCTAGTTTCCCTGCGGTCAAGTCTTCAACTTTGACTTCGTAGGAAAGCTTGCGGCGCTCAGTGTCGGAGCACAGAACCCATGTTACCAGAGCGATGGGACTTACAATACCACCCCCTGCAATGGTTCCTGCGTCCCAATCGGCTGCTGCCGAGATAGCGGTGTCTGCCATGAGGTCTTCTGCGGCCTCGATGCCCCATGAAATTTCTGCTGCGTCGGTTGCAGAAGTGAACGTGGTATCTACTAGGTAGAAAACCTCGCGCACAATCGCGCCTTTCGGTAGCTCCAATTCAGTCTCATAAGAACCAACAGCGATGCCTGCAGCTGGAACTTCGAGGGTTACTTTTGCCCGGCCTAGCTTATCGCCACGGGCCGAATCTTCGCGTGTGTCACCGAGGGTGTTGTTACCCTCCCACACTTTGTCTGCTTGCGTATATGACATATCTTCACCTCAAAAATAAGTTTAAGAAACGGGGGCTCGCCGCCCCCAGGCATGATTAGTATTGTACGTTGTTGATGATGGCCGAATGTCCAGGCTTCCGGTACTCCATCTCGCCGAAGAGAGAAAGGTCACAGATATACTGGTATCCGTTGTTGTTACGAATCTCGAAGTATTCGCGTCCATCTGGAGAAATGCGCTTACGGAAGTATCCGTTAGTGCGGAAAGTAATATTGCGCCAATCGACTAGCGGAACAATATCGTCATCCATCTCTTGGATTCCGACCATCTTCACAACTTGTCCAGTGACGTTGGCGATCTTCATTTCCATCCAGCCGTATAGAGACTCTTTGGGCTCCTCGACTACGCGGAAAGCACCTTTCTGCAATTCGAGTTGCTTCATGACAGAACCGTAGTTCTTGAGGCTCATGAGGTACTCGGTTGCGCGGCCCTTGCTGCGTTGACGCACTTCGGTGAAGGCATCGAAGAACTTGTCCAAGATGTTGGCTGCTGTGATGGAAGTACCATCTACGTTAACCGCTTGGAGGATTGGATTCTGAAGCTTGGTTTGGCCGTGCAATGTTGCATCGCCACCGTTAGCTGCAGAAAGCAAAGACTGACGGAAAGAGATGAACGTGTCATGGTTGCCACCGGCATCATAAACACCGTCGTGGAAGAACACTGGGAAATTGGCAAGCAAGAAGCCTGACAAGTCAGCCGGTGCGCCGCCGCGAGTAAGTGACAAAGTAACCCGTAGGTTGTCGATGTCGATTTGGGTGACGTAGTAGATTTGATCTTGAGGGGTGTCATCGGACAGATGAACCAACTGATCAATCTGGAAGCGGTCGATTTTATCGACATCGATTGTGCCGCCTGCGGTACCGTTGGAAGTGGCGTTGCCAAACTGAGGTCCTGAACCGAACTGAATCGATGTGACTTCTTTGACATACTCCATGTAGTCTTCAAGCTCATCCGGTAACAATCGGAGGAAGGTTGAAGTAGGGATACGACCGTCGTGCTCTTGAAGGTCACGCTGATCGAACAGTAAACTGCCCCACAACTCACGATAATCCGCGATGTTACCGCGAATGTACTTTGACTGAACGATATTTCCGGCTGCAGTTAAGCCGCCGAATTTAACCGAAGTCGCGCCATTTCGCTTGAAAGGTACAACAAGATTGCCGCCCTTCCAGTTGTTGTCTTTTTGCACGTTACTCAGGATGTAATCGCGCTTGATCAATTCCTCTTTCAATAATTCATTCGGGAGATACTCGTTGAGCATGTCCTGAAAATTACGATTAGTAGCCATAACCTATACACTCCGTTGCCAGGGCAAACGAACGTCAATTAGCCTCGTTTGCGAGTTTTCTAATGTCTTCAATACTTCTGACTTGTCTTCTTACCGGCGACGAACCGGAACCAGGAGTATGCGGGATCACGGGTGGTCTTCCCTGTGGCGCTTGCCTGGACGGAACAGCAGCGATTGTCGGTGGCTGCTGCGGAGGTGGCGTCCCCCCATTGAACTGTTGATGCCCATTCTGCTGGAATGGTACGAGTGGCGGTAGTGGACGGTACTGTGGCTGGTACTGCCCCGCTGGTGCCGGGTACTGTGATGTGAGTTGTTGCACGATCTGTTGCGGCATTATGTCCTGCTTGTGCTCCATGTGGTGCAATTTCCCTCGGTTTATGATCTCTTGTCGAAATGCACCTTGCTGGCCTGCTCGGGCATCCCACTCCTGCGCGAAGTGGGCGACATTTGGATCTTGTAAAGTTTGCTCAAGTTCGGCTGCAATGTTCGGCGCAGCCTGACCTGATTGTGCATATAGTTGGCGATTTTGGTGGTAGAGATCGTAGTTGGCTTGCGCGTTCTGACGATTCTGTTGGTAAGTCCATTTGAACTCTTCAGGGGTCTCGGGGTCCGCAAGACGCGCTTTTGTTCGCGCATAGTTGAAGACCATTTCATCTGTGATACCGAAGACATCTTTGAAGCTTTCAAAATCTTGGGCTTTCAGCCGATCCATCGCAAAATCTAAATCGGTCTTGACTGGAGCAAATTTCTCACGGAACTGCATCAATTGTTGATTCTCTGTTCGGAGCGCAGTCCGGTCATCTTTAACGTAGTCAAGGCCATAAGCTCTTTGGGCCATCTCACGGAAGTATTCTTCCGTTTCTTTGTCTTTGATAAGTGGGGTCAATCGCTCGTCAAATTGATACGTTTGGTCCATCACTTTAAAAGTGAGATCAGGAACATAATCTTCGGTGGTCGCACCTTGTTGAGCCGGTGGTGCTGGTTCCGGCCCACTCGGTTCGTCCATTGTCAGATATTCGTCCTCGGGCGGGGACAGGGGTTCCTCCACAGGCTCATGCGCGGGTTCTGAATCCGCATGCTGAGGTAGTGGCTCCAAATCAGGGCTCGATGGCTCTGATGGTTGGATCTGATTCTGCAATTTACTGTCCTCTGTCGGGTGAGAAGTGTCTTCTCTTGGAATGTATGCGCCGCCCATAATTTACTCCTGTTTTATTGGTTTTGGGTTGGCCGGGCCTGGCCTAATTTCGGGTTCATGGAGATTTGGCCTGCCTGGCCCCCTCCACTCATCATCTCTCCATACTGGTCAAGCAAACCGCCACTCATTTCTTCGAGTCGCTCTAGGCTGCCAGTTTGGTCTTGTAACTTCTGAAACAACCAATCGAGTGCAGTTTGCGGGATACGCGCCCTGCGAGTCTTGGTTGGGTCATTGGGACTTGGGACATACATATCAACCGCGATGAGTGCGCCTTCTGTTGGTACAAACTCATTCTTGGCGGCTGCCAGTGCGCGATCTTTCTCAACCTTGTAGTAGTTATGCTCCTGGATTTTGAGCGCATAGGCTTCCTGCACCTGCTGCGGTAGGAACCTAAAATCAGATTGCTTGCGCCGGGCAGAAAGCTTCTTGAGAATGTAATCGTGGTTATCGTCGGCGGTAGAGTGTGGCATCTCACCGCGCTCCAGCGATAGGACCATGTTCTTGAAGGTGTCATAGTCTACAGTCATATCTGAGAACGCTTGCTCGGTATTCCCAAACGGCATCTCTCTTGCGAGCATACCGATGTCTTCCCGCGCTAAGTTATTGCCAGTGTATTGTAGCAAGTGTTGCATGGTGAGTTGCTTACCGAATTGGGTCTCGGTTGTATTGTCTTGAGGTACAACATGCACTCTATAATGCATCGGCACTGTCTTAAAGAACTCTTGCAGATTGACTTGCTCCCGCTTACCGATCATCGGAATCAGGCGATCCGGGTAGTACCTGTAATACTCTTTTGCAAGCTTGAGGAAGGTCTCAACAAATTCAATCTGGAACTCTTCAAATTTCTCCGAGTAGAGCGAAAGATGCTGACGCTGCATGGAGGACTTGAAAAGCATAGCCCACATATCGCCGGTACCACCTTCCCCGGTGGAACTTTGCTCAATATCTGGGAAATCGATGATGTCTTTTAGTTCGTTGATTTGCCCATCGATGTAGCCTCGGTATTGGCCGCCATCTCGTCCCGGCAGAATTTGCGGTTGAGCACCCTGGTACGATATGCCTCGAACTCCGGGGAGAAGCGCCCCTGGTGAGAGTTTAGTACCCGCAGAGTAGATGAGCTTGTCATCTCCGATTGTGATTTGATGGAGGGCTTGCTGACTTGATGCGCGGTTGATTTCAGCTTGGTATGGTCTAACTTGCTTGATGAGGCTTCGTCCACGCGGACTTGCTGGATGTTCATCAAATGGCTTGTAGATGATTGGCCATATACCGAATGGCAATTCTCCTTCAGCAAGAATAACAGAAGGCGTTGCAATAAAGTAATAGCCCCTTGGATACTCCAAACTAGGACGGAAGTAATACTCCCGAAGCATTGTTTGACCACCGATTCTTTCATACCCGCCCCTTGTTGCGTCGAAAATCACATACTCTTCTGTCGCGTTGTCCTCGATCCCTTTAAGCACTTCCGGGTGGTCTGCCCACTTACGGCGAAGTGCTTTGGTGTTCACCATCTTGCGAACGATGATGTATGGGGAATCCTCATAGGACTTAGCGCCGGGATCTCGCATGAAGTTGAATCCGAAGACCCTATCGAAGATCCAGTCCCCCACAAATCGAGGTTTTTTCTTATCCGGTACCGGCGTACCGTCCTGGTCGATGTAGGGTTCGCCGTATTCATTCATCAAAGGCTCATAGCCTTCAAATTCCCCGGCAGTCTCGTCGAACTTGATGCAAGCGATGCACTCACCGATGGAAATAAAGTCAGAACACCAATTTCGCATCCTGGAACGCATTTTATAGCGGTATTTTACGTCCTGCCACACTGATTCGTTCAGTTCGGCATCCTTCACATCCTGCATTTCTGCGTCATCTTGGGGGGTAATTTTGATCCCAGATGCGTACATCATGATGGAGGAAAGGTAGCGATTATGGGCTTTTCGGGTGTAGTTTTTGGTTAATCGGAGCTTTTGATAGTCCGTTAGGTCCCGATTGTCCCGAATTTGGGAGAAATAGCGTTGGGTGCGCTTATTGTAGTGTTCACCAGCGACTAAAAGGATGCTACTACGCTGTTCGGCGTAGATATATTTGTCGATATGATCAGATTCTTGATATAGCCGCTGAAGATCGCCAATATTTAGCTTTGTCATTGGACGCCTTCTCCCCTAAGGGCGGTATGTGCATGGTATCCGGCTGTGTCGCCGATGAGTTGAGAGTTTTCCCTATCTTTCACATTTCCGAGGGCTGTGTCAATCTGCATATCTTCCCAGGCACTCGGTTCGTGCATCATAAGTTCCTGTTCCATGACCAATCGCTTGAGTTCTTCGTCATCGGAGGGGGTCATACGCTTGGCTTCGTACTGCTGCCGTTCGTTGGCAAGCTCTTGGGCCTCATAGGATTCACGCAATGCTTGTTGCTTCGCTTCAAGATGAGCTTTTTGCATATTCTCACCCATCCTATCGATGGGGAGACCAAAACCACTCTGAACGGGCTCCGGCTCAGGCGTTTCAGGATAAAACTCTATCTCGCAACCGCTCAGAACGATCCTCTTCACATTTAATTTCTTGCATGCTTTCAGGATATCGCAAATGCTGTCTGATTTAAAGTCAGGTGCCATATTCTTCGTTGGCGTCATCAAGCTCTCGATACCACTCACGTTCTGCTCGGCTTGCTTCCCGGTCTCTGTCCGTTTTAGGGGACTCTCCCCTCCTAATGCGGATCTGCTCGGCGATGATTTCGTCATCGGTTGGTGGGTGCCACTCTTCACGCTTCTGCTTTTTCTCGATTTCACTGGGTTCACCACGAAAATACTCCCAATCTATTGGTATGATGGTTAATCCGTACCTAACGGTGTCGGCAAAATCGTCCTTGCGCTTCCGTTTGGGTGTCTCCTTCATAATCGTCATCAACTCATTGCCTAGTTTACGAAGCTCTGGAGTATCGAAGATATGAAGCCTGTTGTGCCTGAAGAGTGTGTTGACTAGTCCTTCGCCAATATCGGTACCCTTGTCCGGCTTGAGTAGGGACAAGCCAATCCGTTCCGAAATCGTCAGAAGGTCCCGGCATGCGGGGTCATAGGTCTGTTGGGTAATCGGTGTTTTTCCTTTGAGGTCGAGGTAGTGCTGAATAAGATCACCAGCCGTAGTCTGTTGTTCATCCAGCCGGATGCCTCGTACGACCCACACTTCACGGAAGTCCGGTGCCACCGCCAAAATAGATGCGGCAGAAGGATGGCCTTCCAACCCGCCCGAGCCGTAATCCATAGCACCGTAGTAACTGCATCGCTCAGGGAGCTTCGTCGTTGCCGGTACGAAATGTTTTTGCGGATCGAATTGACCGTAGACCCGGCCCTGGTCTTGAACAAACTTCCCATACACCCTCCGCTGGACTTCAGTTTCATTCTTGCACTTGGCTTTCGCCTTAGCAATCTTCTCGTCGGTCCACTTCGATAAAGTACCGTCTTCAAACTTCTGGCAATCATACATCGTTATCTGTTGCTTATGGGCGTCGGGAAACTTTTCCATATCCCCCTTGGCCTCCATAGCTAGGAGCCAGAGAACTTGGTTTCGTGTAGCCGTAAAGACCATAGAAAAGTATCCATCAACAGCTTCGAGTCTGAAAGTGAGTTCATCGTACAACTCTTCCGGTAGTTCTTCGTCACAGAAGATTGCGTGGACAGTACCCGCCTGGAGGTTGTGTACGTTTTGGGTATACGTCTTGAAGTGCATTTCGATGCCACTCTTAAAAAGCACATACTGTAAATCCTTTTGCGTGTAGAACGCTTTCCAGCCATAAATCGGGTCATTACATTCCTCCTTACCTTTATCCGTGCAGTACCATGCCGGGGGTCTCTCGGCAGGCTTCACAGTCGATGCGATTTTTACACCGCGCTTGGGCATAAGCTCGGGAATCCACTTCAATCGGAATTCGGCAGTAGCTAGAGGTCCTGAAGGATATAGATACCAGAACTGCCTTGGGGTAGTTTTCCACAACTTTTTCCACAATTTCTTACAAGTAGCCCAATGAATCGCTTTCCTTATCTGTACCGTCGATTTACCAATCTGGTTGGCGGCAGTAAGGATGCTCATTAGATTTGTGGACTCAAAGAACTTGCGCGACCAGGGGTAATGCTTGAAGCCAAAGAGATGCGGCAACTCTTGGATGAGCTTCTCTTTTTTCTCTAACAGTTTTTTGGCTGCGGGGTTCAAGGTTTACGAATTACCCCGCCCTTCTTCGAGTTCGGTTTTACCCGTTCGCGCAATCTGATCATCACGAATAGCCTTACCGATCCACATATAGCACTCTTCCAAATGCTGCAGGGCTTTGGTCTTGGCTTCCTCCGACATCAACAAATTAATGCATGTCTCCAAAGACTGCGCTTTGATCTTCGCACTACCCTGAACACCAGAAGCTATCTCGTCATACTTAACATAATCAAAACGACTCATGCTCTCTCCTATTGAATTACTGGTTCCTCAACAACCTCGACATCGCGCCACTCAGAATAATCCACTGTGTCGCTAGACCATAGCTGCTGCAATATCCTAAAATATTTCTGCGACCCATCGTCGTTATACTTATTGACTTTACGCTTCTGAAACCTGAGGCGATTTGTCGGTCGTAGTACCACTGTTGTAATGGCCATGTGTTTGATCATCTCCATGTTCGATACAAAAGATACGCAATCAGGATGAATTGAAGTGTATCTACATCGGTGTTTTGCAGCCCATTACCCATCATTTTCCCGCCTTTGCTAAGGCTTTGTTTAATTCTTCCATTTCATCTTCCGGGGACACAAGTGGCTCGGCAGGTTCTTCATCGGGAACCTCTTGGTAATCAGCTACCCGGTCTTCCTTCTTTACTCGTGGTGAATCGCGCTTGGTAATCGGTACTGTTTGCGATTCCTTGCGGATGTCTGCAGCGATTTTCTCTACCCCCGGCACCGGTTCTTCCCATGCTTTCTCCCAAATACATGCACCAGTCTCAGGATCGAACTTGCGTTCAACCACCTTCTTTTTAGGGACCTGCGTGATGAATTGGGCGGTGTGGTCAATCGCGAGGCGAATGATGTTTTGATTGAGTGCCCACAGACTTGGGGGCTCGGTGCAGATGTAGGCCAGCCACCTTTGGGCAGTATGTACCTTCTTGCGGAATTCTTTCTCTACCATAGTTAGAGCGCGGATCTTATCAACCCGCATGATCCGAGATTCACGACAAGCCGCATGATACTCGTCCCAGAACCTCAGGCGCAGAGCCTTGTCACGATCATCCGCACGACAGGCTTGCTGCAATTTGCTCTCAGATATCTCGAAATAATCGGCTGGTGTTTTTTTGAGCGCCTCGGTGACAATCGCGGGTGCTCGATTTGGTAGCGAATTTCCGTCCGATAAATCGAACAGTGATATCGCAAATTCGGTGGTTTCGTCGGTTTCGGTGGATGTCATGCTTTATGAGTCTCACAGCATGTGTCCGGCAGTCAATCCGATTATGCATATTGCGCATACATTTGGATCCGAATTATGCTAAATGTGAATAAAGAGCTCTCAATCGGAGGTGAGATATGGCTGGATACGACAATCCATGGGAGGCAGGTGGCCTTCGAGAGGACGGATATTGGCAAATGGACCCTAGAGCCTTTAGGGGGCCTCCGAGTGGCTATGAGCAGGTCCAGGCTGCTTACGGAGGAGACAATCCCCTAGAGGCCATTAGGCGCGATCAAATGCTGAGAGATCAAATCATGCGGCAATCGAGTGGTGCCGTTTCCGATCCAGAATCGCAGAGGGCTTTGCAGCAACTCAACACCATGCAGCCGGCAGCCAAAATGCCGCAAAAACCGGCAACCAATACTGATGAATTCTTACGCATGAGGTCAGGGGGCAGGTAGCCCCTTCGATTTTTTTCCAGTTTTTTTGGAGGCTTGGGTGTGGGGATAGTCCCCATCTCCACACACAGACCCCCCACCCCCCCTCAATTCTTACCACCCCGGCATCATGCATCAAACGCATACATACCCATCATGCATGCATCACATGCATACCTCACATGACATGAGATACAGAGCACTACACTGGATTCCAGAGCTGTCTAATAAAGTAGCAAGGCATGTGGTCATAGGCTATGGCTATCACCTGGCAGCCAGGGCATAGGCTCGACCTATGACGTTATGCACCGGATACATGATAACCCATGCATCGATTGTGCTTGACAGCCTGGCAGATCTGTGAAGGTGGGATACCTGGTTGCCGGGTATGGAGTTGTGAAGGCTGCCGGGGAA
>DASRZI010000316.1:0-2653 GCA_035686605.1 Candidatus Zixiibacteriota bacterium
ACACCCAGGAACGGATCTACTTCGTCAGGATCAACTTTTTTTCTGGTGACAAGGGATAATGTAAAGACCTGAATGCGTATGTCCCGGTCTATCTCACGTATCTCCTGGTCGTAGACCTGCTCACGGCCGGTCAACATTTCCAGCAAGCGATACCTGGTCATCATGCCAAGAGGCTTAACCTGATCCAATCCGTTTACCAGCAGGGCAAAACCGATGTTAAGCTCAGGGATAACCATCATTTCAGAAGCGAAACCAACCGTGCCTCCGGGATGATGGTAAATGGTCAAACCATGGTAATCTTCAGCATGCCATCCCAGACCATAACTGATCTGGGCATCTACAGCTACTCGCGGTTCCCATAGATATGCCAGATTCTCAGTCGATACGATCTGCCGTCCGTCCGCAGAAATACCGCCATTAAGCAGCATGATCAGGTATTTCGCCATATCATTGGCATTTGACCACAGTGCCCCGGCCGGTGAAATCGGTCTGAATATGTTTTCAAGGTCAGGCGGAATCTCTACATATCCTGAAATTGAGGAATAATACGGTGTTGCATAGTCCCCGCTGGTCACCGCCTCATCAACAGAGAATGTCGACGATCTCATTTCTAGTGGATCCAGTATTCGTTCCTTCATCAGCTGAGCATAAGCTTCAGCCAGGTTTCCATACTCACCCCCTGCGGCCATCGCAGCCAAAAAACCTCCAGTTGCCACCATCCTGCTGGAATAGTTAAACTTTTCCTCGAAGGCCCCAGATAGAGGGATAGTTGCCAGGGATTCGATGATCTCCTCGGCGGTCATCTCGCTATACCTGACGCTGATATCCTCCATCCGTCGGGGAACGCCCGTGCACATGCACAAGGTGTGTTCAAATGTGATCTCATTTGAAAGCCGCGGGTTTGATAAGGCGAAAGCTGGCAGGACATCGGTGACCGGTGTATCCCAATCGAAAAAACCGTCTTCAACCAGGGATGCGATCATGATTGCCGTCATCGTTTTGGTGGTAGAGCCAATGCCGAACAATGTTTCATTACTGACCGGAGCCTTTGTTTGAAGATCCCTGACTCCAAGACCACGACTATAGACGATCTCATCACCCTGCACGAGTACCATCGACGCGCCTGGAACATCGTATTGCTCCATTGCCTTGGTAACGTATTTTTCCAAATCGAAGATCAAGGCCTCGGGCAAAGGCTCTTCGGCGGAGGTCGGTCCAACAAATTGGCTTTTGTTGCTTCCTATAAAGCCAAAGCTAAAGGTGAAAACAATCAATACTACTAGTACTATGCCGGCCAAGCCTGCAATCACATACAGTATCTTCTTCACGATGATCCTCCCTATTCATTCGTTTATGATCAAACCGCCTAGCCAGCAATCATTTGTTCATTGACGAGTATAGATGCAACGATGACAAGAATCACCCAAGCCTTTCCAGTGATACCGACCAGTTTCTCGGCTCATGCAGATATTGTCAAATGTTACGGATCACCGGTTCAAGGGCGACGTCCACATATAGATTAACAACAGAATCAGACGACAAGTCTGGCAGAATGCGTGTCTTACCATCCGGGAACTTGACACCAGCCGCAACGAGGGCGACTAGGTGGGGCGAATTGACTCGCCGCCAACGTCCTTCAGCCTGAGTTAGCAGCTTGAAGGTCATGGCCAGTCCGGCATTGCGCGACCCGGCGCCCTTCGTTTTCCGAGTACGGGCCTTAACGGTGGCAAAGGTAGATTCTATGGCATTGGTGGTGCGCAAGTGAAGCCAGTGGGCGGCCGCATAGTCCATAAAGGTGAAGAGGGTGTCGGTGTCTTTGGTCAAGCAATCCACCGCTTTAGGATACTTGGCCTCGTACTCCTCCTGGAAACGAGCCAGCTCCTCCAGAGCCGTTTCCCGGCCTTCGGCCTGCATGATTTCGTGCAAATGGGATTTAGCCCGCGGCTGAAGCCGTTTAGGAAGCTTGTCGAGCACCTTAGCGGTTTTATGTACCCAGCAGCGCTGTTCCTCTGCTTCAGGATAGACGTCGCCCAAGGCGGCCCAAAAGCCGAGAGCGCCATCGGCGATAGCTAGCTTGGGTGCCGGCATGCCCCGGCGTTTGAGGTAACGGAGAAGCGTCTTCCAGGACTCAGTTGACTCCCGGTAGCCGTCCTCCAAAGCCACCACCTCTTTGGTGCCATCGAGTAGGACACCGATAAGAGTCAGGCAGGCCAGGCGATCATCTTCCAGGCGGATGTTGAAGTGAACACTATCGGCCAAGAGATAGACGTAGTTCTTGCCCGCAAGCGGACGTTTGCCCAGGCTTTGTACTCGTCCTGCCAGACTGGTAGCAAGCGGGTGACCGTGGTCGCTGAAAAACCGGCGAGTGCCTCTTCGCCCAACAGGGTAGATAAGGCCGGGCCGAAGTCGCCAGTGGAAAGGCCACGGAGATAGAGAATCGGCACGGCTTCCTCCAGGCGAGGCGACTTACGCATATAGGGTGGTAGGATGGAACTGGTGAACTAATGCCCGGGACGCTTATCATAAACCCGTGACGCCTGTATCTTCAACTCACCGGCGCCACATTGGATGGTCCGCTCCCGGCTGCGACCGTTACGCACGACCAAGGCGTAGTTGCTTTCGTCCCGTTCGCCCTCATGGCGGCGGATATATT